>NZ_JBNBBE010000026.1:0-38797 GCF_050031795.1 Stenotrophomonas sp. SrG
CGCTCCACGAAGCGCAGGTGGCCTGAACGCCCCTTGAGAGTGTCCAGAAAAACTTGACCACCACAGGTTTACGGCGTCCCCCGCAAACCCGCCCCCGCCGGCCCAAAGCCCGTACGTTCGCAAACCAGGGCTTTCAGCTCTCAGCGCAACTCGGGCAGGGCAAGCTGATGCTTGCGGCAGAGGCGATACACGGTAACGCGGGAAACCTGCATGGTGCGGGCACACGCAGTGATGTTGAACGCGTTATCGCGCAGGGCCTGCAACAAGGCATCGCGCTCGGCCGCCTGGCGCGCATCGTGCAGCAGCCGCTGCGGCATCTCCACCTGCGGTGGCAGCAGTTCCAGATCGGCCACGTTGATCAGCTCGGCCTCGCTCACGATCGCCGCCCGCTGCACCCGGTTCAACAGCTCGCGCACATTGCCCGGCCAGTTGAACCGCAGCAGCGCCTGCGCCGCCTCCGTCGTGAACCCGCGCGCGCGCGTCACGTGCCGGCGGCGGAAACTGGCCAGGAAATGCTCCGCCAGCAGCAGGATGTCGCTGCCACGGTCGCGCAGCGCCGGCATCGGCAAGCGCAGCACATTGAGCCGGTAGAACAGATCGCGGCGGAACTGCCCGCGCTCCACTGCCTGCTCCAGATCGATGTGCGTTGCCGCCACCACCCGTACATCCACCGCCAGCGGATGATTGCTGCCCACCCGCTCGATCGTGCCTTCCTGCAGCACCCGCAACAGGTTCGTCTGCGCATCCAGCGGCAGGTCGCCGATCTCGTCAAGGAACACCGTGCCCCCGCTGGCCGTCTCGAACAGGCCCAGCCGACGCGTCGCCGCACCGGTGAACGCCCCGCGCTCATGCCCGAACAGTTCCGACTGCACCAGCGCCGCCGGAATCGCCCCGCAGTTCACCGCCAGGAATGGCCGCGCATGCCGCGGTGACAGCGCATGCAATGCCTGCGCCGCCAGCTCCTTGCCCGTGCCCGTTTCGCCCGTGACCAGCACCGGCAGCTCCACCGGCGCGAACTTGCGCAACGCCGCCCGTGCCACCTGCAGCACCGCACTGTTCCCGACCAGCGCCTGCGCACCGGCCGGCGAACGCGTCTCGTCGCCGTCCGCCAGGTGCTGCAGCCGCTGTACCAGGCTGGAGAGATCCAGCGGCGCCGTGAACGTCTCCACACAGCCCGCCAGCAGCGACTGCAGCGGCGGCGGCGTGGGGTAGGGCCCGGGCGGCAGGATCGCCAGCACGCGCATGTGCCGGTGCTGCTCCAGCAGCGCCTGCAGGTGCTCCACGTTGCCGGGGGCCGCCCCGCGCAGGTCCAGCAGCCCGACCACCAGGTCGCTGCCGCGCATGCCGATGGCCACGCATGCATCGCTGGCCACCCCGCGCACCTGCCACCCTTCCGCTGCCAATGCGGCGCGCTCGGCCGCGTGTGGTTGCCCAAACCAGATCACACACCGGGCCGGAAATTCAGGGACTGCCGCCATGCGTCACCTTTACTGGAAAGATCCCGGGCGGTGTCTACTGGTCGGCGTGACCCCGGCGAGCCGCCCCACGCCGGAGTCAACAACCCCTGCCGAAGCCGGCCCGGGGTGGTCGCACGCACTTGGAATTGCTCGAACGACAGTAGGGACAACGCCGGTTGCCCCCGTTACCGGCCACCGGCGCCCATAACGAAAAAGGCCGCTGCACGGGGCAGCGGCCTTCAAATGGCGGGGCGGGCCGGCCGGCTCAGAGCTCGACGCGGCGGGCCTGCATGAACTTGCCGCTCCAGTAGCCCGAGACCAGGCTGTCCACGCGGACGTCCTTGCCGGTGCTGGGGGCGTGCAGGAAGCGGCCTTCGCCCACGTAGATGCCCACGTGGTCGACCCGGCCCCTGCGGCCGAAGAACACCAGGTCACCGGCCGCCAGCGCGTTGCGGTCGTTGATCAGCTCTGCTTCGCCGTCATGGGCCATTTCACGCGAGACGCGCGGCAGGTCGATGCCCAGCGCGGTCTTGAACACGTAACCGACCAGGCCGCTGCAGTCGAAACCGCTGTCCGGCGAGGTGCCGCCCCAACGGTACGGAGTGCCCAGCAGCGTCATCGCACGGCGCAGCAGCGACTGCACCTTGCCGTTGTCGGCGGCCCCACCGACCACGACGCCATTGGCGCCGGAGCTGGCATCGTAGTTGGCCAGCAGGCGGCTCAGGTCGCCGGCGAACATCGCCGAGCGGTCCATGAGCGGAATGGTGTCGTTGGCCGCCAGGTGCGGAAGCAGGGCGGCGAGGGTGGCACTGGCAGCGGCATCGGCCTTGCTGCGGGCCGGCGCGTCAGCCTTGGGCTTGGCGGCGGCGGGGATCTCGGTGGCGGCTGCGGTGGCAACCGGAGCAGCATCGACGGCGGTCGTCGGTGCCGTCTGCGCCCAGGCCGGAAGGCTGGCCAGGCAGAGGGCGAAAGCGAGAAGAGCGGGGCGGGCAGTGCGCCGGAAAGTGGCGGTCTGGCCTTGGCACGTCAGGTCGGCTGTCGTCACGCGGCGGTCACTGAATAAAAACGATGGGTGATGATGCCGTGTAAGACGTGTGATTTGGTACAAATTTCGTTAAAGTTTCGTTTATATGAGCGTGATTGAGGTCACATTTTTAGACCTTTGCCCTGTTCATTTCAGTGAAGGACACGTTTCGCCCCTGTGTAGTGCTGCTTCCAATAGGTGCCGCCGAGCGAATCCAGCCGGACCGTTCCGCCGGTGCTCGGGGCATGCACGAAGCGCCCTTCGCCCACGTAGATGCCGACGTGGAAGACGTTGCCGCGGTCGCCGAAGAACACCAGATCGCCCGGTGCCAACCGCTGCGGATCGATCTTCGGTCCCTGCACCGCCGCCAGGTCGCGCGAGGTCCGGGGCAGCTTCAGGTCCAGCATTTCCCGGTACACGTAGGCCACCAGCCCGCTGCAGTCAAAGCCCGACTCGGGGGTGTTGCCGCCGTAGCGGTAGGGCGTGCCGACCAGCCCGATGGCGCGCATCAGCACCGCATTGGCCGCCTGCGGGTCGTTGGGCACCACCGTGGGCCAGACCTGGGTGGAGGCGGCCGGCGCACTCGGGCGGGTGGTCTTGCCGCCGCCGCAGGCGGCCAGCAGGGCCAGGGCAAGCACGGCGGCAACCCGGGCAACAGAGCGGTTCAAGCGCGGAACTGGCGTCATGTGCGTGATGTCCGGATAATGCGCGGCCTCAGAAGGCCGTCATGATGGCGGCGTACTTGGCGGGCGACAACCCGTCCCACCCGTCTGCCCTGGCAGCCTCAGCACAAGAGTTCCGCATGAAGATCGAAAAAGACCGCGTCGTCCGCTTCCATTACACCGTCGCCGAGCAGGGCCAGGAGCCGATCGAGAGCTCCAGGGACCGTGACCCGCTGGCGATCCTGATCGGCCACGGCAACATCATCCCGGGCCTGGAAGCCGCCATGCTCGACAAGGAAGCCGGCGCCTCCTTCGAGGTCGATGTGAAGGCCGCTGATGCCTATGGCGAGCGCAAGGAAGGCCTGTCCCAGCGCGTGCCGAAGAAGCACTTCGGTGACACCCGCCTGGTGAAGGGGCAGCAGGTCGTGCTGCAGACCAACTTCGGCCCGCGCGCCGTGACCGTTGAAAAGGTCGGCATGAGCGTGGTCGACGTGGACCTCAACCACCCGATGGCCGGCAAGGACCTGCACTTCTCGGTCGAGATCGTCGACGTGCGTGAAGCTGCTGCCGAAGAACTCGAGCACGGCCACGTGCACGGCGACGGCGGCCACCAGCACTGAGTGCAGGCCACCGTATGAGGCAACGGCCCGCTTCGGCGGGCCGTTGCGTATCTGCAGCCCCGAAATGCCGGGCGGCCTGCGTGCTGCGGCGGCATACTGTCCGCCCTGCCAAGCGAGTCGCCCGTGAAGCCTGTTTCCCCCACGCTGCAGCCGGTGGCTGCCGGCGACCGCATCGAAGTCATCGATATCCTGCGCGGGGTCGCGCTGCTGGGCATCCTGTTGATGAACATGGAAGCGCTGAGCGGCCCGCTGGACCTGGCCTTCACCGGCATCGACCCGCACTGGCAGGGGCTGGACTACTGGGTGGATGCCGCCGTCTACGTGCTGGTGCAGGGCAAGTTCTTCACCCTGTTCTCGCTGCTGTTCGGCGCCGGCTTTGCGATCATGGCGCAGCGTGCCGAAGCGGCGCGCCGCGACTTCACGACCTTCTACCTGCGCCGCAGCGGCGGGCTGCTGCTGATCGGCCTGTGCCATGCGTTGCTGGTGTGGTCCGGCGACATCCTGGTGATCTACGCGCTGGTGTCGTTGCCGCTGCTGGCCACGCGCGAAGCGCCGCAACGCTGGCTGCCGGCGATGGGCGTGGCCACCTACCTGTGTGCGGCGGCGATGATGCTGCTGCTGGGCGCGATGCTGGGCCTGGTCGGACAGGTCGAAGGCGATGGCGGCGCCCTCGGCTCGGCCATGGCGCAGGGCCAGCAGACCGTCGAACTGCAGCGCCAGGCGTATGGCCATGGCAGCTTCGGCCAGGCGGTGGCGCAGCGGGCCAGCGATCTGGGCACGGCCCTGTCCGGGGCGCTGATCATCGGCCCGGAAGTGCTGGGCATGTTCCTGCTCGGCAGCTGGTTCGCACGCAGTGGCGCGCTGGCCGACCCGGCGCGGTTCGAGCGTCTCTACCGTTGGTTGCGGCGCGGCGCGCTGCCGGTGGGACTGCTGTTGATGCTCATCAGCGCGAGCTGGGTGCCGTACCTGGCGCCCGGCACGTTCACCCCCACCACCGGCGCGGCGTATGCGCTGTCGTCGGTGGCCAGCCTGTTGATGTGCCTGGGCTACCTGGCCTGGATCGTGCACTGGCGGCACCGCCTGCGCGTGCTGGCGCCGATGGGGCGGATGGCGCTGACCCAATACATCCTGCAGTCACTGGTCTGCACCTGGCTGTTCTACGGCTACGGGCTGGGTGCGTTTGAAACGATGCCGCGTGCCTGGCAGGTTCCGTTCGCGGTGGCGCTGTTCGCATTGCAGGTGCTGCTCAGCCATGCGTGGCTGCGCCATTTCCGGTTCGGGCCGCTGGAGTGGATCTGGCGCGCGATGACCTACGGGCGTTGGCCAGCGTTGCGCCGATGAAACGATTCAGGCCGCGTCGTCACGTTTGAATCGCGACGTGGCGTGGCATGCTGGCGCCCATGACAACGCATTACGACTACGATCTGATCGTGCTGGGCGGGGGCTCCGGTGGCCTGGCCGCCGCCTTCCGCGCAGCGCAGCACGGCAAGCGGGTGGCGATGCTGGAACCGGGCGAACTGGGCGGTACCTGCGTCAACGTCGGCTGCGTGCCGAAGAAGGCGATGTGGCTGGCGGCCGACCTTTCCGGGCGGATCGGCCTCGCTGCGGCGATGGGCTTCGATGTACCGGCGCGACCGGCGCTGGACTGGAAGGAACTGG
Organism: Stenotrophomonas sp. SrG; assembly: GCF_050031795.1. Lineage (NCBI taxonomy): Bacteria > Pseudomonadati > Pseudomonadota > Gammaproteobacteria > Lysobacterales > Lysobacteraceae > Stenotrophomonas > Stenotrophomonas sp. SrG. The sequence continues at coordinate 5,423 of NZ_JBNBBE010000026.1, forward strand.
TGGTGCATCGCCAGGCCTACATCGCCAACATCCATGCCAGTTACCTCAAGCGCCTGAACGACAGCAAGGTGGTGCGCGTGCCGCGCAAGGGCAGGCTGCTGGATGCCCACACGGTGGAATGCAGCGATGGCATCCGCATCAGCGGGGAACACGTGCTGCTCGCCACCGGTGCCCACCCGCAGCGCCCGGACATTCCCGGCGCCGAACTGGGGTCGGTGTCGGACGACTTTTTCAACCTGTGCGGCGCCCCCGGGCGCGTGGCGATTGTCGGTGGCGGTTACATCGCCGTGGAACTGGCCGGCCTGCTGCAGGCACTGGGCAGCCGCGTCACGTTGCTGGTGCGCGGCGAACGCCTGCTGGAGCGCTTCGACGCGGAGCTGACCGCACAGTTGGCCGAGAACCTGCGCCACCAGGGCGTGCAGCTGCACTTCAATTACCGGCTGCGCGAACTGCGGCGCGAGGGCGATGATCTCATTGCCTACGGCCACGATGGCCCGGCCGAACCGCACTTCGACCAGGTGTTCTTCGCGACCGGTCGGCGTGGCAACAGTGCCGGGCTGGGACTGGAGGCACTGGGCATCGTGGTCGGTGACAAGGGCGAGGTCGAGGTTGACGACTGGCAGACCACGGCGGTGCCCAGCGTGCACGCGGTGGGCGATATCGCGGGCAAGGTGGGCCTGACCCCGGTGGCCATCGCCGCCGCCCGCAAGCTGATGGACCGCCTGTTCGGCGGACAGCCGCAGGCGAAGATGGATTATCAGAACATCGCCAGCGTGGTGTTCTCGCACCCGGCACTGGGCGCGGTGGGCTTGAGCGAAGAAGAGGCGCGCGCCCGTCACGGTGACGTGCGCATCTACCGCACCAATTTCCGACCGATGCTGCAGGCGCTGGCCGATGGCACCCAGCGCAGCCTGTTCAAACTGGTCTGCGTGGGCGAAGAGGAGCGGGTGGTAGGCGTACACCTGCTCGGCGAATCGGCCGACGAGATCCTGCAGGGTTTCGCGGTCGCGGTGAAAATGGGCGTCACCAAGGCCCAGCTCGACGACACCGTCGCCATCCATCCGACATCGTCGGAAGAGGTGGTGTTGATGCGCTGAGGCGTATCAACCCCCCCGGTAGCTGCCGACCGTTGTTCGGTAGACATCCGCTGATGCGACAATGCGTGGGATGTCGCACGCGCTTCCCACCTCCTCCCCACGCCTTGCCACCTCCGGCATCCTGCTCGCCGCCGCCGGCGCGGTAGCCGCCTCCGGCAAGGCCGTGATCGTCAAATTGGCCTATCGCCACGGCGTGGACGCCACCACGCTGCTGGCATTGCGCATGCTGATGGCGTTCCCGTTGTTCGCATTGCTCGCAGTGTGGTCGGCCCGCCGCGCCACCGCCTTGTCCTGGGCCGACCGGGGCCGGGTGGTGTGGCTGGGCTTCACCGGCTACTACCTTTCCAGCCTGCTCGACTTCCAGGGACTGCAGTACATCAGCGTGACCCTTGAACGGCTGATCCTGTACCTCAATCCCACCCTGGTGCTGCTGATCAGCCTGGTGCTGCTGAAAAAGAAGCCCGGGCGCTGGCAGGTGGCCGCGCTGGTGCTCAGCTATCTCGGCGTGCTGCTGGCCTTCGGCCACGACCTGCAGCTGGAAGGCGGGCGCATCGTGCTGGGCAGTGCGCTGGTGTTCGCCAGCGCGCTCAGCTACGCGCTGTACCTGTTCGGCAGCGGCCAGGTGGTGGCGCGGATCGGCGCGATCCGGCTCACCGCCTATGCCAGCTGCGTGGCCTGCGTGTTGTGCGTGCTGCACTTCGCCGTCCTGCACCCGCTGCCGGTGCTGTTCCAGCAGCCGGTGCCGGTGTACTGGCTGTCGCTGGTCAACGCGACGGTCTGCACGGTGCTGCCGGTGCTGGCGATCATGCTGGCGGTGAAGCGGATCGGCTCGTCGCTGGCCGCGCAGGTGGGTATGCTCGGGCCGGTATCCACCATCGTGATGAGTCTATGGCTGCTCGACGAACCCATGGGCCCCTGGCAGATCCTGGGGACGGCGCTGGTGCTGGTCGGCGTGCTGCTGGTCAGCCGCGTGCGCGCCTGAAGAAATCCGCGTCGCCGGCCGACGACGCGGTGGACGCTGCCGCGCAGGCGCGCGAGCGCATCCTGGCGGTGATCCGGGCCATTCCGCGCGGGCAGGTGATGGGCTACGGCCAGGTGGCCGCCAAGGCCGGGCTGCCGGGCCGGGCACGACTGACCGCACGGGTGCTGGGCATGAACGACGATCCGGACCTGCCCTGGCATCGGGTGCTGCGCTCGGACGGGCGTATCGCGATGCCGGAAGGCTCGCGCGGCTGGCGCGAGCAGAACCAGCGGCTGCGCGCCGAAGGGGTGGTGATGGAGCGCGGGCGGGTCAAGCACATGCCGCGCGGCAGCGGCGATGACCTGGACGCGGCGGTGTGGGGACCGGGCTAGCCCGTTATGATGGGCGCGGTTCCAAAGGATGCCCCCATGTTCCCCCGACTGCCCACCGTCACCAAGGCACTGTTGATCGCCAACATCGTGCTGTTCCTGCTGCAGCAGCCGTTCCTGCTTGGCAACGGCACCTTCGAGCCGTTCATGCTGCAACCGCTGCGCGGTGGCTTCGACCCGTTCTCGCCGGGTGGCAATTTCCAGCCGTGGCAGCTGCTGACCTATGGGTTCCTGCATGGCAGCTTCGGGCACCTGTTCTTCAACATGCTGGCGCTCTTCATGTTCGGTGCGCCGCTGGAGCAGACCTGGGGCGAGAAGCGCTTCCTGACCTACTACCTGGTGTGCGTGGCCGGTGCCGGCCTGTGCCAGCTGGCCGTGGGCGCGATGATCGCCGACCCGGCCACCGTGCTGGGCGCATCCGGCGGCGTGTTCGGCCTGTTGCTGGCCTACGGCATGCTGTTCCCCAACCAGCGTGTGATGCTGCTGTTCCCGCCCATTCCGATGAAGGCACGCACCTTCGTGATCGTGTTCGGCGTGATGGAACTGGTGCTCGGCGCCACCGGTTGGCAACCGGGCGTTGCCCACTTTGCCCACCTGGGCGGCATGTTGTTCGGCTGGCTGCTGATCCGCTACTGGCGGGGGCAGCCGCCATTCAACCGGCGCCCGCCGGGTGGCCCGAAGCGGCCCAACCACCTGCGCAGCGTGAAGTGATCGCGTAGAACAGCATTGGCCAGGGAGGGCGCACGCATGAAGATCCTGATTCTGGGCGGGTATGGCGTCTTCGGCGGACGACTGGTCCGGTTGTTGTCGGACCTGCCGGACATCGAGCTGTTGATCTGCGGCCGCAACCTGGACGCTGCCCAGGCGTTCTGTGCCAGCTACGCCGGTGCGCCGCGCGTGCACCCGGTGGTGGTGGAGCGGCAGCGCATTGAAGCCGTGCTTGGGGCCGAGCAGCCCGCACTGGTGGTGGATGCCTCCGGACCCTTCCAGGACTATGGCGAACACCGCTATAACGTGATCGAGGCATGCATCGCAGCAGGCATCGATTACCTCGACTTTGCCGACGCGGCCGATTTCGTGTTCGGCGTGGCCCGGTTCGATGCGCAGGCGAGGGCGGCCGGTGTTTTCGTGCTGTCCGGGGTCAGCAGCTTCCCCGTCCTGACCGCAGCGGTGCTGCGCGAGATGGCGCAGCGCATGGACCTGGTATCCGTTGAGGGGGGTATCGCACCATCACCGTATGCGGGCATCGGTCTGAACGTGATGCGCGCGGTGGTGGGCTATGCCGGGGCGCCGGTGAAGCTGCAGCGCGATGGCCAACCTGGTCATGGGCGCGGCCTTGCAGAAAGCCGGCGGTTCACCATCGCGGTGCCGGGCCGGCTGCCGCTGCGCAACCTGCACTTCTCGCTGGTGGACGTGCCCGACCTGCAGGTGATTCCGCCCGAACACCCGACCCTGACCGACATCTGGATGGGCGCCGGCCCGGTGCCGGAGGTACTGCACCGCGTGCTCAACCTGCTGGCCAGGGCGCGTGCGCGCTTAACCCTGCCGTCGCTGGAGCCGCTCTCGCCATTGTTCTACCGCGTGTTGAACCTGATGAAGTTTGGCGAGCACCGCGGTGGGATGTACGTGCGCGCGCAGGGCATGCGCGACGGGGCGCCCACCACGCTGAGCTGGCACCTGCTCGCCGAAGGCGATGACGGCCCTTACATTCCGTCCATGGCGATCGAAGCGGTGATCCGCAAGCTGCTGGCGGGTGAGCGGCCGTTGCCCGGTGCGCGGCCCGCGACCCGGGCGCTGGAACTTACCGACTACCACGCGCTGTTCGAGGGGCGCGCGATCCACACCGGTTTCCGCAGCGACGATGCCGGCGCCAGCCTGTACCGGCAGGTGCTGGCCAGTGCCTACGATGCGCTGCCTGCGCAGGTGCAGGCGCTGCACGACACGTACGGGCAGCACCGCTGGAGCGGTACGGCGCAGGTGCATCGTGGCACCGGGTTGGTGTCACGCCTGGTGGCGGCGGTGATCGGTTTTCCGAAGGCGGGCGCCGATGTACCGGTCACCGTGACCTTCATGCCGGAGCAGGGCATCGAGCGCTGGACGCGGGATTTTGGCGGGCGCAGGTTCACCTCGTGGCAACGGCGCGGGGCAGGGCGCAACGATGCGCTGCTGGTGGAGCGCTTCGGGGTGATCGAGGTCGCGTTGGCGCTGGTGGTGGAAGGCGATCGATTGATGTTGGTGCCTCGCCGCTGGTCCTTCCTGGGTGTGCCGCTGCCGAAGGCGCTGCTGCCCAGGGGCACCACCTTCGAAACCGAAGTGGATGGACGGTTCGTGTTCAACGTGGAGATCGCCGCACCCGGGGTGGGGTTGATCGTGAATTACCGGGGCTGGCTGCAGCCCGACGCGTAGGGCCACGCCCTGCGTGGCTTTGTGGTGCGCGCGATGCAGCCACGCACGGCGTGGCCCTGCGTGCATGAAAAAGGGCGCCCCTGGGGGCGCCCTCATTCAATCCATCAACGTTTCGCTCAGCGCCAGATCTTGATCTGGTCGCTGTCCACGCGCTGCATCGGCTGTCCCGGCTTGCAGCTGAAGGTGGCACCGAAGGCGGGCAGGTTGGACAGCGGCACGTTGGTGCGCCACTTGCCCGGGGCCAGCGTGTCCGCGGTCAACCGCTGAGCGGCTTCGCCCGGCGAGAGCTGCTGCGGCCACAGGCTGGCCCAGGCGCGGAAGAAGCCCTGCTGCGCGGCCGGCTTGGCGGCGGGTTCGGCCGACTGGTAGGCCGCCCATGCCAGTTCCACGCCGGCCAGATCGGCCAGGTTCTCTTCGCGGGTCAGTTCGCCATTGACCTTGGCCCCCTTCACGCCGGGGAAGTCCAGGCTGCTGTACTGCGCAGCCACGCGGTTCCCCAGCAGGTTCCAGGCGGTCTTGTCGGCCGGGGTCCACCAGCTGCGCAGTTCGCCCTTGGAATCGACCAGGGCACCCTTGGCATCGATCGCACGGTTCAGTTCGTGGGCAACCAGCGCGCCGAAGCTGCCGTACTTGTCGGCGTTGTCGGCCTTGGCATTGAACACCGGGCCCTGCAGCACGGCGGCGGTGACGATCAGGCGGTTCTGCGCGATGTCATAGGCCAGTGCCGGCTGCTGCGGCAACACATCCCAGCGGCGGTCGGCGTTGCCTTTGCCGATGCGCTTCATTTCTTCGCGATGGCGCCAGGTGGAGGCGATCAGCATGTTGCCGCCGAAGCTGCCACGGCCCATCGGCTGCACGCTGTAATCGAGGTCGCGCAGCGGCGTGCCGATCTCGATCTTCAGCGCGGCCAGCTTGGCCTGTGCTTCGGTCTTGGCTTCCGGGCTCAGCCAGCCGCTGGCCTTGACCGCCTCGATCTGGGTTTCGCGGATCTTGTCGACGATCACGGCGGCCTGGCGGCGATCGTCGGCCGACAGGTAACGCGCGGCATATTCACGGCCGACCATCGGGCCGGCGGCCACGTTCATCGCATCCAGCACCTGCTCCCAGCGGGCCGGGGCGATGGTTTCGCCACGGATCACGCGGCCGCGGAATTCAAACTCCGCATCGCGGTAGGCCTTGGACAGGTAGGGGGCCATGGCATCGCCCACGCGCCAGCGCAGATAGGCCTTCCACTGGTCCGGCTTGATCCGGGTGACCATGCCGTCGAGCGCCTTGAACAGCTCCGGGTCGGACAGCGAGACCAGGTCGTCGTTGACGCCCTGCGCCTTCAGGAACGCATCCAACTGCAGGTTGCGGAAGCGGCTGTTGAGTTCCTTGGTGGAAATCGGCGCGTAGTTGTTGAACGGATTGTTGATGCCGGCCAGCGACTGCGCATTGCGCGCCAGCTCGGTTTCCAGCGCGATCACCGCCTGCGATTCGGCCTCCAGCTTGTCGGCCGGGGTGCCGGTCAGGGCCAGGATCTGCTTCACGTACGCACGGTAACGGCCCATCAGCGCCACGGTATCGGCGTCGGTGCGGGTGTAGAAGGCCGGGTCGGGCAGGCCCATGCCGCCCTGCATGAAGTAGCCGATGTGGCGATCCAGCGCCTTCAGGTCCACGTCCGGGGCGAAGTTGAAGGCCACCGGGATGCCGACCTGATGCAGCGCGGCAATCGAGGCCGGCACATCCTTGGCCTTCTTGATGGCGTTGATGCGGGTCAGCAGCGGCGCGATCGGGGCCGAGCCGTCGGCTTCCACGGCCGCTTCATCCAGGCCGCTGGCCCAGAAGTCGCCCAGCAGCTTCTGCACGTTGCCCTGCGGTGCCTTCATCGCGCCGTCCAGCAGCTCGCGCTGCTGCACGCGGGTGCGCTCGGCGAGCTGGCCAATGGCGGTGGTGGCACCGGTCTGCGGCACCGGGTTGGCCTTCAGCCAGCCAGCATTGGTGGCGTCATGGAAGTCGCTGCACTGCGCGCTCACCGCGGGCGCACGGCTGGCGGCCTTCTTCTTCGGGGCGGCGGAGGCGTCGGTGACGACCAGGGTGGCCAGGCCCAGGCCGAGGGCGATGGCAAGCGGACGAAGGTTGGGCATGCGAAACAAATCCAGGAGGATTGAAGACCGCGGAACTATAGCAAGCTCGCATGAAAACGCAGCATTCACCGGCGCCGACGGTAGCCCCGGCCGTTGGCCGGCAACCGGGCAAACAAAAAGGCCCGGGAAAATTCCGGGCCTTTCTGCTTCACGCCACCGCGTGAACGATTACCAGATCACCACCTGCTTGTCGCCGGCGCGCACCATCGGCGTACCGGGCTTGCATTCGAACGCGGCCGCGAAGGTCGGCAGGTTCGACGGCGCGCCCATGGCACGGAACGCAGCCGGGGCGTGCGGATCGGTGGCCAGGCGGACCTTGGCGTTTTCCGGGGTGTACTTGGTGCGCCACACGGTGGCCCAGTTGAAGAAGAAGCGCTGGTCGCGGCTGAAGCCGTCCACCTTCGGGTCTTCCTTGCCGGCGCTGGCCTTCTGCAGGGCATCGTAGGCGGTAGCCAGGCCGCCCAGGTCGGCGATGTTCTCGCCCAGGGTCAGCTTGCCGTTGACCGCCTGGTCGCCGACCTTGTAGCCGTCGAACTGGTTCACCAGCTTGCCGGTCAGCCCGCTGAAGTTCTTGGTGTCCGCATCGGTCCACCAGTTCTCGAAGTTGCCGGTCGGCCCGAAGCGGCTGCCCTGGTCGTCGTAGCCGTGGGTCATTTCGTGGCCGATCACCGCACCGATGCCGCCGTAGTTCAGCGCGTCGTCGGCCTTCGGGTCGAAGAACGGCGGCTGCAGGATGGCGGCCGGGAACACGATCTCGTTCTGCAGCGGGTTGTAGTACGCGTTGACCGTCTGCGGGGTCATGCCCCACTCGGTCTTGTCCACCGGCTTGCCGATCTTGCCCAGCGCGAACTTGTAGTTGAATTCGTTGGCCGCGCGCACGTTGCCGAAGTAGCTGTCACGGCCGGTGCTCAGGCCGCTCCAGTCGCGCCACTTGTCCGGGTAACCGATCTTCGGGGTAAAGGTTTCCCACTTGGCGATGGCCTTGGCCTTGGTCTCATCGCTCATCCAGGTCAGGCCCTGGATGCGCTCCTTGAGCGCAGCGGCCAGGTTCTTGACCAGCTCTTCCATCTTGGCCTTCGACTCGGGCGAGAAGGCGACCTTGACGTACAGCTGGCCGAAGGCTTCACCGGCATCGTTTTCGATGGTGCCCAGCACGCGCTTCCAGCGCGGCTTCATTTCCTTCTGGCCGTTGAGGGTCTTGCCGTAGAACTCGTAGTTTTCCTGGGCGAAGGTGTCAGCCAGGAACGGCGACGCCGAATCCACGGTGTGGAAGCGCAGGTACGAACGCCACACCGACGGGTCGGTGTCGCCCAGCGCCTTGCTGACTTCCTGGTGGAAGCTGGGGATGGCCAGCGAGAACTTCTCCGGCGCGGCAATGCCCTGCGCTTCGAAGAACCGGCTCCAGCTGAAGTTCGGGGTCAGCTTGTCGGCGTCGGCCACGGTGACCGGGTTGTAGTACAGCGAGACATCGCGCGAGAGCTGCTCGCTGGACTTGGAGGCCTTGGCCAGGCGGGTTTCGAACTTGACCACGTCCGCGGCCTGCTTGGCGGCGTCGGCAGCGGCCACGCCGGACAGTTCCAGCACCTTGGCCACGTGCGCCTGGTAGGCCTTGAGCTTGTCGGCGTTCTTGGCGTCGGTGTAGTACGTGGTGTCCGGCAGGCCCAGGCCACCCTGGCTGGCGTAGGCCATGTTCATGCTGGAGTTCTTGAAGTCCGCTTCCGGACCGAACCCGAACAGCACGTTTTCGCCCTTGGCGGCGGTGGTGCGCAGGTAGTTGGCGATGGCGTCCTTGTCCTGCAGGCCGTCGATGGCGGCCAGGTCGGCCTTGATCGGCTCGATGCCCTGCGCGTTGATCTTGGCTTCGTCCATGCCGGTGGCCCAGAAGTCGCCGACGATCTTTTCGATGCCGGTCGGGTTCTTCACCGCTGCGACCTGTTCGGCCAACTGGTGCTGCACGGCGACCGAGCGCTCGTCCAGGATGGTGAAGGCGCCCCAGCTGGTGCGGTCGCCCGGGATCTCATTGGCGGCCAGCCACTTGCTGTTCACGTAATCGCCGAACGCGGTGCAGGCGTCCAGGCTCTTGTCCAGGTCGGACGGGTGGAAGGCGTTGTAGGCCGGCAGCTTGGCTTCGTCGAGCTTGAACTCGGTGGCGGCTGGGGCGGCGGCGGCCGGGGTGGCGGTGGAGGCCGCGCTGTCCGTAGCCGGGGTTTCGTTCTTGCCGCAGCCGACCAGCGCGGCCGAAACGGCCAGGGTCAGCAGGACAATCTTGGGAGTACGAGAGATCACTAGTATGGCCTCCGGGCCGAAGAATCTTTCAGGAAGGCCCCCTGATGGGGGCCGTGGGCCAGACGATACGCCGCTGGCCCGGCCTGCAAGGGTGTCGAAGGTCATGTATACAGCCAGCATGGACACTTCAACGACGCGTGCTTGGGATGCAGTCATCATCGGCGGCGGACACAACGGCCTGGTCTGCGCGGCCTACCTGGCCCGGGCCGGGCAGCGGGTGCTGGTGCTGGAACGGCGGCCGGTGGTGGGCGGGGCGGCGGTCACCGAGGAGTTCCATCCCGGTTTCCGCAATTCGGTGGCTTCCTATACGGTGTCGCTGCTGCAGCCTCGCATCATCCAGGCGTTGGCGCTGGCCGAGCACGGGCTGCAGGTGGTGCCGCGGCGGATCAACAACTTCCTGCCGCTGGACGGGGATTACCTGTTGGCCGGTGCCGGGCTGACCCGTTCGGAGGTGGCGCGCTTTTCCGCACGTGATGCCGAGCGCCTGCCGGCCTTCGAGCAGCGCCTGGAGGCATTCGCCGACGTGCTGCGCGATCTTGCGCTGCAGGCGCCGCCCAACGTGGGGGAAGGCCATTGGCTGACCCAGCTGCCGGCGCTGTGGCAGGCCGGCCAGCTCGGCAGGCGGCTGCATGGGCTGGCGCCGGCGTTGCGCCAGGAACTGCTGGACCTGTTCACCATCTCGGCCTCGGAATACCTGGACCGCTGGTTCGAGAGCGAGCCGATCAAGGCCCTGTTCGGGTTCGACGGCATCGTGGGCAACTACGCCAGCCCGGACGCGCCCGGTTCGGCCTACGTGCTGCTGCACCACGCCTTTGGCGAGAGCAACGGAGTGAAGGGCGCCTGGGGCCACGCCATCGGCGGCATGGGCGCCATCACCCAGGCGATGGCCCGCTCGGCCATCGCCGCCGGGGCGAGCATCCGTACCGACAGCGGCGTGCGCAGGGTCGTCGTCGAGCAGGGGCGCGCGGTAGGGGTGGAAACGCTGCAGGGCGATGTCATCCGCGCCCGCAGGGTGGTGGCCAACGTCAATCCCAAGCTGTTGTACGAACAGCTGCTGGCGCCTGGGGAGGTGCCACTGGCCACCCGCGAGCGCATGGCGAACTGGCGCTGCGGTTCAGGCACGTTCCGCATGAACGTCGCGCTGTCCGGCCTGCCCTCGTTCTCCGTGCTGCCCGGGGCAGGGGACCACCTCACGGCCGGCATCATCATGGCGCCCACGCTGGCTTACATGGACCGCGCCTACCGCGATGCGCGCCAGCACGGCTGGTCACGCGAACCGATCGTGGAAATGCTGATCCCGAGTACGCTGGACGATTCGCTGGCGCCGCCCGGCCAGCACGTGGCCAGCCTGTTCTGCCAGCACGTGGCCCCGGTGCTTTCCGGTGGGCGCAGCTGGGATGACCACCGCGACGAAGTGGCCGACCTGATGATCGCAACGGTCGAGAAGCACGCGCCGGGATTCAGCGCACTGGTGCTGGGCCGGCAGGCGCTCAGTCCGCTGGATCTGGAGCGCACCTTCGGGCTGATCGGCGGCGACATCTTCCATGGCGCGCTCAGCCTCAACCAGCTGTTCAGCGCCCGGCCGATGCTGGGCCAGGCCGACTACCGCGGTGCCCTGCCGGGCCTGTACCTGTGCGGTTCGGGGACGCATCCGGGTGGCGGCGTCACCGGCGCGCCGGGACACAACGCGGCACAGGCCATTCTTCGCGAATAAAAAGAGGCCACCCGAAGGTGGCCGATAATCATCGGGAGCCCCCGACCGTAGGTCGGGTGCCCCTCCAGCGGCGGTTACAACCCGCCGCCACCACACCCCTTGCCCAGGTAATCATCGATCAGCCGCAGCTGGTCGCCCATGATCGCGCGCGTCCAGGCAGGGCCGTGCGCGTAATCGGCGATTTCGTGGTACTCCACCGGCTGGCCGGAATTCTTCGCCTTGGCCACGAACCATTCGGACTGTTCGATCGGCACGGTGCGGTCGCGGTCGCCGTGGTAGACCATCAGCGGGATCTTCATCTCGCCGGCCTTGTCCAGCGGGTTCAGGCCGTCCACCGTCTTGGCCTGGGCCTGGCGGAAGAACGGGTTGGTGTAGAACCGCGACCAGATCTTCTTGATGTCCGACACGCCGGCACCGGCAATGGCGCACTTGTACAGCCCGTTGGGCCGCACCGATGCGGCGAATGCCGAATAGCCGCCGTAGGAGAAGCCGAACATGGCGATGTGGCCGGGCTGGGCGATCTTCTGGTCGATCATCCACTTGGCGCCATCATCCTTGTCGTCCTGCATCTTCTGGCCCCACTCGGCATCGCCGGCCATCCACAGCTTGCGGCTCCAGTCGGCCGAACCGCGGAACTGCGGGCGCAGCACCGCCATGCAGCGCGACGCCATCAGCGGCACCCACATGGAACCGTCGAAGTCCATGCCATCGCGCGCCCACGGACCGCCGTGCGGGTGGACAACGGCCTTCCACGGACCGGCACCGCACAGTTCGGTGTTCGGGGTGGTCAGGAAGGCGGGAATGTCCAGCCCGTCGCGCGCCTTGTAATAGACCAGCTTGGTCGTGCCCAGCGCGGCCGGGTCGATCTGCGGGTAGGACTTGGCCAGCTCGGTCAGCTGCCCGTTGTTGAACAGGTAGTAGGTGGGCGGGTCGGACGGGCCGGACACCACCACCAGGAAGGTCTTGAGGTTGGCGCTGTAGTCCAGCAGGCGGATCGACCTGCCACCGTCGAGCTGGGTGGTGGCGCGCTGGCCGGTGCCGGGATCGACCAGGGTGACCTCGCTTGCCTGGATGCCCAGGGCCTGACGCAGGCCCTGTTCCAGCGCCTTGAAGGTCGGATCGGTCCACTGGATCTCGTTTTCGCGCGGGCCGCTGTAGCCAACGCCGAGCAGTGCGCCGAACGGCACGCCGTCCACGTTCTTGTAGCGGTTCAGCACCACGGTGCCGGCATTGAAGAACTTGTGCTCGAACAGCACTTCCTTCTGCTTGCGCGCGGCGATGTCGTACTCGTAGATGACCGTCTTGTCGCGGCCCACGTTGCTCTGGATGAACGCGATGTTCGGGTCATCGGCAAAGCCGACCACCTGGTTGATGTCGCGATCCTTCACGTGCGAACGGAAGTGTTCTTCCCAGGAACCGGTAGCGGGGTTGCGGAATTCAGTGGCGATATACGCACCGGTGCCATCCACGTCCTGGCGCAGGCGCGCGCGCAGTTCGCTGTTGAGATCGGTGACATAGCCGGCCACGCGCTCTTCGGTTTTCTGGATGCGCTGGGAGGTGAAGCTGCGCAGGTTGACCTTGTACACGTCACCGGAATTGCTGCCCGAACCGTTCACCACCAGGATGTGGTCCGGGTCGTTGGGCAGGGTATCGAGCACGGTGGAGTTGGACAGGGCCTGCTCCAGTTCTTCGTTGCGGCTGGTGGCGCGGGCCGGGCTGATCGGCTCCTTCCACTGCTTGCCTTCGATGTCGGTGATGAAGAACTTGCTGATGAAGGTCTTGTTGACCCGGTCGGTACGCAGGTCGTAGGGCTGCCACAGGGTGACGGCCAGCAGGCCGTTCTTGATGAAGCTCACGCTCTGGAACTTCATGCGGCCGGCACCGATGACGGTGGGCGCCTTGTCCAGGGCGTTGGTTTCCCAGACCACGATGACGCGCTCTTCGCCGTTGGCGCGCAGGCCGGCGATGTGCTTGCCGTCAGGTGAGAGGGACAGGCTGGAAATGGCCGGGAAGGCGGCCATCTGCTCGATGGTCGGTGCCACCGGCTTGGCGTGCAGGAGCGAGGAAGCACTGGCCAGGGCGGCCAGCAGAAGAATCCGTTTCATTGATGACCTCTGTTCGTGGAGCGGGCCGGCCACCGGTTTACCAGGGCCGGAAACGAGACCGCCGCCCCGAAGGGCGGCGGCTCGCGAAGCGGGATCAGAACGAGTAGGTGACGTTTGCGAAGTACTGGCGGCCCCAATAGTCGAAGCCGCTGTACAGCAACGCATTGCCGACGGTGCTGTACACACCCTGGGAAATGGTCGGCGGTTCCTTGTCCGCCAGGTTGCGCACGCCGACGGTGGCCGACCACTTGTCCGCTTCGTACTGCACCGAGAACGACTGCAGGAAGTAGTTCGGGGTGTAGATCTTGTACGGCGAGGTGTCCGGCTCGAACAGACCCGGGTTGCGCTCCTCGTAGTACGCGTAGCTGTCCATCTTGTCGATCCAGTCCAGGCCGTAGCGGACCTGCCATTCCTTCCACTTGTAGGCCATGTCGAAGGTGGCGGTGTTCGCCGGGGTGCCCAGCATGCCCGCGTAGTTCACCAGCGGATCGTCCTGGAAGATCTTGCTGGACTGTTCGATGTAGTGGGTGAACTGGGTGGTGGTGCGGAACTCGCCCGGCCCGATGTCGCGGACATAACGCAGGGTCAGGTCCACGCCGCGCACCTTGTCGGTGGAGACGTTGATGAAGCCGTTGGTGACCGTCAGTGCGTTGTTCAGCGGGTTGCGGTCAACCAGGCGGCACAGGCCGTTGCCGGCAAGGAAGTCGGCGGTGGCGCTGCCGTAGCAAGCGTTCAGGATGCCGGCGCCGCCTGCGGCCTGCACGCCGTTCTCGACCTTGATGTCGAAGTAATCGGCGGCGAAGGACAGGTCACCGAAACCGCTGCCGAACTCCGGCTGGATCACCACGCCGAGGGTCTTGGCGGTGGAGGTTTCCGCCTTCAGGCCGGTTTCCGCGCCACCCTGGGTGATCACGGTCACGCCCTGGGTTGCGATGTAGTCGGCCGGCAGGCCTTCGGCGGCGCAGTTCTGGTAACGGATCGACGACGGATCGCGGTCGCTGTACTCGTTGCAGGGATCGGAGGTGCTGCCCAGGAAGCCGGTGGTGCCGCCCAGGAACTGTTCGTACAGCGCCGGGGCGCGGTAGGACGTGCCGTAGGACGCGCGGAACGACAGCCACTTCACCGGGGTCCACAGGCCGCCGATCTTGTAGGTCTCATCCGAACCGTACGACTCGTAGTCGGTGTAGCGGCCGGACAGGTTGAGGGTCAGCTCTTCGGCAGCGGTGACGCCCGACAGCAGCGGGAATTCCAGTTCGCCGTAGACTTCCGTGACCGAGTCGCTGCCGCGGGTCGGCGCCGCCGAGGTCAGGTTGAACAGGTCGCCGTCGATGGAGTACTGCGACGGGCTGTCGTCGATCTTGGCCTTGCGGTATTCGGCACCGAACGCGCCGCGGACCGTGCCGTGCGGCATGTCGAACAGCGGGCCGTTGACGTTGAAGTTGACCGTGTCTTCCTTGTACATGGTGTTGCCGGTGACCGGCACGAACACCCAGTTCTTCCAGTCCGCCGGCAGGTTGCCGCCGATGGTGTTGGAGTTCAGCGCCGGTGCGGCGATACAGCCGTTCGACGGGTCGACGCAGGAATAGCCGCCGGCACCGTTGGAGACCACGTTCAGGCTCTGCGCCAGGCGGCTGGTCAGGAAACTCTGGAAGGTGTAATCGGCGTCATTGTCCGAGTGCATGACATTGAAGTCGTACTTCCAGTCCGCCGTCAGGTTGCCCCGCAGGCCGGCGTTGAAGCGGTAGTAGTCGACGTTCTGCTTGTTCTGGTCGTTGCCGAAGCCGATGAACGCACGCACGCCCATGTTGGCGCCGTTGGTAAGGTTGGTCGCCGGGCCGGCCACGCTGTCGCGCAGGTTGGCCGGGATCAGCGGGCTGCCCACTGCATAGTCCAGCGACAGCTGGCGGTAACCGGTCTGGGTCGACTTGCGCTTGTTGCCCAGGAACTCGTAGTACAGCTCGGCGTCACCCAGCACGCCGGTGTCGAAGCCGCCCTGCAGGAACAGGGTGTGGGTCTTGGCCGGCGAGATCAGCGACTGGTTCAGCATCGCGTCGTCGAAGGTATCGCGGGTATAGGTGTCCACGCCTTCATAACCGACCAGGCCGGTGGTGACGGCCGCGTTCGGACGCCAGCGGTTGAAGCGCGTACCGGCACCACCCGGGGCAGCAACGCCGGTGCGGGTGTTGGTGCCGATCGTGTTGATGGTCACGCCGCCCGCATCGAGGGTGTAGCACTTGGACTTGCCGGTCAGCGGGTCGATGAAGTCGCCGCTGCCCCAGTAGTCGCCCACGTCGATGTCGCGGTACTTGTCGGTGGCGCAACGGGTCCAGTCGCGGTCGCGCAGGCTCAGGTCGTTACGGGTGTAGTACTCGTACGAACCGGAGAAGTGCGAGCGCTCGCCGGTGGTGCCGAACATGATCGAGTAACGGCGCTGGTCACCGCCGCCACCGTCGGTGGCGTTGTGCTGCCCTTCAAAGGAGACGCCGTCGACCTTGGTCTTGGTGACGATGTTGATCACGCCGGCCACGGCGTCGGAGCCGTAGATCGACGAGGCGCCGTCCTTCAGGATTTCGATGCGGTCCACGATCGAGTTCGGGAGCACGTTCAGGTCGGCCGAGCCGACCGCGCCACGCGAACCGGCCGGCGCCACGCGGCGGCCATTGAGCAGGATCAGGGTGCGGGTCGGGCCAAGGCCGCGCAGGCCGAGGGTGTTGGCACCGGGGCCGCCGTCGGTGACGTAGCCGCCGTACGCATTGTTGATCTGCGAACTGCCGGTGGTCACCGCGGTGCTCTGCAGGACGTCGGTGGTGGAGTTGAACCCGGCGAGCACCGACTCCTGGCGGGTCACGACCTGCACCGGCGACACCGAGTTGAAGGTATCGCGGCCAATGCGCGAACCGGTCACGGTCACGGTGTCGAAGTTCGTGGTGGCCTTGGCCTTCTCGGCGGCGACTTCTTCGGCCGTCTTGGTCGAAGTGGTGTCCTGCGCGAATGCCGGCGCGGCCGCGAACACCATCGCGGTAGCCAGGGCGAAGCTCAGCGGATGACGGCTGAGCGACTTGCGATTCATCATGTGTGGATCCCCTTGGAACGATCGATTGCGTCAAACACCGGTGACATGGACCAGCAGGCGTCTCCGTGTGCCCTCGGATCAGGTCTTGGCAATGGCTGCCCCCCTGTTCACCAGCTTCACGAGCTGATGATTCGAGGTTAACACGGGCTTAACGCGCCCTGTCAACTGTTCATCAAGAGGTCATAAAGACAAGATACGCAAAGCCATGCTTTCGTTCTCATCTGTGTTGCAACATGTTGAAAAATAATGACTTAATAATGGTTTGTGATGAAACCATTCCCTCCGTACCGTGACGGATGCACGGTTCACTTTTTGGCCGCACCGCACCACGGAATCCGTTCCTGACGTGCGAATGTCGTGAAAATCGTTTACGGGACAGCCCCAGGACAGGGCAGGACAACGGCCTGGCAGCGCAGGGACGCCCTGTATAGTGGCGGGCTGTCCCGTTCGGCTTTTCCGGAGTTCCCGCAGTGAGTGCCAGCCCGTCTCGACGTCCCCATGCCAGCCAGGTGCAGAAGGGCTTGACCCTTCATCCGCGCGTCCGCAACGTGATCGCGGTCGGGTCAGGCAAGGGCGGGGTGGGCAAATCCACCACGGCGGTGAACCTGGCCGTGGCGCTGGCCCGCCTGGGGGCGCGGGTCGGGCTGTTGGATGCCGACATCTACGGCCCCAGCGTGCCGATGATGCTGGGCCTGAGCGGCCGCCCGGAAAGCCCGGACAACAAGTCGATCGAGCCGCTGCGCGCGTTCGGCGTGGAGACCATGTCGATCGGCTACCTGATCGAGGACGAGACGCCGATGATCTGGCGCGGTCCGATGGCGACCTCGGCCATGACCCAGTTCTTCAACGACACCCTCTGGGATGACCTGGACTACCTGTTGATCGACCTGCCGCCGGGTACCGGCGACATCCAGCTGACCCTGACCCAGAAGATTCCGCTGGCCGGCGCGGTCATCGTCACCACCCCGCAGGACATCGCCACGCTGGATGCGAAGAAAGCGCTGAAGATGTTCGAAAAGGTCGAGGTGCCGGTGCTGGGCATCGTCGAGAACATGGCCGTGCACACCTGCAGCAACTGCGGCCACATCGAACACCTGTTCGGCGATGGCGGCGGCGAACGCATGGCCGCGCAGTACGGCGTGCCCCTGCTGGGCTCGCTGCCGCTGGATATCGGCATCCGCGAGCAGGGCGATGCAGGCACCCCGATCACCGCCGCCGCGCCGGAGTCGCCGGCCGCGCAGGCTTACCTGCGCGCCGCCGAGCGGCTGGTGGAGGAAGTGGCCAAGCGCCCGCGCGCCAGCATTCCGATCCTGTCCTCGCTGCTCTGATCGCCTAGAATCGCCCATTCCCGCACCCAGGACTCCCCATGAGCATCAAGAGTGACCGTTGGATCCGCCGCATGTCCGAACAGCACGGCATGATCGAGCCGTTCGAAGCCGGCCAGGTCAAGCAGGCCAACGGCCAGCGCATCGTCAGCTACGGCACCTCCAGCTATGGCTACGACGTGCGCTGCTCGCGCGAGTTCAAGGTGTTCACCAACATCAACTCCACCATCGTCGACCCCAAGCACTTCGACCCGGGCAGCTTCGTGGACATCGTGGGCGACGAGTGCATCATCCCGCCCAACAGCTTCGCGCTGG
This sequence comes from Stenotrophomonas sp. SrG, assembly GCF_050031795.1. Taxonomy (NCBI): domain Bacteria; kingdom Pseudomonadati; phylum Pseudomonadota; class Gammaproteobacteria; order Lysobacterales; family Lysobacteraceae; genus Stenotrophomonas; species Stenotrophomonas sp. SrG. The sequence continues at coordinate 23,220 of NZ_JBNBBE010000026.1, forward strand.
CGCGCACCGTGGAGTACTTCCGCATTCCGCGCGACACCCTGGTGGTGTGCCTGGGCAAGAGCACCTACGCGCGCTGCGGGATCATCGTCAACGTGACCCCGCTGGAGCCGGAGTGGGAAGGCCACGTGACCCTGGAATTCAGCAACACCACGCCGCTGCCGGCGCGCATCTACGCCAACGAAGGCGTGGCCCAGATGCTGTTCTTCCAGGCCGACAGCGACGACATCTGCGAGACCTCGTACAAGGATCGCGGCGGCAAGTACCAGGGCCAGACCGGCGTGACCCTGCCGCGCACCTAATCGGCGGCTCCTGCCGCCAATGGGTAGAGCCGACCGTTGGTCGGCTGCTCTTGGCACACAAATGAAAAGCGCGGATCGCTCCGCGCTTTTTTTTGCCTGCTTGGCAGGGCCCGGCCCTACTTGCGTCCGAACAACAACCCGATCCCCACTGCCACCAGGATCACCGGCCACCAGGTAAGGATCAGGCGACCCAGGTTCATGTTGGTCCAGCCCAGGTTGCTGGCCAGCAGGAACAGGCCGACGAGGATCAGGACGATGGCGGCGACAAGGTTGGAGCGCATCAGGGGCAGGGTCCGCTTAGGGCTGGGGCGAATATCCTAGCCGTTCCTTCCACATCGCGACACGCTCCTGCAGCACGGCCGCATCGAACGGATGGGCCTGGCCATGCCCCCACACCGGTGCCGGCCACGCCGGATCGCCCACATGTCGGCCGACCACGTGGAAGTGCAGCTGCGGCACGATGTTGCCCAGCGTGGCGAAGTTGATCTTCTCCACCCCGTCGGTGCCCTTCAGCGCCCGGCAGCATCGGTTCAATTCCGTACGTAGCTGGTCCTGCTGGTTGCCGTCGAGCTCCAGCCATTCGGTGATGCCGGTCACGCGCGGCACCAACACCAGCCACGGGAACCGTTCGTCGTTCATCAACCGCACTTGCGACAGCGGGCCTTGGTCCACCAGCACACTGTTGGCGGCCAGGCGTGAATCCAGTTCAAAATCGCTCATCCAAGATGCTCCGAGAAGAAGTCCAGGGTGCGTGTCAGCGCCAGCTCGGCGCTGTCCGGATCATACGCATGTCCGACGCTGCGGTTAAAGGCATGGTCGGCTGGATAGACGAAGGTGGCCATCTTGGGCAGCTTCTCGCGGTGGGCCTGGATGGCCTCGGGCGGAATGCTCTTGTCCTGCGCGCCGAAGTGGAACATGACCGGCGCCTTGGGCGTTTCGTCCAGGAACTGCACGTTGCGTGCGCCGTAGTAACTGACCGACGGCAGGCCCAGGCGCAGGGCCGAGAGCAGGGCGATGGTGCCACCCCAGCAATAGCCCACCGTGCCGACCTTGCCGGCCGGGGCCAGCCGTGAGGCCGCCGCGCGCACCACTTCCAGCGCCTTCTCCACGCCCAGCGCATTGACGTGTCCCAACCCCTGCTTCACCCCGTCCGGGTCATAGGGCAGGGCATCCGGGTCGGAATCCGCCCCGTCGACCAGGTCGAAGAAGGAGGGGGCCAGCACCGTGTAGCCGTTCGCAGCGAAGCCCTCGGCCACCTCGCGGATGTGCGCGTTGGTGCCGAAGATCTCCTGGATGACCACCAGGCCCCCGCGCGGCTTGCCCTCCGGCGTGGCCTGCCAGGCCCGGACCGGACCGTGATGCGTATCAAGCGTGACCCACTCACCCATTGCCAGACTCCTGTTGGTTCAGGCGTTCATTATCGGCGCGCTGCAGGTTAGCGGGGTGTCGCGGGCATGCCGGGATTGGCGGTTGGCGTTGCCGGAGCCGCCGATGCATTCAGGGCCGGGGCCACAACGCCGGTATACTTGCCGCCGTTTCCGGCCCCAGGTCCCCGCGCCATTCCGGCGTGGGCCCAGGCCCCCAGAGTCCCGCGATCCATGTCCCAGCTGAACCCCAAAGTCGGCTTCGTCAGCCTTGGCTGCCCGAAGGCCCTCGTCGATTCCGAACGCATCCTCACCCAGCTGCGGGCCGAGGGTTACGACATCGTTCCTTCCTACGATTCGGCTGACGTGGTGGTGGTCAACACCTGCGGCTTCATCGATTCGGCGGTGACCGAGTCGCTGGACGCGATCGGCGAGGCGATGAACGCCAACGGCAAGGTGATCGTCACCGGCTGCCTGGGCAAGCGCCCGGAAGAGATCCGCAAGGCGTATCCGGACGTGCTTGCGGTGTCCGGCCCGCAGGACTACACCAGCGTGATGGAGGCGGTGCACGCCGCGCTGCCGCCCAAGCATGACCCGTTCGTGGACCTGGTGCCGGACTACGGCATCAAGCTGACCCCGCGCCACTACGCCTACCTGAAGATTTCCGAAGGCTGCAACCACCATTGCAGCTTCTGCATCATTCCGTCGATGCGCGGCAAGCTGGTCTCGCGCCCGGTCGATGAGGTGCTGCGTGAAGCCGAGCGGCTGGTGCGTGGCGGCGTGAAGGAACTGCTGGTGGTGTCGCAGGACACCTCGGCCTATGGCGTGGACGTCAAGTACGCCGAGCGCATGTGGCGCGACAAGGCCTACCAGACCCGCATGAAGTCGCTGTGCGAAGGCTTGTCCGAGCTCGATGCCTGGACCCGCATGCATTACGTGTACCCGTACCCGCACGTGGATGACGTGGTCCCGCTGATGGCCGAGAACCGGATCCTGCCGTACCTGGACATTCCGTTCCAGCACGCCAGCCCGCGCATCCTCAAGCTGATGAAGCGCCCGGGTGCGGTCGACAAGACCCTGGAGCGCGTGCAGCGCTGGCGCCAGCTGTGCCCGGACATCACCGTGCGCTCGACCTTCATCGTCGGCTTCCCGGGCGAGACCGAGGCCGAGTTCGAGGAACTGCTGTCGTTCCTGGATGAGGCGCAGCTGGACCGCGTGGGCGCGTTCGCGTATTCGCCGGTCACCGGCGCCACCGCCAACGACCTGCCCGGCGCGGTGCCCGAAGAAGTGAAGCAGGAGCGCCTGGCGCGCTTCATGGCCCGCCAGGCCGACATTTCCGCTGCGCGCCTGGAAGCCAAGATCGGCATGGTGCAGCAGTGCCTGGTCGATGCGATTGAAGACGGCATCGCGGTGGCCCGTTCCAAGGCCGATGCGCCGGAGATCGACGGCCTGGTGCACATCCAGAACGCCGATGAAGCCAAGCTGCGCGTGGGCCAGTTCGTGGACGTGGAAATCACCGAGAGCGATGACCACGACCTCTACGGCGACGCGCTGATCGACGAGAGTGCGGCCAGGAAGCTGCTCGACCTCAAGGTGCTGTGACCGACGCGGCCGCCCCCGGGGCGGTCGGCCGCCGGCGTTTCATCGCGCCGGCGCGCGCGGACGTGGATCGGGCGTGCTTCGCCCATCCGCTGTTCGCCGCGTTCGCGGAGTACCAGGGCCTGATGGTGGCCGCCGACTGGCCGACCCTTTCCGCGTTGAACCGGCAGCTCGCTTTATCGGGAAAGCAGCTGGTGGAGCAGGACGACGAACTGCTGGCCGACGGCCTGCACTACGAACAACGCATCGCACGCGGGCAGATCGCCACGCGCCCGTGCAACTGGCATGACCTGTTCAATGCACTGGTGTGGGCGCGCTACCCGGCAGTGAAGGCCGCGCTCAATGCACGCCAGTGCCAGAACATCGGGCGCAACCCGCCCGGCCAGCGCACGCGCGCGCAGGCCGCGTTGACCCAGTTCGACGAAACCGGCGTGATCGTGCGGGTGCGCGACGCGTCGTTGCTGCACGCATGGGGCCGCCACGACTGGCACGCGTTGTTCGTCGACGGCGCGGCGCAGTGGCGCAGCGGCGACATCGCCGTGTCTGCCGTGTTCGGGCATGCGTTGATGGAACAGGCGTTGCTGCCTTCGCGATTGCTGGTGGGCAAGTGTGTAGTGGTGCGAGGCGATGATGATGCGCAGGTGGTGGAGCAGGTAGCGCAGGCCATCGCGCGTGCCGACGTGCTCAATGATCCGCTGGAGCTGCGGCCACTGCCGTTGATGGGCATTCCCGGCTGGCATGCCGCGCAGGGCGCGGATTTCTACCAGCTGGCGGACTATTTCCGGCCTCTGCGGGAGGGCCGGCAGTATCCGGCGCCCCTGCGTCACGACCAACGGTCGTGACCTACCGCTCCCCGGCCGCGGTGCCACCAGGCCGGGCTCCCCGGCCGCGGTGCCACCAGGCCGGTAGCCCACGACCGTTGGTCGTGGGTGCGCGATCAACCGGGATACTCCACCGCAAGTATCGCAAACCCGGTCCGCCCGCTCGGAAGCTCCACCTCGAACTCGTCATCCACGCGCTTCTTCAACAACGCACGCGCCAACGGCGAATCGATGCTGATCCACCCGGCACCCGCATCGGTCTCGTCCGGGCCCACGATGCGATACCGGCTGACATCGCCGCTGTCCACGTTCTCCAGCTCCACCCACGCGCCAAAAAACACCGCCTGCGGGTCGGTTGGCACGGTATCCACCACGCGCAGCGACTCCAGCCGTTTGGTCAGGTAGCGCACGCGCCGGTCAATCTCGCCCAGCTGCTTCTTCCGGTAGGTGTACTCGGCATTCTCCGAGCGGTCGCCCTCCGCCGCAGCCGCGGCCAACGCCTTGACCACCTCCGGCCGGCGCACGCGCCACAGCTCGTCCAGCTCGCTCTTCAACCGCTGGTGGCCCTGTGCGGTGATCAGGGCCGTGCTCTTTTCCGCAGGGGGACGCCAACGCGACATCGGTCAGCGCTTGCCCCCGAAAATGCCGCCCAGGATGCCGCGCACGATCTGGTTGCCCAGCTTGGTGCCCATGGTGCGGGTAGTCTGCTTGGCCATCGTTTCGATCATGCCCTGGCGGCGCTTGGTGCCGAAGATCGCATCCTTGATCGACTGGCCGAAGCCGCCTTCCTGCTGCTCATCCTGCTCACGGGTACGCGCCTTGGGCGCGTCGGGCTGTTCCACCACCTTGGCCGCGCGCTGGGCCAGCAGCTCCGCTGCCGATTCGCGGTTCACTGCGGTGTCGTAGCGGCTGCCGACCGGGCTGCCGGCGCGTACCTGCGCACGCTCGGCCTCGGTGATCGCGCCCATCCGGCAGCGCGGCGGGGCGATCCGGGTCTGCTGCACGGGGGAGGGGATGCCTTTGTCCTGCAGCGTGGACACCAGCGCCTCGCCGGTACCCAGCTGGGAAAGGGCCGCCACCACGTCCAGCTTCGGGTTCGGCACGAAGGTTTCGGCGGCGATCTTCACCGCCTTCTGGTCGCGCGGAGTGAATGCACGCAGCGCGTGCTGCACGCGGTTGCCCAGCTGGCCCAGGATGTTGGCTGGCACGTCGTCGGGGAACTGCGAGCAGAAGTACACGCCCACGCCCTTGGAGCGGATCAGCCTCACCACCTGCTCGATGCGCTGCACCAGCGCAGCCGGCGCGTCGTCGAACAGCAGGTGCGCCTCGTCGAAGATGAAGACCAGCTTGGGCTTGTCCAGGTCACCCACCTCCGGCAGCGTCTCGAACAGCTCCGACAGCAGCCACAGCAGGAAGGTCGAGTACAGGCGCGGCTTGAGCACCAGCTGGTCGGCGGCCAGGATGCCGATCACGCCGCGGCCGTCGTGATTGACCCGCATCAGGTCGGCCAGCTCCAGCGCCGGCTCGCCAAAGAAGGATTCACCGCCGTCCTGCGACAGCCGCAGCAGCGAACGCTGGATCGCCGCCACCGTCTGCGCGCTGACCAGGCCATATTCGGTGGAGATGTCCTTGCGCTCGTCGGCCACCATGCCGAGCAGGGCACGCAGGTCGTCCAGGTCGAGCAGCAGCAGGCCACGGTCGTCGGCCAGTTTGAACACGATGTCCAGCACCCCCGACTGGGTGTCGTTGAGCTCCAGGATGCGCGCCAGCAGGGTCGGGCCCATTTCGCTCACCGTAGTGCGCACCGGGTGGCCCAGCTTGCCGTACAGGTCCCAGAAGATCGTGGGGCTGCCGGCCGGCGCGTAGTCGGCCACGCCGATCTCCTTCGCGCGCTGCAGCAGCGCCTCGGTGCCGGTCCCGGGCACGGCCAGGCCGGAGACATCGCCCTTGACGTCGGCCAGGAACACCGGGACGCCGATGCGCGAAAAGCCTTCGGCCAGGGTCATCAGGGTCACGGTCTTGCCCGTGCCCGTCGCCCCGGCCACCAGGCCATGGCGGTTGCCCAGTTTCGGTTGCAGGGTGACGGGGACATCGTCGGTGATGCCTTTGCCGAGCAGGATCGGATCCATGGTCAACTCGCTCTGTGGACGGGCTATGTGAATGGGCAGGATTCTAAACGTCGGCGGGTATCGGCCACCTGACCGGGTTGCCCCGATGCGAGTGGCACGGCTACTCTGCCCTGTCTTTTGCCCACAGTGCCAAAAATGCCCGTTCCTGTCCTGCTTGCCCGTGGTTGGCCGTTGTTGGCGCTCGCTTCCCTGCTGTCGTTCGTCCCCGAGGCCCATGCCCAGCGGGTCTCCGCCCGTGACAAGGTCAAGGTCGAAGCCCTGGAGCAGCGCATGGCCGCGGCCGAAACGCGCTATGCCGATGCGCTGGTGCTGGTCAACAACGCCGACCCCAAGGGCAAGAACGAAGGCGATGCCGCGCTGGAGGACATGGAAGATGTCATCAGCGCCTGCATTGCGCAGAAGGGCTGCCAGGTCAGCAACCTGCTGGTGACCTACAAGCGCCTGCTGAAGAACAACGCCGACGCGCGCGATGGTGACGACAGCGATGCGATCGCCGTCGATGGCGGCCTGCTGGAGGCCGACCCGGACCATGTGGGACCGCTGACCGCCGATGTGCCCGAAGCGGCGCGTGCCGCCGCGCTGCTCAACGACAAGCGCCATGCCTTCGACAGCATGGTCGAATACAACCCGGCCGTGCAGGCGGGCATCCGCCGCTGGCTGACCGACATGCGCCCGGCATTGATGAACTCCTACGAGAATTACCAGAGCCTGCGCGCGGTGATGTGGCCGGAGTGGGAAAAGCGCGGCCTGCCCGAGGCGCTGCTGTTCGGGATCATGGCCAAGGAGTCCAACGGCCGCGTGCACGCCTCCTCCCGCGCTGGCGCCGCCGGGCTGATGCAGTTCATGCCGGCCACCGGCCGCCGCTTCGGGCTGGGCCCGGACGGCACCGGCTTCGACACCCGCTTCGACGCGCGCAGCGCCGCCGAAGCCAGTGCCAATTACCTCAACGAGCGCATGCGCGAGCTCAACAACAACGTGGAGCTGTCGCTGGCCGGCTACAACGGTGGCGAAGGCCGTGCCGGGCGGGTGTATCGCCAGAACGTGGGGCAGAGCTTCTGGGTGGACAGCGTCTACAACCAGTTCCCGGCCGAAACCAAGGACTACGTGCCGATGGTGATCGCCGCCGCGTGGATCTACCTGCACCCGCAGCAGTACGGCGTGGACTTCCCCAAGGTCAGTGCGCAGCCGGCCACCATCCGCCTGGCCAAGTCCACCACCATCTATGAGCTGACCATCTGCCTGGGCAGCACCGGCACCCGCGACGGCTACATGCGCGCGCTGCGCAACCTCAACCCGCGCTATGAGGCCGACGGCTGGATCCCGGCCGGCACGCTGATCAACGCCACCACCCGCATTGCCGGGCTGTACAACCGCTACTGCGTCAGCGGCCCGCGCGCGGACCTGGCGCGCACGCTGATCACCGCCGATCTCAATGCGGCCATCGTCCGTCCCACCGTGGCCAGCTACACCGGCAACGTGGCGGTGGGCAGCGTGGTGCCGGTGGCCGGCCTGCAGGCCAGCACCCCGGTGGCCACCGCCCCGGCTGCGCCGGTGGCAGTACCGGCGCCCAAGCCGAAGGCCAAGCCGGTGCGAAGCCACAAGGTGGGCAAGGGTGAGACCCTGGGCCGGATCGCCGACAAGTTCGATTGCGATGTGCGTGAGCTGGCCAAGGCCAATGGGCTCAAGGCGCCCGCGTATGCGCTGCGTCAGGGCCAGTCGATCAAGCTGCAGGGCTGCGGTAAATAACTTCCGGGGAACACTGATGGATATCACCGCAATCAACGAGATGTTCGCCAACATCCGTGAAAACACCGACTGGGACCTCAACGGCAACCTGGTGTGGGGTTACTTCTTCGTCAACACCACGCCGGAGCCGCTGCACGGGCTGGCCAGGGTGCTGGAAGGGGAGGGCTACACCGTGGTCGAGGTGTTCGAGCCGGAGCTGGAAGAAGGCGAGGCGGAGTACCACGTGCTGCACGTGGAGCGAGTGGAAACCCACAGCGAAGCGTCGCTGGACAAGCGCAACCACGAGCTGCAGGCGCTGGCCGAAGCCAACGGGGTCGAGGATTACGACGGGATGGATGTAGGGCCCGTCGAGTTCGCGCACGATCCAGGTAATGCTTGAAAAAAAACGCCCCGTGGAAACGGGGCGTTTTTCATTGCGCCTGGGGTGTAGAGCCACGCCCTGCGTGGCTGCCCTCAACGAAGGGTGGCCAACGCCTGGCCCAGCTGCACGGCATGTTCTGCATCCAGGTGCGGGGCGAAATCGGCCACGCCCGGCGGCAGCAGCACGATCACCGTGGAGCCGTAATTGAAGCGCGCCATCTCGGCAAACCGTTCCAGGGTGATGCCCTTGCCACGGTAATCCTTGCGGGTGATGGTGTCGCCATAGGCCGGAATCTCTTCGCCACCCCACACCGTCTCCACGCCCGACACCAGCAGCGCGCCCACCATCACCTGCACCATCGGGCCGAAGTCGGTATCGAAATGGCAGACCAGCCGCTCGTTGCGGGCGAACAGCCCCGGGACGTTGTTGACTGCCGCCGGGCCCACGCTGAACAGGCGGCCGGGCACGTGCACGGTTTCGCGCAGGGTGCCGGTCCACGGCATGTGCACGCGGTGGTAGTCCTTCGGCGACAGGTAGACGGTGGCGAACAGGCCGTGGTGGAACACCTCGGCGTCGGCTGCATCGCCCAGCAGCTCGGCGGCGGTGAACGACTGTCCCTTGGCCTGGAAGATGCGGCCGTCCTCAATGGCGCCCAGCTGGCTGATCCGGCCGTCGGCCGGCATCACCAGGGTGCGGGCGCCGGCGTCGGGCACGCGCGCGCCGGGCTTCAGGGCGCGGGTGAAGAACTGGTTGAAGGTCGGATAACTGCGCGGGTCGGGATTGGCCGCCTCGGCCAGGTTCACCCCGAACTTTTCGGTCACCGTGTCGATCAGCCAGCGAGAGATCCGCGGGTTGCTGGAATACGCCAGGCGCCGCGCCATCGACGACAGCAGGCGGTGGGGCAGGACGTAGCTCAGCGTGGTGGTCAGGCTCATGGGGCGGATTTCTCGGTCAACAGGTTCAGGTCGCGGGCAATGGCCTGCGGGTTGAAAGGGGGGCGGATCAGGCCGGCCAGCCTGCCGTCCGGGTCCAGCACGGCCAGGCTGGCCGAATGTTCCAGGGTGTAGTCCTGCGGATTTTCTTCAAAGCCCTTGCCCGGCACCTTCTGGAACACGAAGCCCAGCGCAGTGGCAAAGCGCTCCAGCGAAGGCACGTCGGCGGTGGCCGCCAGGGTGTCCTTGTGGAAGGCATGCACGTATTCGCCCAGGCGTGCCGGGGTGTCGCGCTCGGGGTCCACCGAAACGAACACCAGGCGCGGGCGCAGGCTCTCGGGCAGGGTTTCCCACTGCTTCTGGGCCTGGGCCAGGTCGGCCAGGGTGGTCGGGCAGATGTCGGGGCAGGACAGGAAGCCCAGGAACACGAGGGTCCAGTGGCCCTTGAGCTCGCCGGGAATCAGCCGGGTACCGTCGGACTGGCCCAGGTTGAAGTCCGGCAGCGGGCGCGGCTGCGGGTAGAAGGTGATCGACTCGGTGGCCGGGCGGTTGCCGGCCGGTTTGGGCGCGAACACCTTCTGGGCGACGACCAGGCCGAGCCCGGCGGCCAGCGCGATGAGCAGGATGATGCCGACATTGCGATTGAACATGAAAGGCCCGTACCCGAAGGGGCCTCCATGATAGGGGATGGGGGGCGGCGGTTTCCGTTTCCACTGCAACGGATGCCGTGCTGCGCCGCAGCGCCTATAATCTGGGGCCACTCTGTCTGTTGCCCTGCCATGACCGCCGAAACGGCCGCCGAACTCCATACGATCATCGACCTGATCCGCTACGGCACCAGCCGTTTCAACGCCGCCGGGCTGACCTTCGGGCACAGCTACGACAACGCCCTGGACGAAGCCACCCAGCTGGTCCTGCACGCGCTGCACCTGCCGCACGACCTCGGCCCGGCCTATGGCGCCGCCCGCGTGCTCGCATCGGAAAAGGCCGAGGTGCTGGCCCTGTTCGAGCGCCGCATCAGCGAGCGCCTGCCGGCCGCCTACCTGACCGGTGAAGCCTGGTTCGCGGGCCTTAGCTTCAAGAGCGACCGCCGTGCCCTGGTGCCGCGCTCGCCGATCGCCGAGCTGATCGAAACCGGCTTCGAGCCGTGGCTGGCCGGCCGCGACGTACACCGCGCGCTGGACCTGTGCACCGGTTCGGGCTGCATCGCCATCGCCATGGGCCACTACTACCCGAACTGGGAAGTGGACGGCGTGGACCTCAGCGATGAGGCCCTGTCGCTGGCTGAAGAGAACAAGGAACGCCTGCAGGCGCACAACGTCACCCTGCTCAAGTCGGACCTGTTCAACGGCCTCACCGGCCGCCACTACGACCTGATCGTGACCAACCCGCCATACGTCACCAACGACGAAACCGACGCGCTGCCGAAGGAATACTCGTACGAGCCCGAAATGGGCCTGCGTGCCGGCGACGACGGCCTTGACCTGGTGCTGAAGATCCTGCGCGACGCGCCGCTGCACCTGAGCGAAGACGGCCTGCTGATCTGCGAAGTGGGCGAATCCGAACAGCACCTGATCAAGCTGCTGCCGGAAGTCGATTTTGCGTGGATTGAATTCAAGGTCGGCCAGATGGGCATCTTCGCGGTCGAATGCCGCGAGCTGATCGCCCACAGCGCCCGCATCACCGAACTGGCCAATGCCCGATAGTCCGGCCCGCGCCGCACGTACCCGCTGGGCCGAACTGGCCCTGCTGGGGCCGTTGGCTGTGCTGTTGCCGTTTGCCGCCGTCATCGTGGTGATGTCCCTGCAGAGCGGTGTTGCCTGCCATGTGGGTGACAGCCTGCATTGCCGCTACGCTGCCGAGCCCGCCGAACAGCTCTGGTACCACCTCAAGGGCTTCGCCTACGGTGCGTCCGGCCTGCTGGGCGGTCTTGGCGTCGTCGCGGCCGTGCTGGTGGATGGCGCGCTTCTGCAGCGCCGCCGCCTGTTGTCGCGCGGCCTGTTCGCGGCGCTGGTGCTGGGCTTGGTGGTGGCGGTGGTCACCGTTGTATCGAGCATCGCCAGCGACCCTGCCGCCTGGCGTGGCGGCTGGGGCCGACCGGTGTTCATCCTCAGCTTCACCCTGCTGCCGGCCATCATCGCCGCTCGCCACCTGCCGCGCATACTGCGCGCCGCCTTCCCACGTCCTGCGGTATCCCATGTCCAGTAATACCTTCGGCAAGCTGCTTTCGGTCACCACCTTCGGCGAATCGCACGGTCCGGCGATCGGCTGCGTGATCGACGGCTGCCCGCCGGGGCTGGAGATCAGTGCCGACGAATTCGCCCACGACCTGCAGCGCCGCGCCACCGGCAAGAGCCGGCACACCTCGGCGCGGCGCGAGGCCGATGAGGTCGAGATCCTCTCGGGCGTGTACGAGGGCCGCACCACCGGTACGCCCATTGCGCTGCTGATCCGCAACACCGACCAGCGCAGCAAGGATTACAGCAACATCGCCCAGCAGTTCCGTCCGGGCCATGCCGACTACAGCTACTGGCAGAAGTACGGCATCCGCGACCCGCGCGGTGGCGGCCGCTCGTCCGCGCGCGAAACCACCATGCGCGTGGCCGCCGGCGTGATTGCGAAGAAATGGCTGCTGCAGCGCTTCGGGGTGACCGTGCGCGGTTACCTGTCGCAGCTGGGCGAGATCACCCCGACCGGCCATGACTGGTCGGCGGTGGAAGACAACCCGTTCTTCTGGCCGGTGGCCGAACAGGTCCCCGCGCTGGAAGCCTACATGGACGCGCTGCGCAAGTCCGGCGATTCGGTCGGCGCGCGGGTCAACGTGGTGGCCGACGGCGTGCCGCCGGGCTGGGGCGAGCCGATCTACGGCAAGCTCGATGGCGAACTCGCCTCGGCACTGATGAGCATCAACGCGGTCAAGGGCGTGGAGATCGGCGACGGCTTTGCCAGCGCCGCCCAGAAGGGCACCGAACACCGTGACCTGATCACTCCCGAGGGCTTCGCCAGCAACCACGCCGGCGGCATCCTCGGTGGCATTTCCACCGGCCAGCAGGTCACGGCCTCGATCGTGCTCAAGCCCACCTCCAGCCTGCGCCTGCCCGGCGCCACGGTGGATGCCAGCGGTGCGGCCGTCGATGTGATCACCACCGGCCGCCATGATCCGTGCGTCGGCATCCGCGCCACGCCCATCGCCGAGGCGATGATGGCGCTGGTGCTGATGGACCAGGCGCTGCGCCACCGCGCCCAGTGCGGTGACGTGGGTGAGATCACGCCACGCATTCCCGGCGCCATCGATGGCTGAGACGCGCCCCCGGGTCTGGGTCAGCCAACCGCTGTTCGATGATGTCATCGAAAAGCTCGGGCAGCATGTCGAGCTCGCGATGACCCACGAGGTCACCCACTACACGCCGGCGATGCTGGCCGAACAGCTGGCCCGGGTCGAAGGCGCGCTGATCACCCTCAACGAACGCATCGGCCCGGCCGAGATCGCCAACGCGCCGCAGCTGCGCGCGATCGCCAACGTCGGCGTGGGGTACAACAACCTGGATGTAAGCGCGCTCAGCGCGGCCGGCATCCTGGCCAGCAACACCCCGGATGTGCTGACCGAAACCACCGCCGACCTCGGGTTCGCGCTGCTGATGGCCACCGCGCGGCGCATCACCGAATCCGAACGCTGGCTGCGCGACGGCCAGTGGGGCCAGTGGTCGTTCCAGACCATGCTGGGCGCCGACATCCATGGCAGCACGCTGGGCATCCTGGGCATGGGCCGGATCGGGCAGGGCATTGCCCGCCGCGGCGCGCTCGGTTTTGGCATGCGCGTGCTGTACCACAACCGCTCGCGCCTGCCCGAAGCCACCGAAGCCGAGGTAGGCGCGCAGTATGTCGAGCTGGACACGCTGCTGGCGCAGGCCGACCACCTGGTGCTGGTGCTGCCGTACAGCGCGTCCTCGCACCACATCATCGACGCCGCCGCACTGGCGAAGATGAAGCCCAGCGCCACGCTGGTGAACATCGCCCGTGGCGGCATCGTCGACGAGCTGGCCCTGGCCGATGCGCTGGCCCACGGCCGGCTGGCCGCCGCTGGTCTGGACGTGTTCGAAGGCGAACCGACGGTGCGCCCCGAATTGCTGGCCCTGCACAACATCGTGCTTACCCCGCACATCGGCAGCGCCAGCCAGGCCACGCGCCGGGCCATGGTGCAGCTGGCCGTGGACAACCTGCTGGCCGCGCTCGGCCTCGGTGCGAACGCCGGCAACCCGCCCAGCGCGATCAACGCCGACGCCGTGGCCGCCAAAAAAATCGACGACGCAAAACGATAGGGAATCTCCGCGCCTGTTGCGCGAGGTTCCCCGAGCCCAATCCGCGTTCCCGAATATTCCGGTAGGTACCGACCGTTGGTCGGTACTCCCCATCACGGTTGAAGAGGTTTCCATGAGCAATCAAGATCGTCGCTTCCACGTCGCAGTCGTCGGTGCCACCGGCGCCGTCGGCGAAACCATGCTGGCCATCCTGGCCGAACGCAACTTCCCGATCGCCACCCTGAGCCTGCTCGCTTCCTCGCGTTCGGCCGGTGGCGACATCGAATTCGACGGGAAGAAGATCAAGGTCCAGGACCTGGCCACGTTCGACCCGAACGGCGTGGATATCGCGCTGTTCTCCGCAGGTGGCAGCGTCTCCAAGGAGTTCGGCCCGAAGTTCGCCGCCGCCGGTGCGGTGGTGATCGACAACTCCTCGGCCTTCCGTTACGACGATGACGTGCCGCTGGTGGTGTCCGAAGTAAACCCCGAGGCGCTGAAGAACCGCCCGCGCGGCATCATCGCCAACCCGAACTGCTCGACCATGCAGATGCTGGTCGCGCTGGCCCCGCTGCACCGCCAGTACGGCATTCAGCGCATCAACGTGGCCACCTACCAGTCGGTCTCCGGCGGTGGTCGCTCGGCGCTGGAAGAACTGGGCAAGCAGACCGGCCAGCTGCTCAGCTTCCAGGAGATCGACCCGCAGCGCTTCCCGGTGCAGATTGCCTTCAACCTGATCCCGCACATCGACGACTTCCAGGACAACGGCTTCACCAAGGAAGAAATGAAGCTGGTCTGGGAAACCCGCAAGATCCTCGGCGATGACAGCATTCTGGTGAACCCCACCGCCGTGCGCGTGCCGGTGTTCTACGGCCACTCCGAAGCAGTCACCATCGAAACCCGCGACAAGGTCACGCCGGATGCGGCGCGCGAGCTGCTGTCGCGTTCGCCCGGCGTGGAAGTGGTCGACAAGCACGAAGCCGGCGGTTACCCGACCCCGGTCACCCACGCATCGGGTACCGATGCGGTGTATGTGGGCCGCATCCGTGAAGACCTGTCGCACCCGCGCGGCCTGAACCTGTGGATCGTGTCGGACAACATCCGCAAGGGCGCCGCGCTCAATGCGGTGCAGCTGGCCGAGCTGGTGGCAGCCGAAGGCTGAGATGGAGGTGCCACGCAGGGCGTGGTACCAGCCACGTCCTTCGTGGCTGTATTGGTCGGGAATCGCTATATTGCCCGCATGAAGAACCGGGTTCCGGGCGCATCGCGCCCGCTCAAGTATGTCTCGACCCTGCTGCTGGCCCTGGCCAGCAGCTCCGCCATGGCCCTCGGGCTCGGCGACATCCGGGTGCTGTCCAAGCCCGGGCAACCCCTGCTGGCGGAGATCCCGGTCATTTCGGCCGATCCGGCCGAGCTCGAGAACCTGCGCGTTGCGCTGGCCTCGCCGGTGACCTTCGCGCGTGTCGGGCTGGACCGCCCGACCGGGCTGGTGAGTGAGCTGCAGTTCGAACTGACCCGCGATGCCAACGGCCGTGCCGTGGTGCGGGTGAGCTCGCAGGCGCCGGTGACCACGCCGTCGCTCAACTTCCTGATTGAAGCCGACTGGGGGCAGGGCCGCCTGGTCCGCGAGTATTCGGCGCTTGTCGATGCGCCGGACAGTGCGTTGGCCGTGGCCGAACCGGAGATCGTCGCGCCGGCCGGTGCGATGTCCAACGCCATCGTGCGCGAGCCCGAACCTCCACCGGTGCAGCCGCCGGTAGCGCAGGCCGAGCCCACGCCCTCGCGCACCGCGCCGGTTCCCGCACGGGCCGCCGCCCCATCGCGCTCCGCTCCGTCGGCGGCGCAGGCGGCCACCGCCGCCGACGGCAGCATCACCGTGCAGCGCGGCCAGACCCTGTCGCAGATTGCCGGCAGCGTGGCCCGCGAGCAGGGCATCAGCCGCGACCAGGCCATGATCGCCCTGTTGCGTGCCAATCCCGACGCCTTCATCCGTGGCAACGTGAACCTGCTCAAGCAGGGCGCGGTGCTGCGA
>NZ_JBNBBE010000027.1:0-31841 GCF_050031795.1 Stenotrophomonas sp. SrG
CCACGGGGATTCGAACCCCGGTCGCCACCGTGAAAGGGTGATGTCCTAGGCCTCTAGACGATGGGGACGCACGAAAAACTCGAATTGTGTTCACTACCTTCCGAACGGCCTAAGGTCCGGAGTGGTGGAGCCAGGCGGGATCGAACCGCCGACCTCCTGCATGCCATGCAGGCGCTCTCCCAGCTGAGCTATGGCCCCACGTCGTGAGGAGCGAGATCATAGCGATGCTGTTTTCGATTGGCAAGAAAAAACTGTCATGACGTTGGCAATCGTTGATGGCGAAGACGCAATGCATTGCTGATCACCGACACCGAACTGAGGCTCATCGCCACCGCCGCCAGCATCGGCGACATCGTGATGCCCAGTGGATACAGCACACCTGCCGCCACCGGAATGCCCAGGCCGTTGTAGAGGAACGCGAAGCCCAGGTTATGCCGCATGTTGCGCACACTTGCGGACGACAGCTGGCGTGCCCGCAGGATCCCGCGCAGGTCGCCCTTGACCAGCGTGACCTGTGCGCTGGACATCGCCACGTCCGTGCCGTTGCCCATCGCGATGCCGACATTGGCGCTTGCCAATGCAGGCGCATCGTTGATGCCATCGCCGGCCATGGCCACCGTGCGGCCCTGTGCCTGCAGCGCGCGGATCAGTTCGGCCTTGTCCGCCGGGCGCATTTCACCGTGCACCTCGTCCAGGCCCAGCTCGCGCGCTACGGCTTCCGCCGTGGCGGTGCCGTCGCCGGTCGCCATCACGATGCGCAGGCCATCGCGGTGCAGCTGTGCGATGGCTTCGGCGGTGGACGCCTTGATGGGGTCGGCTACTGCAATCAGCCCGGCCAGGGTGCCGTCGACGGCCAGGAACATCACGCTGGCCGCCGCCTCGCGCAATTGCTTGGCATCGGCGTGCAGGAGCTGCAGGGAGATGTGGTGGTCGGCCATCAGCGCGGCGTTGCCGAGCAGCAGTGTCCTGCCTTCAACCGTGCCACGCACGCCAAGGCCGGTGAGCGAGTCGAAGTCCTCCACCGATGCGAGTGGGCGGCCTCGACGGCGCGCTTCGGCGACGATCGCTGCGGCCAGCGGGTGTTCGCTGCCCTGGTCCAGGCTGGCCGCCCAGTGCAGCACGTCGTCGGCCGCGAATCCGGGCACCGCCTTTACGTCGCGGAAGGCGGGCCGGCCTTCGGTGAGCGTGCCGGTCTTGTCCACCACCAGCGTATCCACGCTGCGCAGCGCTTCGATGGCCTCGGCGTCGCGGAACAGCACACCCTGCTGCGCGGCGCGTCCGGTGGCGACCATGATGGTCATCGGCGTGGCCAGGCCAAGAGCGCAAGGGCAGGCAATGATCAACACCGCCACCGCGCTGAGCACCGCATGCGTCCACGACGGGTCCGGTCCGAACAGGCCCCAGCCGAAGAAGGTCAGCATCGCCGCGCCCAGTACCGCCAGCACGAACCAGTAGGCGACCTTGTCGGCCATCCGCTGCATCGGTGCGCGCGAACGCTGCGCCTGCGCCACCAGCTGCACGATCTGCGCCAGCATGCTGTCGTCGCCCAGCCGCTCGGCACGGATCACCAGGCTGCCGGTCCCGTTGAGGGTGGCGCCGATGACGGTATCGCCCACGGTCTTGGCCACCGGCACCGGTTCGCCGGTCAGCATCGATTCGTCCACCGTGGAACGACCCTCCAGCACGCTGCCATCCACCGGTACTTTCTCGCCCGGCCGCACCCGCAGGCGGTCGCCGGGCTGCAGTGCCGTGATGTCCACGTCTTCCTCGTGGCCATCCTCGCGCAGCACCCGCGCGGTTTTCGGTGCCAGCCCCAGCAACGCCCTGATCGCCGCCGAGGTCTGGGCGCGGGCGCGCAGTTCCATCAGCTGGCCGAGCAGGGTAAGCGAGATGATGACCGCCGCCGCTTCGAAGTACACGCCCACGTGGCCGTGCTGCTGGAACGACGGCGGGAACAGTCCGGGCGCAATCGTTGCCACCACGCTGTAGGCATACGCGGCCAGCACACCGGTGCCGATCAGGGTCCACATGTTCGGGCTGCGGTTGCGGATCGACTGCGCCCAGCGCTGCACGAACGGCCAGCCTGCCCACAGCACCACCGGCGTGGCCAGCACCAGCTCGATCCACACCCGCACGCCCGGCGGCACGCCGTGCAGCAGCGGGGTCATGGCCAGCATTGCCAGCGCCATGGTGGCGATGCTCAGCGGCAGGCTCCACCAGAAGCGCCGGCGGAAGTCGGTGAGCTCCGGGTTTTCGCCCTCGTCCAGGCTAGGCATCATCGGTTCCAGCGCCATGCCGCAGATGGGGCAGGTGCCGGGCCCTTCCTGCACGATCTCTGGATCCATCGGGCAGGTGTAGAGCGTGCCGGCCGGTACCGGTTCGGCGATGTGCGAGGCAGGGTCGAGATAGCGCTGCGGCGCGGCGACGAATTTGCGCCGGCAGCCGTCGCTGCAGAAGTGGTAGTCGCTGCCGGCATGCCGGGCGTGGTGCGCGGTGGTGTCCGGGTTCACGTCCATGCCGCAGACCAGGTCCTTGACCGTGTTGCCTGCCGGGGCGCCACCGCCGTGCGCGGCGCAGCAGCTGCCTTTGGGCGCGGTCATCGGTGAGGCTCCGTCAGTGCACCCAGGATCGGGCACTGTTCCAGGCCGCCATGGCCGGGGCAGGCATCGACCAGTTGCTCCAGCGCGGCATGCATGCGCTGCAGTTCGGCAACGCGCTGTTCGATGTCCTGCAGCTTCAGCACTGCCGCCTCGCGCACCTGGGCCATGTCCTGGCCGCGCTGGTCGCTCAGGGCGAGCAGTTCGCCGATTTCCTCCAGGGTAAAGCCCAGTGCCTTGGCGCGACGGATGAAGCGAAGGCGGGTCAGGTCGGTGTCGTTGAAGACCCGGTAGCCACCGGCACTGCGCTGGGCCGTGGGCAGCAGATGCTGGCGCTCGTAATAGCGCACGGTATCGATGGGCACGCCGGCCTGGCGTGCGAGTTGTCCAATGTTCACGGCGACCTCTCTGGGGAGCAGGCGCACAGTGTGGACCCTGGAGTCTGGTCAAGAGTCAAGGGTTTGCTGCGGCGGCCTCCAATGTCGTTACCGGTCCGGATTTACAACTAGTTTCATAGCTGCCGTGGGGGGCGCTCCGTACGCTCCATTGGAATCGCCGTCAGGCCTTGATCCAGCAGGGTTTGGCGGTCTCAGCAGCCGTTCCAGGAGCGCCGCCATGGAAGCACTTCCCCCCTCTTCATCGCCCACCCACAAGCCCACGTCCCCGACCCTGATGGAAGTCGCGGTGCTCGAATACCCGGGCAGCCTGCGTGCTGCCGCACCGGTGCTCTCCGAACTTGCCCAGCGCTGCAACCGCACCGCTGCGGCGGGTAAACGCACGGGCGCGCGCATGCTGGTGACCCGCTGGACGCTGTCCACGCGTGGGCATGGCATGCAGCGGGTGGCCGGCGCCGAACTGTTCGGCGATACCCCGCCGGCCGTGATCGTGGTGCCGGGTAACGAGCCCAGCTGGCCGCTGATGCAGGCCGACGAACGCATGCTGACCTGGCTGCGCGACTGCCATGATGCGGGCAGCCTGCTGGCGGGCTGCGAAGAGGGTGGGCTGCTGCTGGCCTCGGCCGGGGTCATGACCGGGCGCTCGGTCAGCGTCCCCGACCTGTCGCGTTGCCCGTCGCTGGCGGCGGTGGTGCCGGGCTGGCATCCGAGCGAGCGCGCGCTGGTGGACGACGGCGACCTGCTGACTGCTTCCGGCCCGGATGCATGGAAATATCTCAGTCTGCGGCTGCTGGCCCGGATCTACGGGCAGAGCGTGATGAGCGCGGCCATCCAGCAGCTGCAGCTGGTCATTCCGCGCGGCGTGCAGGAAGACCTGGAGCGCTTCAGTCCGAACTTCGCCCATGGCGACCGCGGCATCCTGAAGGCGCAGCGCTGGCTGCACGGCATCGCAGCGCGTGGCGTCACCCTGCAGGACATCTGCGACGCGGCAGGGCTGGAGCCGCGCACGCTGCAGCGGCGCTTCCTGAAGGCCACCGGCCTGCGTCCGATTGCCTACTGCCAGCGGCTGCGCATCGCAAAGGCGCAGCTGCTGCTGCAGGCGGGCGGTGCGGTCGATGAGGTGTCGTGGGCGGTGGGGTACTCCGACCAGAGCGCCTTCCGCCGGCTGTTCCTGCGCATCGTCGGAGTGACCCCGGCGCGTTACCGGCGGCAGATTTTCGCGCAACGGCGCGAGCGTCCCCGCAGCCCGCTTGCGCAGCTGCAGGGCGAACCGTTGCGCCCGGCGGCCTGAGCCGCTGCGCCAGTGGCTGCAGGGTCAGGCAGATGCGTCTACCCTGTAGGCCATTCGCCGTTCGCGTGCATTCCAGGAGTTGCCATGTTGTTGAAGACCTCGCCCGTGCTGGGCTCCGTGCTGAGCGCTGCATTGCTGCTGGCAGTCGCCGGCTGCAGCCAGGCCCAGCAAAGCCCCGCCACCGCGAAGGCGACGGCCCAAGCGGCATCCGCGAAGAGCGCCAACCGGCCGGCCGTGCTGCAGGGCATCGAGAGGCAGGGCTTCGAGGTCATCGGTGAATTCGACGCACCCGGCGGCCTGCGGGGCTTCGCTGGCGTGGTCGGCGGGCAGCAGCCCGCTGCGGCTTACGTAACGGCGGACGGCAAGAATGTGATGGTCGGCACGCTCTTCAATGAGAAGGGTGAGGATGTAGGCGCGGCGCCGCTGGAAAAGCTGGTGGCCAAGCCGATGTCGGATCGGATCTGGAAGCGGCTGGATGGCAGTGCGTGGGTGCGCGATGGGCGCGCCGATGCCCCGCGCGTGGTGTACACCTTCAGCGACGCCAACTGCCCCTACTGCCATCGCTTCTGGGAAGCAGCGCGGCCGTGGGTGGACAGCGGCAAGGTGCAGCTGCGTCACGTCATGGTAGGCGTGATCCGCGAGGACAGCCCGGCAAAGGCGGCCGCGATCCTGGGCGCGCCCAATCCAAGCGCGGTGTTCCTGCAGAACGAGCATGACTTCAGCAAGGGTGGCATCAAGCCGGCCGCGACGATCACGCCGGCGCTTGCCAACAAGCTCGACGCCAACCAGGTGCTGATGGTGGAACTGGGCTTCCAGGGCACGCCCGGCATCCTGTTCCGTGATGCGCAGGGCATGGTGCAACGCGTGTCCGGCATGCCGCAGGGCGAGGACATGGAAAAGGTGATGGGCCCGCGTTGATCTGAATCAAGGTCGACCCGCATGCGCGCAGCCACACTGCGCGCATGGCGTTTGACAACGTAAAACTTCACGAAAAACTCACTCCCGACTTGTTACTCAGGGCGCTGGCGCGCGCAGCTTCTGCGCGTCACCCGGGATGAGGAGGGAATCCCACGCGGGTGCACTGCCGATTGCAGCATGGCGATTGCAGCATGTCGCCGGGGTTGCTGCGGTCGTCGTTCTCCTGCGGAGCAGTACCGGGTTGCCGTTATCGGCCGTGCTTGTGAGCGCAGCTGACACCGGCAGTATCGTCTGCAGTTCAGGGAGGACGTGATGCGTTGCGCTGCCGTGCTGCTGTTCTCTGCCTTGGCGCTTTCCGCGATGCCGGTGCATGCGCAGGATTCCGCCGACGCCCTGCGCCAGGACATCCGCACCCTGCGACAAACGCTGGAGGCGATGGAAAAGCGCCTGGATGCGCTGGAAACCGCAGAAGGCCGTGCGCCTGCGCAGCGTCCCGAGGTGACTGCGGTTGCGCCCACGGCGATCACGCCGTCCGCCGCGCTTCCCCATGCAGCCACCCCCCAGGTGCCCGGCACCGGCCAGACCATCCTGCCGCCGCGTGATTCAGTGGCCGATCCGTCATCGGCCGCCTCGCGGCCGGACAGTGCGGCCGGGCCGACCGATCCGGAACTGAAAGGGTTCCTGGCCATCCCCAATACCGACACGCTGATCCGCATCGGTGGCTATGCCAAGCTCGATGCGATCGTAGATACCCGTGCGGCCGGGGACGAGGATCAGTTCGTGACCTCCACCATTCCGGTGGGCAGCGCGCACCGCGATGTCTCCAACTTCAACCTGCATGCCAAGCAGACCCGTTTCAGCTTCGAAGCACGTCGCCCGACCAGCCGCGGCAACCTGCGCTTCTACCTGGAGAACGACTTCTTCGGCAGCAGCGACGGCTACCAGTTCCGGCTGCGGCATGCCTACGGCCAGCTCGGCAACACCTACGCCGGCTATGGCTACGCCACCTTCATGGATGCCGACAGCCTGCCCGACACGCTGGACTTCGCCGGTCCCGGCGGCGCCGGCTACCTGCTGGTGGCCGGCATTCACCACAGCTTCGCGATGGGCAAGGGCAACACGTTGACGGTGGCGGCCGAAGATCCCGATGCACAGCTGGCGGGGACCACCGACGCAACGGTAGCCGCCAACCGGGTGCCGGATGTGACCGTTACCGCGCGCTTGGAGCGTGACTGGGGCCACCTGCAGTTGGGTGGGGTGGCGCGCAGCCTTGGCTACGACGGCGACCAGCGCGACGACCGCCGGTTCGGCGGCGGCGTCCAGCTCAGCGGTTCGGCGTCGGTCGGCGAACAGGACCTGCTGCTGTTCGGCGCGCTGGGCGGCAAAGGCCTGAGCCGCTATACCGCCGACCTCACCGGTTCGGACCTGGATGCGGTGATCGGCCAGGACGGGCGCCTGCATGCGCTGTCACTGCAGGGCGGCTTCGTGGGCTACACGCACTACTGGTCGCCGTTGTGGCGCTCGAACCTGATCTACGGCCAGCTCACGATGGCGCGCAACGCCGCGCTCGCGGCCGATGCGTTCCGCCAGAGCCGGTACGGGGTGTTCAACCTGATCTGGAGCCCGGCGCCGTCGTGGACGATGGGCATGGAAGTGCTGTACGGGCAACTGGAACAGCAGGACGGACAACGCGCCGACACGGTGCGGGTGCAGGGCAGCCTGCAATACAACTTCATCAAGTAGCGGAGAGACCGTCATGGCGCAAGCGAAGAAAATCGGAGTTGTCGGTGCCACCTTCCTGGTGGCCGGTAACATGATGGGCTCCGGCGTGTTCCTGCTGCCGTCCAGCCTGGCCAAGATCGGCACCGCCTCGATCTGGGGCTGGCTGGTCACCACCGCCGGCGCACTGCTGCTGGCCTTCGTGTTCGCCAAACTGGGCAAGCTGGCGCCCATGGCGGGCGGCCCGTATGCCTACGCCCGCGACTGGTTCGGACCGTACATGGGGTTCCAAACCAACACCATCTACTGGTTCGCCAACTGGATCGGCAACGTCGCCATCCCGATCGCGGCGGTGGGCTACTTCAGCTACTTCTTCCCGATCCTGTCGCAGCCGATACCGCGCTGCATCGCCGTGCTCGCGCTGGTGTGGGCGCTGAGTTTCGCCAATGTGATCGGCCCGGCCTTCGTCAGCCGCCTGCAGACGGTGACCACCAGCTTCGCGCTGGTACCGATCCTGGGCATTGCCATCTTCGGCTGGTTCTTCTTCGACCCGGCCATCTTCAAGGGCGCCTACAACGTCTCGGGCGAATCCAACTTCGGCGCGATCTCCAGCGCGGCGGCGCTGACGCTGTGGGCCTTCATCGGGGTCGAGTCGGCCTCGGTCACCGCCGGCGTGGTCGAAAACCCGGAGAAGAACGTGGCGCGGGCCACCCTGGCCGGGGTGTTCCTGGCTGCGGTGGCGTACATCGCCAGCTCGTCGGTGATCATGGGCATGGTGCCCAATGGTGACCTGCAGGTCTCCGATGCACCGTTCGCGCTGGCGGCGGCCAATGCGGTAGGCGGCTGGGGCGGCGCGCTGGTAAGCCTGTGCGCCTTTGTCGGCGCCGCCGGCTCGCTCGGCGGCTGGATCCTGTTGACCGCACAGAGCGCCAAGGCGGCCTCGGACGATGGCCTGTTCCCCAGCATCTTCAGCAAGACCAACAAGGATGACGTGCCGGTCAAGGGTGTACTGATCGTGGCGGTGCTGATGACCCTGGCCGTCCTGCTCACGTCCACGTCGGAAACCGCCTCGGCGCAGTTCGACGTTATTACGTCGGCGGCGGTGGTATTGACCCTGCTGCCCTACATCTATTCCTGCGTGGCCTGTTACTTCGTGGTCGAACGCTCGCACACCCTGGTACACACCGGCGCGTTCTGGTTCCTGACCAGCATCACCGTCGTGTACTGCCTGTGGGCGATCTTCGGCTCCTCCGGCAGCATCGTGCAGTACGCCTTCCTGTTCGTGCTGTTCATCACGGTGTTCTACCCCTTCTTCAGCGAGGAGCGCCGCCGCCAGCGCGGCCAGCTGCCGCCGCTGGACAGTCCCGTCAGCACGAAGATTCCGTGACCTTCCCCCAGGAGAAATGCTGTGTATTTCAAGTCTCTGGATTACCCGATCATCGTCATCGACGACGACTACGAGTCCCCGCGCATCGGCGGCATCCTGATCCGCGCGCTGGTCGAGGAACTGCGTGGCAACGACCAGCGCGTGCTGTGCGGGCTGACCCTGGCCGATGCCCAGGCCGGTGCGCGTACCTATGTGGCGGCCTCGGCGGTTCTGATCTCGATTGATGGCACCGAAGACAAGCCCGGTGAGTTCCAGCGCCTGCTGGGGTTCCTGCGCGAGCAAAGTGCACGCCGCGGCGGGTTGCCCGTGTTCCTGTACGGCGAGCGCCGCACCATCGAGAAGGTGCCGAGCAAGCTGCTCAAGTACGTGCACGGCTACATCTTCCTGTTCGAGGACACCAAGAGCTTCATCTCGCGCCAGGTGATGCGCGCGGCCGAAGACTACATGCAGCAGTTGCTGCCGCCGTTCTTCAAGGCGCTGATCCACCACACCGCCGAATCCAACTACTCCTGGCACACCCCCGGCCACGCCGGCGGTGTGGCCTTCACCAAGTCACCGGTGGGGCGTGCGTTCCATCAGTTCTACGGTGAGAACACGCTGCGCAGCGATCTGTCGATTTCGGTGCCGGAGCTGGGCTCGCTGCTCGACCACAGCGGGCCGATCAAGGAGGCGGAAAACGAGGCTGCGCGCAACTTCGGCGCCGACCACACCTTCTTCGTCACCAATGGCACCTCCACCGCCAACAAGATCGTCTGGCATGGCACGGTGGGGCGGGGCGATGTGGTGTTCGTCGACCGCAACTGCCACAAGTCGCTGCTGCATTCGCTGATCATGACCGGCGGCGTACCGGTGTACTTCACCCCCAGCCGCAATGCGCACGGCATCATCGGGCCGATCAGCCTGGACCAGTTCACCCCAGAGGCGCTGCAGCAGGCCATCGCTGCCAACCCGCTGGCCAGCAAGGCGTTCCGCGCCGGCTCCAGGCCACGGATCGCGGTGGTCACCAATTCCACCTATGACGGGCTGTGCTACAACGCCGAGAAGATCGCCGACGAGATCGGCAGCGCGGTGGACTTCCTGCATTTCGACGAGGCGTGGTACGCCTATGCGGCCTTCCATCCGTTCTATGAAAACCACTACGGCATGGCCAAGGGCAAGCCGCGCGGCCAGGACGCGATCATCTTCACCACCCATTCCACCCACAAGCTGCTGGCCGCGTTCTCGCAGGCCTCGATGATCCACGTGCGCAACGCGGCGACCCGCGAGCTGGATGCCGAACGCTTCAACGAAGCATTCATGATGCATACCACCACCAGCCCGCATTACGGGGTGATTGCCGCCTGCGACGTGGCGTCCAAGATGATGGAGGGCGCGGCCGGTGAATCGCTGGTGCAGGAAATGCACGACGAGGCGATTGCCTTCCGTCGGGCCATGCTGCACGTGCGCGAGGACCTGGGTCGCGATGACTGGTGGTTCAGCGTCTGGCAGCCGGACAAGCTGGAGCGCTCGCTGGGCAAGGGCGATGCACCAACGCCGATGGTGGCCAAGCGCGAGGAATGGTACCTGCAGCCCGATGCGCATTGGCACGGGTTCGATGGCCTGGTCGAAGACTACGTGCTGATCGACCCGATCAAGGTCACCCTGCTGACCCCGGGCCTGTCCATCGACGGTGACCTGGGCGAGCTGGGCATTCCCGCCGCCGTGCTGAGCAGGTTCCTGTGGACGCGCGGCATCACGGTGGAGAAGACCAACCTGTACTCGGTGCTGTTCCTGTTCTCGATGGGCATCACCAAGGGCAAGTGGAGCACCCTGGTGACCGAGCTGATGGCCTTCAAGGAACTGTTCGACAACAACGCGCCGCTGACCCGCGCGCTGCCCGACCTGGCGGCAGACTACCCGCAGACTTACGGTGGCTGGGGGTTGCGCGACCTGTGCGAGGCCCTGCATGCATTCAACCGCGAGTTTGCGGTAGCCCAGGTGATGCGTGCGATGTACGTGGACATGCCCGAGCCGGTGATGACGCCGGCCGAGGCCTACGACCACCTGGTGCGTGGCCAGATCGAGCGCGTTGATATCGAAGCGATCAGTGGTCGTGTTGCCGGGACCATGCTGGTGCCTTACCCGCCGGGCATTCCGACCATCATGCCGGGCGAGCGCTTCGGCGCGCAGGATGAGCCGATCATCCAGTCGCTGCGCATTGCCCGCGAGCAGAATGTGCGCTTCCCGGGCTTCGAGTCGGACGTGCACGGGCTTATCATCGACCGTGACGGCGACGTGCCGAGCTACAAGGTGGAGGTGCTGAAGACCTGAGCGGCGGCCAGGATCTTCGGCAGGCGATGGATACAGCACGCGAGCAGCGGATCCTGAAATTCTCGATTGGAGTGACGGTGGCGGTCAGCGCCACCGGCTTCATCGGCGGCCTGCTGGTGGGATCGCAGGCGATCCTGTTCGACGGGGTATACAGCCTGGTGGATGTTGCCCTCACGCTGGTGGCGCTGGCCGTGCTGCGCCTGCTGGGGCGCGAGGGCAGCCCACGGTTCCAGTACGGCTATTGGCACCTGGAGCCGATGGTGGAAGCGCTGGGCGGGGCGATCCTGGCGTTGGCCTGCATCTATGCGTTGGCCAATTCGATCATCGGGCTCACCACCGGCGGGCACGTCATCCGCGCCGGGCCGGCGTTGATGTGGGCGACCCTGTTGTGCGTGAGCAACCTGGGCATGGCCGCGTTCGTGCGCGTGCATGCGGCGCGATTGCATTCGCCGCTGCTGTGGCTGGACGTACGCGCCTGGCTGCTCAGCGGCATGATGAGCCTGGCGGTGGTGCTGGCCTTTGCGCTGGCGCTGCTGCTGGAAGACGGCGACCACGCGCATTGGATTCCATTCCTGGATCCGCTGGTGCTGGCGATCATCAGCCTGGCGGTGTTGCCGGTGCCGCTGCGCGGTGCGTGGAAAGCGATGCGCGAGGTGCTGCAGGTGGCGCCCGATACGCTGGACGCGCGCGTGCAGGCGGTGATGACGCAGTTCGTCGCCGAGCACGGCTACCTCGGTTTCACCAGCCACGTGGCCAAGATGGGGCGGATGCGCTTCGTGGAGATCCACATCCTCACCCACCCGGACACGGTGATCGGCACCATCGGCAGCGTCGATGCGCTGCGCGATGACATCGCCGAACGGCTGGATGCCCGCGGCAGCGAGTTCTGGCTGACCATCGATTTCACCGCGGATCCTGCCTGGACCTGAAATATACGTATCGTATATGATGCGTATATTCCGTACGCCGAGGCATCCCATGGGCATCGTCAACATCGACGACGAACTTCACGACAACCTGCGCCGCGCCAGTGGCGTGTCCGGGCGCTCGATCAACGCCCAGGCCGGCTTCTGGATCAAGGTCGGCATGCTCTGCGAAATGAACCCCGGCATGAGCTACCAGGAGATCGTCAACCGTGAACTTCGCGCGGCCGGGGTCGATCCCGGTGCCCTGCGGGTGGCGGTCGCGTGATCAAGACGGTTGAAGAACAGGCGCTGATGCGGGCGTCGGGGCGGTTGTTGGCCTCGGTGTTCGAGGCACTGGACCGCTTGCCGCTGGAAGGCATGAGCACCCTGCAGGTGAACGACTGGGTGGAGCGCTTCATCGTCGATGAACTGCATGCGCGGCCGGCCAGCAAGGGCCAGTACGGGTTCGCCTATGTGCTCAACAGTTCGGTGGACAACGTGGTCTGCCATGGCGTGCCCTCGGCAGACGAGATCCTGCGCGGCGGCAGCATCGTCAACCTGGACATCACGCTGGAGAAGGATGGTTTCATCGCCGATTCCAGCAAGACCTACCTGATCGGCGAGGTCGATTTCCAGGCGAAGCGGCTGGTGCGGGTGACCCGCGAGGCCATGTGGAAAGGCATCTCGGTGGTGCGCCCGGGGGCGACGCTGGGCGATATCGGCTTCGCCATCCAGCAGCATGCCAAGGCGCACGGCTACAGCGTGGTGCGCGAGTTCTGCGGGCACGGCATCGGGCGCGAGATGCACGAAGACCCGCAGGTGCTGCATTACGGCAAGCGCGGTACCGGCGTGGAGCTGGAGCCGGGCATGACGTTCACCATCGAGCCGATGATCAACCAGGGCCGTGCGGCGATCGACATGAGCGAGGACGGCTGGACCGTGACCACCCGCGATGGGAAGTTGTCCGCGCAGGCGGAGCATACGGTGCTGGTGACGGAAACCGGGGTGGAAGTGCTGACCCTGCGCGAAGGCGAACGCATCCCGACGGCGTAGCGCCACGCCCGGCGCTACGGTGTGTCCCGGGTGGAGACGAGCTTGAGGAACGCCTCGTTCTGGTAGCGGCTCATGCGCAGCTGCTGGCCGGTGTCCAGGGTGACCACGTGGTGGCCGTTGAACCACGGGTGGATCGCCTTGACCCGCCGGATGTTGACGATGGCCGATCGGTGCACGCGGGCAAAGTGGCGCGGGTCCAGCCGGGCGGCGAGGGCGGCCATGGTGCCACGGTGTTCGTGCATGCGGCCGGCGAGGTGGATCTCGGCGATGTTGCGTGCGGCCTTGATCCAGACGATCTCGTCCACGTCGACCAGCACCACGTGTTCGTCGACCCGTACCGGTATCCGTTGCAGGTAGGCCTCACGCTGGCGCAGCGCGTCCAGTGCCTGCAGGATCTGCGTGGCCGTCTGCGCGCTGGTGCCGGCGGCAGTTGAAAGGCGTTGCCGGGCGCGCTGCAGGGTCGCGGCAAAGCGTTCGCGGCTGAACGGCTTGACCAGGTAATCCACCGCATTGGCCTCGAAGGCCTTCACCGCGTACTGCTCGTAGGCGGTGACGAAGACGGTGGCCGGCATGCGCTCGGCGCCGATGGTGGCCACCACGTCGAGGCCGGTGATCGCCGGCATCTGGATGTCCAGGAACACCAAGTCGGGCGAGTGCTCGCGGATGGCGTTCACTGCGGAGACGCCGTCGCCGCATTCGCCCAGCAGTTCGATCTCCGGGTCCTCGGCCAGCAGGCGCACGATCGCGCGGCGCGCGAGCGGCTCGTCGTCCACCACCAGCACCGAGAGGGTCATGCCGGTGCCACTCCCGCCGTGAACTCCGGCGCTTCGTCTTCCACCTCCAGGGTACGGAAGGGCAGGCGTACACGGCAGGCCACGCCCTCGGGCCAGATGATGTCCAGCCGCACGTCGGCGGCATCGCCGTAAAGCTCCTTCAGGCGCAGCCGGGTGTTGGACATGCCGATGCCATGGCCTGCGGGCGCGCCGGGCGTGGCGTCAAGCGTGCTGTTGCGGTTGCGCACTTCAATGCACAGCACCTCGCCGTCGCGGCGCGTTTCGATCTCGATCACGTCACTGCCCACGCGCTGCCCGATGCCGTGGCGCACCGCATTCTCCACCAACGGCTGCAGCAACAGGCTGGGCACGGCGCAGTCGAGGGTATCCGGGGCGATATAGGTACGGGTGGTCAGCCGGTCCTTGAAGCGCACGCGCTGGATGCCCAGGTACAGCTCGATCAGGTCCAGTTCCTGCCGCAGGGGAATCTCCTGGCCGTCGTAGTCTTCCAGGAAGGCGCGCAGCAGTTCGCTCAGGCGCAGCAGCATGTCTTCGGCCGAGACCGTGTCTTCGTCCAGCAGGGTGATGATGGCGTGCAGCGTGTTGAACAGGAAATGCGGCTGCAGCTGGGATTTGAGCGCGAGCAGCCTGGATTGCGCCAGTTCGGTGGCCAGCCGGCTGGCTTCCATTTCACGCCGCGCCTTCTCGGCCTGGAAGTGCAATGCCTGCTGCAGCGCGAACAACGCCCAGTAGGTAAGCAGCCCGATGGCGAAATGCTGCGCCAGGAAGTACCCGAGCTGTTCGAAGAAGCCGCTGGGTTCGAACAGCGCGGAGGCCGCTGCGCCGATGAGCATCGCGCCGAAGGTCACCGCCAAGCTGGCCACGACCTGCCTGCCCAGGCCAAGCAGGCGGCGCTGGGGGTCCAGCGGATAGCGCTCGGCCAGGCGGAACACCAGCGGTGCCAGTGCCGCCCAGGTGTACCACTGGATCATCGCCCAGCGCAGGTGCACCAGGAACGGCCAGCTGTTGCCGTGCAGCCCATCGCTGAGCGAATGCTGCACGGCAAACACCAGCACCACGGCCGTCCACAGCAGCAGGTAGCGGGCGAGGCTGATCGACGTACTGCCAAGGCGAACCATCATGGCCGGTATCCAGGACGCCCGGCGCGGCGGGGCAGGGCCATCTTAGGCGTGCGGGCGGGCCCGGAGAAGCGCCATGAGGGCCCATTACGATTGGTCCTGCCGGGACGACGATTGGTCCCGGATCGGTGGCGTGCGCGGGGCGGCCAGCGGCCTGATGGCGGTGAACCCAACCGCCGGAGATGCCGCGATGTTCCCGATCCGTCTTGCCGTCCTGACCAGCCTGCTTTTCGCCACGGCCACGCATGCCGCCGCCCCGCGTTACCTGACACTGCTCAACCGCGCCCACGACAGCATCACCACGCTGGAGGTGGCCACCGCCGGCAGCGATGCGTTCGAGCAACGGCCGATCGACACCATCGACGGTGGCGGGGGCAGCACCACGATGCGCCTGGGCGATGCCGGCTGCCGCTTCGACCTGCGCCTGCAGTTCCGTAACGGGCGCACGGCAATCTACCGCGACGTCAACGTATGCAAGGGCGATACGCTGGTGATCGCGCCGCTGCGGTGATGCATGCGTCCCGTTGGCCGATCCTACTTGTCCCGCTGCTGTGGCATCACCGGCACGTGTTCGGCCATCAGCGCCGCTACCCAGTCGACGAACACGCGCAGCTTGGCGCTGACGTGGCGGTTGGGACGGAAGGCGATGTGCAGCGGCATCGGGTCGACCTGCCAGTCGGTGAGCACGCGTAGCAGTTCGCCGCGCCCGGCGTGCGCGGCGGCAACGTAATCGGGCAGCCAGAGCACGCCGAGCCCGGCTACCCCCGCCGCCAGATAGGCGTTGCCATCGTCGACCGCCAGCTGATGCCGGCCGTGCACGGTCAGTGTTTCTTCGCCACGCCGCAGCGCGTAGGGCATGGCGCCTGCACGCCGTGAGCCCCGGTAACCGACGATGCGATGCGGTTCGGCTTCCAGTGCCTTGGGGTGGTCGGGCATGCCAACCGTGGCCAGGTACTGCGGCGCGGCGTACAACCCTGCCTGCAGGTCGCCGATGTGCCGCGCGACCAGCGAGGGGTCGGTGAGTACGCCGCCGCGGATCACGCAGTCCACGTTCTCATCGATCAGGTCGACATTGCGGTCGCTGACGCCCAGGTCGAGCTGGATGTCCGGGTACCGCGCGTGGAAACCGGGAAGCGCAGGGACCAGCAGGAACCGCGCCAGCGGCGCGGGCACATCCACCCGCAGCCGGCCGCGCGGGCTGGCGGCGAAGCTGGAGAGGCTGGTTTCCGCGTCGTCCAGGTTGGCCAGCAGCCGCGAGACGTGCTCGTAGTACGCCGCGCCATCGTCGGTGACATTGACCTGGCGGGTGGTGCGGTTGAGCAGGCGCACGCGCAGCCGGGCTTCCAGCTGCTGCACCAGCTGGGTCACCGTGGTGCGGCTCATGTGCAGGGTCTGCGCGGCCCGGGTGAAGCTGCCGGTCTCCACGACCCGGGCAAAGGCCTGCATGGCATCGAAACGGTCCATCGGCACTCCTGCGGTCAATTGTTTGGATTCTACAAACAGTGATGGACAACGTTGGTCGTTTATCGACCGGGTCGGGGCGCCTACCGTGGAGATATCCCATCACCCGGGGCAAAAACCCCTCTGGAGTCTGCAATGGCAAGTCGTGACGTCGTGTTCCCCTCTGGCCGGCAGGATCTGTATGCCCGCTACCGCTATTCGCCGGCGGTGCGGTCCAACGGCTTCCTGTTCGTGTCCGGCCAGGTCGGCAGCCGCGAGGACGGTTCGCCCGAACCGGGCCTGGAAGCGCAGGTGCACAAGTTGTTCGAGAACCTCAACGCGGTGCTGGCGGCCGCCGGCTGCACGTTCGACGATGTGGTCGACGTGACCGTTTTCATGATCGACCCGGACCGGATCCTGGAGCGGGTGTGGGCGATCGTGCCCGAGTACTGGGGCCAGGCGCCGCACCCGACCCTGACCGCGGTCGGGGTCACCTGGCTCAGCGGGTTCGACGTGGAGTTCAAGGTGGTGGCCAAGTTGCCCGAGGCCCGCGCCTGAGGGTTCGTTTAACGGAATTGACACAAACATGAACAGGAGGCAGAGTGGCGCCGCCCAGATGGGCAAACCACCTTTTGGAAGGACCTGAATGAAGAAGTTCGTCACCCTGGCTGCCGCCATCGCGCTGGCCACCCTGTCGACCGATGCCATGGCCGGCCACGCATTCGTGCGCGCCGAGCTGGGCAGCAGCGATACCGAAGTGCGTTACGACGGTTTCCGTGGCAGCGAGTCGGACACCTCCGCCTCGGTCGGCGGCGGCTACTGGTTCACCCCGAACATCGGCGTCGAAGGCCATGTCGGTTCGCTGTACAACAAGGACCTGGGCTACGACCAGGAGCTGGACCTGGTCTCGATCGGTGCTGGCCTGGTGGTCAAGAAGAACTTCGGCGCCGACGATACCGGCTTCTTCATCGGCGCACGCGCCGGCATCGCGCGGCTGACCGCGCAGGTGCGCGAAGACACCTTCGACGTGGTGGATGACGAAAGCTCGACCAAGCCGTACTACGGCGTCAATGTCGGTTACGACTTCAACCGCCGCTGGGGGCTGAGCCTGAACTACGACCGCCGCCAAGGCGATTTCAGCGGCGTGGACGTGGACGTGGATACGATCAGCCTGGGTGGCGAGTTCCGCTTCTGATCCCACCGCTTGCGGTGACAGGACAACGGCAGGCCGGTGCAACGGCCTGCCGTTTTCTTTTGCGCGGGCAAGGGCATAGGATCAGCACGGACCCAGGGAGACTGCGATGGCAAAGGTGACCGGAATCGGTGGGGTGTTCTTCAAGAGTCGTGGCGACCGCGCTGCGCTGGCCGAGTGGTACCGGCAGCACCTGGGCATGACGCTGGAGGAGTTTGGTGGCGCGGTGCTGCGCTGGCCCGACGACAAGGCCAACGACGGCGGGTTGACCGTGTGGGCGCTGGCCGAGCCGGACAGCCAGTGGTTCAGTCCCAGCGATGCGCCTTTCATGATCAATTACCGGGTGGATGACCTCGAGGGGCTGCTGGCGAACCTGCGCGAGGCTGGCGTGACCATCGTCAGCGGGCCGGAGACGCATGAGAACGGTTCGTTCGCCTGGATACTGGATCCGGAGGGGAACAAGCTGGAGTTGTGGCAGCCGATGGCATGGGACCCGGAGCGGCGTGCCGGTTGAGCGGCATCGGGGGCGCTTCTTCACACGACTCCGTCGCCCGGTTGTCGATAGTGGCCGCGTCACTCCGCTTCGTCGCAGAACTCCATGCCCCTGATTCCCGAGCGCGTCCGGCGCTGGCCCCGGCCATGGCGCGTGGCGTTGCTTACCTTGCTGGCGCTGTATGCGCTGTACCTTGTTGCCGGCAACGTGTTCCTCAACACGCCGCTGTTCGATGCGGTCACCAACCGCAAACCTGAAAAATTCAGGCTGCAGACCGGGCCGGCGCTGACGCTGCTGCCCGGGCACGCGGTTGTCTGGAACGTGCGCATCCGCGGCCAGGCCAACCATACCGTCTACATCTTCCGTGCCGACCGTGCGAGCGCGTGGATCTCGCTGGTGCACCTGTTCAAGCGCGAGGTCCGCATTCCAGGCATCAACGCCACCGGCGTGGAAGCGGACATCCAACGGGTGGAAAAGGCGATCCCGCCCCCGCCGCGTGGTGATCGCGGCTGGAACATCCGGCTGGATGCGATCCACAGCGACAGCATCCGCAGCGGCCGCTTCGGCAAGCTGCTGATTGCCGGGCAGGGCCATGGCACGGTGGGCTTCCAGAAGCAGGTCAAGGGCGGGCCGTCGGAACTGTTCGATTCCACTGCTGGCTTCGAGCAGGCCACGATCACCTACGACGGGGTCAAGCTGCTCGACGAGGCGCACCTGGCCGCGCGCTTCCATTACCCGCGCCACTACCGCGATGAGGCCCCGGGCCTGCGCAAGTTCGGCATCACCTTCGCGCAGCTGCAGGTAGACGGGCGCAGCCAGGCGATCAAGATCGACACGGCCGGGCCACACGTCAAGGTCGGCAGCGTACCGGCCGAGGCACGGCTCACGGCCGATGTGGTGATGGACCGCGGCCTGCTGCAGCCCGGCAGCCGGGTGGTGTGGCGGGTGCCGGTGCATGCCGGCGTCCATGCACCCGATCGCGGCCTGTTGTCGCTGCAGCTGGACGTGGCCCAGGACATGCGCGTGCAGGCACGCCTGCCGCGCGACCCGGAAACCGGCAGCGAACTGCACGCGGACCTGCGCATTACCGGCCGGAAGATTCCGTTCGAGGCGCCGGCCGAACTGTTGCCGCGCCTGTCCGGGCAGGTACGTGGCGCGTGGCGGTTCGAGTCGTTGAACTGGATTGCCGATCTGTTCGTGCGCAAGCCGTGGTTCAAGCTGGAAGGTGGCGGGCTGCTGCAGGGTGACCTGCGCATTGCCGATGGCCAGTTGGCGCCTGGCAGCACCCTGGAGGTGCCACAGGTGGCCGCCATTGCCGAGGTGGCGGGCGTGCGCATGCAGGGCGATGCACATGCGGTGGGACGCATCGTCAACGGTGCGCCGCCGCAGGCGGAATTGAAGGTCGATATTCCCACGTTCCGCGCGGCGCCGTCCGATGCGCCCAAGGCGGTGTTGTTCGATGGCAAGGCGCTGGCGTTGACCCTGCGCGGCGATGCACGGCTGCAGCAGCTGCGCGACGGCATGCGTGCGCAGCTGCGCTTCAACGACGCGCGGGTGCCTGACCTGAGCGCCTACAACCGCTACGTGGGCAACGACAATGTGCGTCTGCTCGGGGGTACCGCACTGCTGAGCGGCGACGTGACGCTGGATGCTGCCGGCCGGGTCGGGCAGGGCCGCGCCGACCTGCGCGGCACCGGTGCGCGCATGCAGGCCGCCGGCCTGTCGCTGCGTGGCGATGCCCAGGTCAAGGCAAGGCTGCAGCGTGCCGACTTCGACGCTGGCCAGTTCGACCTGGGCGGCACCACGCTCAGCCTGCGCAACGTGCAGGTGGACGGCGATGCCGCGAAGGGCGGCTGGTGGGGCGAGGTCGACCTGCGCAGCGGGCACATCCAGTCAGAGGCACCGTTCCAGGTGGACGCACGTGCCGACCTGCGGCTGCGCGATGCCGGTCCGCTGCTGGGCATCTACGCCGAGCGCAGCCAGTATCCGCGCTGGGTGCTGGGGCTGCTCGATTCGGGTGAAGTGCAGGCCAGCGGCCAGCTGCGCTGGCGCCGCGAGCACCTGGCGGTGGACGACCTGCAGGCCGAGAACGCGCGGCTGTCGCTGCGCGCCCGGCTGGACATGGAGCAGGCGCAGCGCCGTGGCGACCTGTACCTGCGCTGGGGCCTGCTCGGGGCCGGCATCGAACTGGACGGCGGCAAGCGCACCTGGCACCTGTCCGGGGCGCGCGACTGGTACGACAGCCGTCCCCGGGTGCTGCCCGAGACCAAGCCAGCCCCGTAAGCCACGAAGTTTCAGCGCCGGGCAGCACCAACCTCGCAGGCAGCCCGAGCCGGTAGCGCTACGGCCTGCGTGGCTGTCCCGGTCACCGCCCGCGCCGTGTCAGCGGCGGAGACCTTTTCCGGCTCCGCCAGCGCCCGCGCCAACCCCGCATCGGCGATATGCCCGTGCAGGAACAACAATCCGCTGTAGATGTTCATGTGCGTCCTCCACTTGAGTGGCACTCACGATAGGGGCACGATGGATGGCGCAAAAGCGATCCTTTCGCAAGTCTTTCTTGAACTGGATTCAAGTCGCCATGTCCCGTATCCCGCTCCAGCCGCTGCAGAATTTCGTTACCGCCGCACGCCTGGGCAACCTGACCCGCGCGGCCGATTCGCTGAACCTGACCGTCAGCGCGCTCAGCCACCAGATGCGGCAGCTGGAGGAGCGCCTGGGGTATGCGTTGCTGCATCGCCAGGCACGCGGGGTGCGGGTGACGCCCGAAGGGCAGCGGTTGCTGGACCAGGTAGGCCCACACCTGGATGCGATCGCGCAGGCGCTGCAGCCGTTTGGCGCGCGCCACGACCGCGTGCTGTCGGTCAGTGCGTTGCCATCGATGGCCTCCAACTGGCTGGTACCACGGCTGGGCTCGTTCGTGGCCTGCCACCCGGAGATTGAATTCAACCTGGAATCCAGCGAACGGCTCACCGATTTCGAGCGGCAGCTGCAGTGTGATGCTGCGTTGCGGGTGGGTGCCGGGCAGTGGAGCGGCCTGCATGTGGAGCCGCTGTTCGATGAGTGGCTGATGCCGATGGCCAGTCCGTCACTGGTCGAGCGCATGGGCGGGCTGGGCGCGCTGCCGCTGTCGCAGTGGCCGCTGCTGGGGGACCCGGATGGCGAATGGCAGCGCTGGTTCGCCTCGGTCGGCGAGGTTGCGCCGTCGCGCTATGTGGCCATGCTCAATGACTCCGAATCGCACCATCGTGCCGCGCTGGATGGCTTCGGGGTCGCGCTGGGGCGGGTGACGCGGGCGCGGTTGCTGCTGGATTCGGGGCAGTTGATTGCCTTGTCACCGCACCGGTTGAAGACGCGATGGTCGCATTGGCTGGTCTATCCGCCACGGTCGTCCACGCACCGGGGGTTTTTGGCGTTTCGTGAGTGGCTGCATGCGCAGGCGGCGGAGCATGCGCGGCATATGCAGGCGTTGGTGGGGTGACGATCAACCCGCAGGGGTTGGCCAATAGTGGCTGTCGGGGGTGCTGCGCGCGCCGAAAATCGCCTGGCCTACGCGTACCACCGTGGCGCCTTCCTCGATGGCGATCTCGAAATCGCCGGACATGCCCATCGACAGTTCGTCCAGGCTGACGCCCACCGGCAGGGTCGGACGCAGGCGCTCACGCAGGTCGCGAAGGCGCACGAAACACGGGCGCACCTGTTCGGGATCCGCCGAGAACAGCGCCAGGGTCATCAAGCCGCGCACGCGCAACTGGGGGAAGGCGGGCAGCTGCTGCACGAAGTCGGCCACCTCGATCGGGTCCAATCCGTATTTGCTGGCTTCGCCCGACGTGTTGACCTGCACGAACACATCCAGCGTGCGGCCTTCCTGCGCCAGCCGCTGGTCCAGCGCCTGGGCCACGCGCAGGCTGTCCAGCGCCTGGAATTCGCTGGCGAAGCGGGCCACATCCCGCGCCTTGTTGGTCTGCAGATGGCCGACCAGCGACCAGCGGATGCCCAGGTCGGCCATGGCTTCGGCCTTGCCCTTGGCTTCCTGCACCTTGTTTTCGCCCAGCGTATCGCAGCCGGCCTGCACCGCCAGTCGCAGCCGCGCTTCGTCCACGGTCTTGCTCACCGGCAGCAGCCGCACCGTGGCCGGATCGCGCCCGGCACGGGCGCAGGCAGCGGCAATGCGTGCGTGCACCGCGTCCAGGTTGCGGCGGAAATCTTCGACGGTGGCAGCCTGCGGCCAGGTGGGGGCGACGATGGACATGACGTGTTCCGGAACAGGCACGGCCCGCATTTTCGCACGCCGGCAATCAGGGCGCTGTAGGGGTACCCGGACGGATGTAATGCGACTGCCCGTTGTCATTGAGGAAGATCAACTCCGGCTTGCCCTGCCAGGAGGTGAGCATGGCGCCGGTGCTGTTCTGGTGCTTGATCACCAGGGTGGCGCCACGATCCGGGTTCGCGGTGATCTTGAACACTTCGGTGGTGCCCTTGGCATCATCCAGCGTGAGCGAGGCC
Source organism: Stenotrophomonas sp. SrG (assembly GCF_050031795.1). Taxonomy (NCBI): domain Bacteria; kingdom Pseudomonadati; phylum Pseudomonadota; class Gammaproteobacteria; order Lysobacterales; family Lysobacteraceae; genus Stenotrophomonas; species Stenotrophomonas sp. SrG. Next base: position 22,116 of record NZ_JBNBBE010000027.1, read on the forward strand.
TCATCGCCGACATCGGCAGTGCCATAGCTGCCCCGTTCGGAACCGTCGGCACCGAGCAGCACCACGCCCGACAGCGGCGAGGCGCGCGGGCCCTGCGACACGCCCTTGCTGAGCGGATCGGGCAGCGGCGCGCCCAGGATCACCCGCGCCTGGCCGCTGCCGTCCTGGATGACCAGCCCGCGGGCGGTGATCACCCGCTCGGCGGACTGGCTGCGGTGGAGCTGCACGGCGGTGTACCCCGAGACCAGCAGGGCAAGGCTGGACACTGCCAGTGTGGTGAGGGTGAGTACGCGCGACATGGCAGGTTCCGGATCCTTGGATGGCAGCGACGATAGCCGAAGCCGTCATGGCCGCACCAGTCGGAAAAGTCTGTATCTATCGTCAGCGTGAAACCGGTCACAGCAATCAATGGAAGTCGCGGCTGTGGGTACGCACCCCCTCGATCAGCGCATCGAGGTTGTGCATGCGCTGCACGATCAGGTGCTGCACGCCATCCACCCGCTCCAGCCGGCCATCGATCTGCATCAGCTGCGCCTCCACCAGCACCCGGTGCTGGCGGTCGGCGGTCCTGCGCCAGACCACCGCGTTGACCATGCCGCTTTCGTCTTCCAGGGTGAGGAAAGTCACCCCGCTGGCGGTCTGCGGGCGCTGGCGCATGCGTACCAGGCCGGCGAAACGCACGCTGCGCCCGTGCGGCAGCTGCGCCAGTTCATCGGATCGCTGGCAACGCCGTGCGCGCAGCTCATCGCGCAGGAACGACACCATGTGCTGGCCCAGGGTGGTGCCGGTGCTGTTGTAATCGGCCTGCATGTCCTCGAACGCACTCGGCGCCGGCAAGGCCACGGCAGCGTCGGCGGTGGCGCGGACGTTCTCGAACAGCGGCAACGGCTTTTCCACCCCCGAGACATCCCAGCGCGCGCGGTGGCGGTGCCCGCTCAGCCCCTTCAGCGCGCCGGCGTCGGCCAGCAGCCCCTGGTGGCGGCGGTCCAGCCGGGCCCGCTGGCTGAGGTCGGCCACGCTGTCGAAGGCATGGCGCGTACGTGCCTGCAGCACTTCCTCGGCCACCGCTTCGCTGAAGCCATCGATCATGCGCAGGCCGAGCCGGATGCCGGGCAGGGCATCGGGCTGCGTGGCCGGCACCAGCGTGCAGTTCCAGTCGCTGTGGCGCACGTCCACCGGCAGCACCGGCACGCCATGCCGGCGCGCATCCTGCAGGATCTGGTCGGGGGTGTAGAAACCCAGCGGCTGGCTGTTGACCAGGCTGGCGGCAAACGCGGCGGGGTGGTGGCATTTGAGCCAGCAGCTGACGTAGGTGATCAGCGCGAAGCTGGCCGCGTGGCTTTCCGGGAAGCCATAGCTGCCGAAGCCCTTGATCTGCTCGAACAGGCGCTCGCCGTAGTCGCGGCTGTAGTTGTTCTTTGCCATGCCGGCCAGCAGCTTGTCGCGGTGCGGTTCCAACCCGCCGTGGCGCTTCCAGGCGGCCATCGAACGGCGCAGCGCATCGGCCTCGCCCGGGGTGAAGCCGGCGGCGGCCACTGCCAGCTGCATCACCTGTTCCTGGAACAGCGGCACGCCCAGGGTGCGCTTGAACACTTTCTCCAGTGCCGGCGGGTAGTCGATTTCTTCGATCCCTTCTTCCTTGAGCCGCTTGCGGCGGTTGAGGTAGGGATGGACCATGTCGCCTTGGATCGGCCCGGGCCGCACGATCGCCACTTCGATCACCAGGTCGTAGAAGCAGCGCGGCTGCATGCGCGGCAGCATCGCCATCTGCGCGCGCGATTCGATCTGGAACACGCCCAGCGTATCGGCGCGGCAGATCATGTCGTAGGTGGCGGTATCGCCGGCCGGGATGTCGGCCATGCCCATCGCCGGCTCGCCATGCGCGTGCAGCATGGCCAGGCATTTGCGCACGGCGGTGAGCATGCCCAGCGCCAGGCAGTCGACCTTCATCAGCCCGGTGGCATCCAGGTCGTCCTTGTCCCACTGGATCACGGTGCGGTCGGCCATGGCCGCGTTCTCCACCGGCACCAGGGTGGACAGCGGGTGCTCGGAAATCACGAAGCCGCCCGGGTGCTGGGACAGGTGGCGTGGGAAGTCCACCAGTTCGGCGGTGAGCGCCACCACCCGCTGCATCAACGGCGTGTCCGGGTCGAAGCCGCGTTCGCGCAGGGCCTCGGGCAGTGGCTCGTGGCTGCTCCAGCGGTCCAGGCAGGCGGCCAGTTCGTTGACCTGGTCCGGCGGCAGGCCGAGCACGCGGGCCACGTCGCGCACCGCGCTGCGGCCACGGTAGCTGATCGCCACGGCGGTGAGCGCGGCACGTTCGCGACCGTAGCGGTTGAACACATACTGCAGCACTTCCTCGCGCCGTTCGTGTTCGAAATCGATGTCGATGTCCGGCGGTTCGTCGCGTTCTTCGGAAATGAAGCGCTCGAACAGCAGTTCCATGTGGCTGGGGTCGATCTCGGTCACGCCCAGCACGAAGCACACCGACGAGTTGGCCGCCGAGCCACGGCCCTGGCACAGGATCTGCTGGCTGCGGGCAAAGCGCACGATGTCGTGCACGGTGAGGAAGTACGACTCGTACTGCTTGAGGTGGATCAGCCGCAGCTCGTGTTCGATCTGCCCGCGCTGCGCCTCGCTGGCGCCGCCGGGCCAGCGCCAGCGCATGCCCTCTTCGACCAGGGTGCGCAGCCAGCTGGCCGGGTCGTGGCCGTCGGGCACCAGCTCGCGCGGGTAGGTGTACTGCAGCTGCGCCAGGTCGAACCGACAAAGCTCGGCCACGCGCAGGGTTTCCTCCAGCAGCTCGGGCGGGTACAGCGCGGCCAGCGCCTGGCGGGTGCGCAGGTGGCGTTCGCCATTGGGAAACAGGTGCCAGCCGGCATCGGCGATGGTGCAGTGCTGGCGGATCGCGGTGAGGGTGTCCTGCAGCGCACGGCGGCGGCGCACGTGCATGTGCACATCGCCGCTGGCCAGCAGCGGCAGGTCGTGGGCGTAGCCGAATTCCAGCAGCGCTTCCAGCCGCGCCACGTCGTCGGCGTCGCGGTGCAGTTCCACCGCCAGCCACAAGCGGTGCGCGAAGCGCGCATGCAGCCAGGCCGCCTCTTCGGCACTGGGCGAACGCGCCGGCCACAGGCACAGCAGGCTGTCGGGCAGGGCATCGAAGTCCTCGCGCAGGCAGCGGTATTCGCCCTTCGGCGCACGCCGGCGGCAGGTGGTGATCAGCTGGCACAGCCCGGCATAGGCCGCTTGGTCGGTGCACAGCAGCACTACCTTGGGCCCGTCCTCGATCTGGAATTCCGCGCCGGTGATCAGCGCCAGCGCGTGCTTCTTCGCCGCCTGCCAGGCGCGCACGATGCCGGCCAGCGAACATTCGTCGGTAATCGCCAGGGCCTGGTAGCCCTGTTCCTTTGCACGCGCGAACAGCTCCTCGGCAATGGAGGCGCCGCGCTGGAAACTGAAGGCCGACAGGCAATGCAGTTCGGCGTAGCCGGGCAGGGCGGTGCTCATGCGAACCAGCCGTGCAGCATGAACGGCCCATGCCGCGCGCCGGCGGCGGTGTAGGCCCAGGCGCGCTGGCCCAGCGCCGTTTCCACCACGTAGTAGTCGCGGCGCACATCGCCTTCGTCCCACCAGCCCGATTCAATCCGCTCCGGCCCGGAAAGGATGCGCAGGTCCGGGTCGTACAGTGGCTGCGGCGTGGCCAGCAGCCAGCCCGGGCGCAGCGGCAGGGTGGGGGGCGGCCCCTTGATGGCCTGTGCGGCGGTGCCGCTGGCGCGTTCGGGGCGGTGTTCGGCGCGCAGCCCCACGCCCTGCACGGCATCGTCGCCCAGCCGCGCGCGCAGGCGTTCGCGCAGCTGTTCCCACGGCATGGCCTGCTGCGGGCGCGGGTCGAACAGGTCGCGCGCGGCCGGCACGAACGGCGGCAGGTGTTCGGCCTGCAGGCGCAGCCCACGGCTGCCGGCGGGCAGGCGCAGGTGGTCGACGCGGTTGCGCGCCAGTTCGAACAGCATCGCCGCATCGCGTTCGGGGGCGAGCAACCCTACGGTGAGCCGGGTGTCGGGGTGGCGCTCGTGTTCGAACCACAGGTCGAACTGCTGCGCGCCGCCATCGCGCGAACACAGGAAAGCGGCCAGGTCGGCAGTAAGGCGACGCAACGGGAACAGCAGGGCCTGGGTGGATTCGATTTCATACTCGAACTCGATCCGCGCATCGAACCGGTCCGGCGGCCGGAAGTACTGCAGCGGCGCACTGCCGCTACCGCGCAGCGCATCCAGGTGGGCCAGCACCTGGGCCGGGAAACGCCGGGCCAGGCTTTCGCGGGGCAGCGCGAAGGCAGCGCCCAGCGTGCGCAGGCCGGAGCGCGCCAGTACCGTGACAGCCTCGGCCGGCAGGCCGCTGCGGTCGATCGGGATCTGCGCCAGTGCAGGTTCCAGCGCGGCCGCATCCACGCCCAAGCGGGCATGCACGCGGGTGAGTACCCAGGCGGCGTGCGGGTTGGGTGCCGCTACCAGCCGATGGCGGAAGCCGAGTTCCTTCAAGCCCTCGCGCAGGCGCTGTTCGATCGCCGGCCAGTCACCGAACAGGGCACGGCTGGCGCCGATCTCCAGCGCCAGCGCATGCGGGAAGGCCAGGCTCACCTGCGAGCTGATGCCGTACAGCCAGCTGGCCAGCAGCTGGCGGGTGTCCTGTTCGGCGCGCGGGTCGTAGTCCACCGTGAGCATGTCGCGGGTCAGCACCTGCGCGGCCGACAGCAGCATGCCGCGGCGCAGGCCGAGCTGGCGCGCCGCCGGGCTGACCGCATGCAGCACCCGCCGCTGGGCCGGGCCGCTGACCAGCACCAGCGGCGCGCGCGGATCGGGCTGCTGGCGCAGGGCCGCGTCCAGCGCCAATTGAGGCAGCAACAGGCAGGCCCACTGCATGGCGGCGCCTCAATGGGCCAGGGCCAGCGGCAGCGGCTGCGCCGGTGCCATGCCGCCGCGGCATTTGAGCACCCGCACCTGGCCGGCATCGAGCTGCAGGCGCAACGGGGCGGGGGAGGGGTTGCGGGCCAGCCGGCTGTCGCGGAAGGCAAAGCCCAGGCACTGGCCGGTTTCGGCGGCCACCTGCAGCCGGCGCAGGGCGCGGTCGTCGGCGTGCCCGGGCCAGCACAGCACCGCCGCACACGCGGCCGAGCGCAGGCATTGTTCGGCCGCCCACAGCGCTTCGCGCGGGCTGGCATGCACTACCTGCAGCTGGCCCAGGGCCAGCCCGGCGCCGGCCCAGGCTGGCGCATGCGGCAGGTGCGGCGGGGCGACCAGCACTACGGTCTGCTGCAGCTGGCTGAGCCGGGCCAGGGTCGGCCAGACCAGCGCCAGCTCCCCCTGGCCGGGCGCGGCCAGCAGCACCTCGGACAGGGCCGAGGGCGGCCAGCCGCCGCCGGGCAGCCGGCTGTCCAGCGCCGGGTGCCCGGTCGGGTGGGCAGCGGCTTCCCGCGCCGTCCCGCGCGGCTGCCCGCGCCAGACCTGGCGGCTTTCCAGCAGCTGTTCCAAGGCCACCACCGCGCCCATCAGCGCACCTCCCTGGCAGGCTGGAACAAGGGCAAATGGGCGGGAAACCTGAACATGGAGGCGAGGATAGGCAGGGCAGGTGTCAAGGGTTGAGACCGACATGCTACGTGTTATTAGCAAAATTGCTAATGAATTTACCCGCCCTGTCGGTGACCCCGTAACAATTCGTAGCCCCGGCCGTTGGCCGGACACCGCGCGCAGCGCGGCCCAAGCGTCCGAAGCCCAATTCACATCAGCCCACCGCACATTTACCGACGTTTACCGCCGCCGAGGCCGACACGGCATCCAGCAGCGGCTGGGCGTAGTAGACGTTGGCCACGCTGAGCCCACCGGCGCAGGCGAACAGCAGAAGCAGGGAAGGAGCGAAGCGCGGGAGTGGGGCAGTGGTGGGCATGACTGGTCTCAAAATAGAACCAGTTGAGTCTGTGCCATTTGGTTCTAAAATGAAACCACTCAAGGAGACTTGCCATGCACCACGATCTCAACCGCACCTGCCCGGTTGCCCGCGCGCTGGACCGGATCGGCGACCGCTGGTCGCTGCTGATCGTGCGTGACGCCTTCGACGGCGTGCGCCGCTTCAGCGATTTCCAGCGCGGCCTGGGCATGTCGCGCAGCATGCTCAGCCAGCGCCTGCAGGCCCTGCAGGACGCCGGTGTGCTGATCCAGCAGGCCGCCGCCGATGGCAGCCGATACCACGACTACGTGCTCACCGCCCAAGGCCAGGCGCTGTTCCCGCTGGTGGTGGCGCTGCGCCAATGGGGCGAGGGCCATCTGTTCGATCCGTCTGAACCGCGTTCGCATCTGCAGGTGATCGGCACCGGACAGGCCGTGGCACCGCTGCTGCCCCGCGACGCCGAGGGCAGGGCGCTGACGGCGGCGGAGACCGAAGTGATCAAGCCGGATTCACTGCCGTGAACCTGAACACGCTGTTGACACGAATGAACAGGGTGAACGACTCTTGAGCGGATGGGTGCTGGCGACGGCACCCGGCGGATGCGGTGGCTGTGGCGACAGGCGGAGGGGCCTGATCGTGGCTGGCGTGCCCGTGTAATTCGATCCCGAGCGCAGTTGCGTGCCGGGATCCCGCCATGACGGCGCTGCACCCTTCTGCGGCAAGACTCCCTGGATTTATTGCGTCAGCAAAGGTGTTTCGCCCGCTTATGAAAACGATTACAAAGCCCTTGGCCCTGACGGCCGCCATCGCCCTGTCGCTGTCTGCCCCTGCCTTTGCCGCACCGGCGGTGGGTGGCGACGCCTTCACCGTGCTCCGCCTGGACCAGGCACCGACGTACCTGGATGCCAAGCTGGTGGCCGAACAGCTGCAGGCGCTGGACGTGGATGCGCTGACCATCGGCAACGTGATCCGTCCGGCCGACAGCATGGAAAGCGCGCAGGGACCGGACCCGCTTGCAGCATTGGCCGACGACCTGGGCTACACCTATCGCTTCGTCAGTGCCGACCCGGCTGCGGCCGAACAGCGCGGCAGCATCGTGCTCTCACGCCTGCCAGTGGAAGCCGAATCGGGCGTGGAAGCGCCGGGCCTGAACTACCTGCGCCTCAACGACGGCCGCCACGTGGTGGCGCTGTACACGCGCGCTGCCGAGGCCGATGGCGCGGCGGTCAAGACGCTGGTGGACAGCTCGCGCCTGGGCGCGCCGGCGGTGCTGCTGGGTACCGATGCGGACATCGCCACCGCCGCGGGTTTCGCTGCCATCGGCAAGGGTGCCGGGTACAGTGCCGGCTTCGATGCCGCCACGACCAAGCCGGTCAAGCTGCGCCTGGATGCCGATGCGAGCATCGCCGGCCAGCTGCTGACGCTGGGCTACAACGCCCCCGTGGGCGGCGACACGCCGTGGATGGACACCGGCCTGGGCGCGGATGCGCGCGCCAGGCTGCTGGTGGCGCGGATGACCGCGGACGAGAAGTTCCAGATGCTGCACAGCTACTTCGGGCTGGGCAAGGATGGCGGGCCGCTGCCGGACGGCGCGGTCGGTTCGGCCGGGTTCGTGCCGGGCGTGCCGCGCCTGGGCATTCCGTCCCAGCAGTCGGCCGATGCCGGCGTGGGCGTGACCAACCCGGGCGGGATGCGCAAGGGCGACCATGCCACGGCGATGCCCTCGGGCCCGTCCACCGCCTCGAGCTGGAACCCGCAGATCGCCTTCACCGGCGGTGCCACCATGGGCCGCGAAGCATGGCAGCAGCGCTTCAACATCCTGCTGGCCGGCAGCGTCAACCTGCAGCGCGACCCGCGCAATGGCCGCAATTTCGAATACGCCGGCGAAGACCCGGTGCTGGCCGGTCGCCTGGTGGGTGAGTCGATCCGCGGTGTGCAGAGCCAGCACGTGATCTCGACGATGAAGCATTTCGCGCTCAACGACATGGAAACCTCGCGCAACTTCCACAGCGCCGAAATCGGCGAACAGGCGATGCGCGAATCGGACCTGCTGGCCTTTGAAATCGCCCTGGACGAAGGCAAGCCCGGTTCGGTGATGTGTTCCTACAATCGCATCAACGGCACCTACGGCTGCGAGCACGATTACCTGATGAACCAGGTGCTCAAGCAGGAATGGAAGTTCCCCGGTTTCGTGATGTCCGACTGGGGCGGCGTGCACAGCGGCTCGAAGGCGGCGCTGGCCGGCCTGGACCAGCAGTCGGCGGGCGAGGTGTTCGACAAGGCGGTGTATTTCGATGCGCCGCTGCGGCTGGCCGTGGCCGGTGGCACGGTGCCGCAGGCGCGGTTGGACGACATGGTGGCGCGGATCCTGCGCACGATGTTCGCGCACGGCAATTTCGACCTGCCGCCGCAGCATGTGCCGATCAACGATGAAGCGGGCTTTGCGGCCGCGCAGCGCACGGTGGAAGAGGGCAGCGTACTGCTGCGCAACGCCGGCGACGTGCTGCCGCTGGGCAAGGAGGTGCAGCGCATCGTGATCATCGGCGGGCATGCCGACAAGGGCGTGATCGGGGGCGGTGGTTCGTCGATGGTTGGCTGGACCGCGCGGGGCACCAATGCGGTGCCGGGCGTGCTGCCGACCACCTGGCCGGGCCCGGTGATCTTCCACCCGTCCTCGCCGCTGGAGGCGCTGCGCGCCGAGCGCCCGGATGCGACCATCGAGTACGTGGACGGCCGTGACGTGGCGGCTGCCGCGCGCGCTGCCGCCGCAGCCGACGTGGCGATCGTGTTCGCGACGCAGTGGTCGGCCGAGTCGGTGGATCTGCCGCACATGAAGCTGCCGGACAACCAGGACACGCTGATTGCCGGGGTGGCCAAGGCCAACCCGAAGACGGTGGTGGTGCTGGAAACCAACGGTCCGGTCGAGCTGCCGTGGCTGCAGCAGGTGCCGGCGATCCTGCAGGCGTGGTACCCGGGCATCCGCGGCGGTGAGGCCATTGCGGCGCTGCTGACCGGCAAGGTGAATCCCTCGGGCCGGCTGCCGGTGACGTGGCCGGTGGACGCGTCGCAGCTGCCTCGCCCGCACGTGAACGGGCTGGGCTTCAATCCGAAGCAGAAGCCGGACGACACCATCGATTACAACATCGAAGGCGCCAACGTCGGCTACAAGTGGTTCGCGGCCAAGGGCCTCACGCCGCAGTTCGCGTTCGGCCACGGGCTCTCGTACACGCAGTTCCAGTACGACAACCTGACCTACACGGCGATGGGCCAGCGCCTGGTGGCGACGGTGGACGTACGCAACACCGGCAAGGTGGCCGGTGCGGACGTGGCGCAGCTGTACCTGAAGATGCCGGAAGGCAGCACCACGCCGATCCGCCTGATCGGGTTCCAGAAGGTCACGCTGCAGCCGGGCGAATCGCGCCGGATCCGCATCGAGGCCGAACCGAAGGCGATGGCCAGTTTCGATACGCGCGACAAGCAGTGGAAGATTGCGGAAGGCCGCTACGAGCTGCAGCTTTCACGTTCGGCCAATGAGCCGCTGCAGACCTCGCCCATGGTGTTGGATGGTGGTGTGGTGAAGTAAGGCCGGCGTGGTGCGTGGGCGTTCAGAACGCTCACGCTTTACCGCAAAAAGCTCTGGGCTGCAGGTGTCTGCGGCTTGGCTGGCGGGTGTGGGTTTGCGGGACACGCTGCAAGTACATCCATGTAAGCTCGTTCGCGCCATCCATGGCGCTCTACGGTCCCGCAAACCCACCCCCGCCAGCCATTGACAGTTGGCCGGTGACC
>NZ_JBNBBE010000028.1:0-8846 GCF_050031795.1 Stenotrophomonas sp. SrG
GTCTTGCCACGGGTCACCTCGATGCTTGGATTGATCCTATCGAGTGTCCAGCCGGATTAGACCACCTCAACCCATCCTTGGGGGCTTGGTCGCCGCATCCATGCGGCTCACACCCCCGCAAACCCACCCCCGCCACTCCCCTCGATGGTGTGCGAGCGCGGTAGGGTCGGTTCCCAAACGACTGCTGACTCTGCTGATCGGCCCTTTAACGCATGACCTCAAAACAACGTGCGCTGTTACCGCTTTACCGTTGCACCACACTGCACCTTGCTTGCCAATGCCTTCCGCCAGATCGCATACCCCTCCGGCTTCATATGCAGCATGTCTTCGCGGAACAACGTCGCGCGTGGCTGCCCGTCCTCGCCCTGCATCGGGGTGTAGATGTCGGTGTAGCCGGTGTTCGGCAGCTTAGCCAAGGCCTGCTGGATCAATCCGTTCCCTTCCTGCACCGCCGGCAGCAGGTTCGCGCTCTCAATCGAGTTGACACCGACAGGAGTCTTCGGGAGGTCGCGGTTCACGCGTTGGAGAAGTGCAAGGACATCCGAGAACAAAGACCGGGCCTAGAAAGGTCGAATCGCGTAGGGGAAGCGTTCTTAGTAGTCACCGTAGATTCTGCGGATGACCTCGAAGGTTCTTGAAAGTCTTTGGCAAAACGCGACATCAGGCTGTAGGTCGATAACGTCACTCATTGCAGCAGACTTGTCGGATTGATCGATCTATCTGCTTTTCAAATTCTCTGTGCCATGGACGTTCGTTTCAATGGCGAGCTGCATCCAGGTCAATGAGCATTATTAAAGGTTTCTATTGAGGAAATTCTGTGATTTGGACCCCATCGGAGCGGCCTTGTCGAAGGCTAGGCTCTGCCCGTGAGTTGGGGTGCATCACAACTCGCAGACCTCATAAACTCATGTGTCGGGAGCTTGCCTGTGAAAGGATTTGTAACGATTGTTGCGTCTGGTGTGTTTTTTTGTCTGGCTTCGGGTTATGTGGCCGCCAAGTCGGTGGCGCTTATTCCGGATGGGGTTGATCGTTTAGAGGGTGAGAGAGGTGCGTACCCAGGAGTGCCCACGGCGATAATGGAACGTCGTAAGGTGAACGGGGCAGGGGGAGACGTGTTTAGTGAGAATTCGGTGTATGCAGGTGGTGGCGACTGGCCTGAAGGAGGCTTTTTGTCCAATCTAGGCGTTATTGCTTACCACCCGTTTGAAGGTGCAAACACGCTCCATCAGTGCATCGTGAAGTCTACCAAGCCTTGGAACTACTTCACCTCACTTGACTCCAACTGCGAGGGTCAGGCCAAGCCGGTGAGGCGTAGGATCATCGGCTATGTTTACTCGTACCAACATCCGGGGACGACCCCGCTCTACCGCTGCCGACAAGACTTGCCGGGAAGGTCCGATCATTTTGACAGCATCCGGGAAAACTGTGATGGCTGGGGCGCAACCATCAACGAAGGCATCTTGGGGTATATATGGCCCTACTGAGCTTGCGTTTTGCGCTCTAGGGTGCATCTGATTGCTTCGGGTATTAATCTTGTTCCGCCATGGTCATCCTTGCCTGGAGGGCGCCCGCGTCATAGTGGGTGCCCTCTTATGACAATAATTTTCATGTATCGACGCAGTTGCGTCGTTGTCGATTATCTGCACTGCACCTTCGGTGCCAATGCCTTCCGCCAGATCGCATACCCCTCCGGCTTCATATGCAGCATGTCTTCGCGGAACAACGCCGCGCGTGGCTGCCCGTCCTCGCCCTGCATCGGGGTGTAGATGTCGGTGTAGCCGGTGTTCGGCAGCTTCGCAAGCGCCTGCTGGATCAATCCATTGGCTTCCTGCACCGCCGGCAGCAGCTGCGCGCGCGACGGGCTGGGCTTGATCGAGATGACTTCCACGGTGGTCTTCGGCAGGTCGCGGTGCACGCGCTGCACGAACGCCACCACGTCGTCGCGGACCTGGGTCGGCGTGCGGGCGCTGTTGAGGTCGTTGTCGCCGGCGTAGAAGAAGACCTTGCAGGGCGCGTACGGAATCACGATCTGGTCGGCGTACCAGGTACTGTCGCGCACTTCGGAGCCGCCGAAGCCGCGGTTGAAGACCTTCTGGCCGGGGAAGTCGGCCGCCAGGGTGTTCCACATCCGGATCGAGGAACTGCCGATGAACTCGATGCCGCCGCGCGGGGGCGGGGTGGCGGCGTCGGCCTTGGCGAAGGCGGCCATGTCGCCGGCCCAGGCCACGTTGGAGACCTGTTCGGGGACCTGCGGCGGGGCCGGCACCGGGGCGGGCTTGAGGGCCAGGGCGGGCAGGCTGGCGGTCAGCGCCAGGGCGAGCAGCAGGGGGCGGGCAAAACGCTGGGACATGAACGACTCCTTTGATGCGTAGGGTCATTCTAGGCCGGGTGGGCCGGCCAACGCCCGGCACGGCCGGGTGGCGCCGCCACCCTTGTGGCAAAATGGCGGATTGTCCACCGCTTCCCGCGCTGCCCATGACCCCTTGTCGTGCCCCGCACCTGCCGTCCTGCCTTGTTTCCCGCCGTGGGGTGACCCTGCGTGGCTGATGAAACCGGGCACATGCCCCGCGGCCCCAAGCGCATCTTCAAGGCCGCGGTGTGGTCCTGGCAGGGCCTGCGGGCGGCCTGGCTGCACGAGTCGTCGTTCCGGCTGGAGGTCTACCTGCTGGTCGTGCTGGCGCCGCTGGCGCTGTGGCTGGGGCAGACCCCGGTCGAGCGCGCACTGATGATCGGTTCGATGCTGCTGGTACTGGCCATGGAGCTGGCCAATTCGGCGATTGAAGCGGTGATCGAGCGCTACGGCGCCGAATTCCATGAGCTGGCTGGCCGCGCCAAGGACATGGGCTCGGCGGCGGTGTTCGTGTTGATGATGAATGTTCTGTTGTGCTGGGGCCTGGTCCTGGCGCCGCGCGTGTTCTGACGCGCCCACGTCCGCTTTCCCCCTTAGTAAGGATCCAGGTCCATGTTGCTTGAACTGCTGTCCGACCCGAACGTCTGGTTGACCCTGCTGACCCTGAGCGCGCTGGAAATCGTGCTCGGCATCGACAACCTGGTGTTCATTTCCATTGCCGTGAGCAAGCTGCCGGAAGCGCGCCGTCCGTTCGCGCGCAAGCTGGGCATCGCGGTGGCGTGCATCACCCGCATCCTGCTGCTGGTGTCGCTGGCCTACCTGGCGCACATGCAGGCCAATCTGTTCACCGTGGCCGGCATGGGCATCTCCATCCGCGACCTGGTGCTGATCCTCGGCGGCCTGTTCCTGATCATCAAGGGCGGCATGGAAATCCGCGAGCTGATCACCGGCGGCGAAGACGAAGATCCCACCACCACCAAGGCCTCGGCCGTGTTCGGCATGGTGATCGCGCAGATCGCAATCATCGACATCGTGTTCTCGCTGGATTCGGTGATCACCGCTGTCGGCATCGCCGACCACGTGCCGGTGATGGTCGCGGCGATCCTGCTGTCGGTGGCGGTCATGCTGCTGGCGGCCAACCCGCTGGGCCGCTTCATCGACGCCAACCCGACCGTGAAGATGCTGGCCCTTGCCTTCATCCTGCTGATCGGTGCGGTGCTGATCCTGGACGGCTTGGACGTGCACGTGCCCAAGCCCTACATCTATGCCGCCATGGGCTTCTCGGTGCTGGTGGAGTGGCTGAACCTGCTGATGCGCCGCCGCGCCGTGGCCCACCACGTGCCGGGTGCCGGCAATTGGTGAAACCGACCTGCGGTCGGTTTCACCCGTACCGACCAACGGTCGGTACCTACCGGGTTGGACGCGGATCCACCGGCAATTGGACGCGGATCCACCGGTAACGGGTGCGCGCGGACCAACCCTGCAGGTGACGACCGTTGGTCGTCACCCCCGGACACCCTAACGGGGAATTAACCCCTATTCATGCCATTCTCCGGCCGCGTCCACCCCGATCCGGAGCCGGCCATGCGTATCTCTCCCCGACTGATCCTGCTGGCCCTGCTGGCCAGCCTGTTGTCAGGTTGTGGCTACAACTCGATCCAGCAGAAGGATGAGCAGGTCAAGGCCGGCTGGGCCGAGGTGCTCAACCAGTACAAGCGCCGCGCCGATCTGATTCCCAACCTGGTGCAGACCGTGGAAGGCTATGCCAACCAGGAGCGCCAGGTGCTCACCGACGTGACCAATGCCCGCGCGCGGGTGGGCCAGGTCAACGTGAATGCCGACGACGCCGAGTCGCTCAAGCAGTTCCAGCAGGCGCAGGGCGAGCTCAGTGGCGCACTGTCGCGGCTGCTGGTGGTGACCGAGAACTACCCGAACCTGAAATCCGACCAGGGCTTCCGCGATCTGCAGGCGCAGCTGGAAGGCACCGAGAACCGGATCACCGTGGCGCGCGGCCGCTACATCCAGCAGGTGCAGGACTACAACACCTACGTCCGCTCGTTCCCGCAGCTGATCACCGCCAAGCTGTTCGGCTACAAGGAAAAGCCGAACTTCACGGTGGAAAACGAAGCGCAGATTTCGCAGCCGCCGGCGGTGAAGTTCGGTGCGCAGCCCGCGGCCCCGGCGCCCGCGCCGCCGCCGCAGCAGGCTCCGGCCCCGGCCCAGTAAGCCGGTGAACACCCCGCTGCTGCTGCGCGCGTGGTTGCTGCTGTGCCTGTGCCTGTGCCTGGCCGTGCCGGCTTGGGCGCAGGCTGACGCGGCGATTCCGCCGATGACCTCACCGGTAGTGGACACCACCGGCACCCTGGATGCCGCGCAGAAACAGGCGCTGGAGGCCCAGGCGCTGGCGTTGCAGCAGCGCAAGGGCAGCCAGCTGCAGATCCTGATGGTGCCCAGCACCCAGCCGGAAACCATCGAGCAGTACACCCAACGGGTGTTCGAGCAGTGGAAGATCGGCCGCAGCGGCGTGGACGATGGCGTGCTGCTGGTGGTGGCCAAGGATGACCGCCGGGTGCGGATCGAGCCCGGCTACGGGCTGGAAGGCGCCATTCCCGATGCCATCGCCAACCGGGTGATCCAGGAATACCTGGCCCCGCGCTTCCGCAGTGGCGACTACGCCGGCGGGCTGGTCGACGGCAGCGCCGCATTGGTGAAGCTGATCGACGGCGAGGAACTGCCGGCGCCGGTGAGTGCCCACCGTGATCCCCGTGGCAGTGGCGGCGATGGCTTCACGCTGGCGCTGGTGATCGGCTTCTTCGTTGGCACCTTCGCCCGCGCCCTGCTGGGCTGGCTGCCGCGCCCGGTGCGCGCGCTGCTGGGCGGTGGCGGCGCAGCGGTGGCCGCCTTCCTGTTCACTTCGCTGTGGCTGGCCAGTGGCCTGGCCGGGCTGATCGGCCTGTTCGTGGGCTTCTCGTCCGGCCGGGTCGGCCGCTTCGCCCGCAACAGCGGCTGGGGCGGCGGTGGCTTTGGCGGCGGCGGAGGCTGGGGTGGTGGAGGCGGTGGCTTCGGCGGTGGCGGTGGCGGCTGGGGCGGTGGGGGTGGACGATCCGGAGGCGGTGGCGCCTCGGGAGGATGGTGATGCGCATCTGGCGCCATCTGTTCGCACCTTCGCTGCAGCGGACCTTCCCGCCGGACGCGCTGCAGGCCATCACGGATGCCATTGCCGGCGGCGAGCGCCGCCACGGCGGCCAGGTCATGTTCGCGGTGGAAGCGGATCTGCCAATGACCGCGCTGTGGCAGGGGGTTACGCCCCGGCAGCGGGCCGAGCATGCCTTTGCCCAGCTGCGCACCTGGGATACCGAGAACAACAACGGCGTGCTGGTCTACCTGCTGCTGGCCGACCACGCCATCGAGCTGGTGGCCGACCGCGGTCTGCGCGGCAGGGTGGGCGAAGCGCAGTGGCAGGCGGTGTGTGCGCACATGCAGCAGCAGTTGCGCGAGGGCGCCCTGCAGGACGCGGTGCTGCTGGCCATTGCCGAGGTATCGGACATACTGGCGGGGCACTATCCGCCCGGCAGCGGGTCCAAGGATGACGCCCTGCCCAATACCCCGCAGTTCCTTGGTTGAGGTACGGCGGCGCTGGCCCGAGAATAGCCGCTTACCTGCAAGGCATTGCCCATGATCTATCTCCACGACATCGACCCCATCGCCATCTCGCTTGGGCCGGTCAAGGTGCACTGGTACGGCATCATGTACCTGCTCGGCTTCACTGCGGCCTGGTGGCTGGGGCGGCGGCGCATCGCGGCAGGGCGCCTGCCGGGCGTGGATGCCAACGGCTTCTCCGACCTGCTGTTCTACGCCATGCTCGGCGTGGTGGTGGGTGGCCGCGTGGGGTACATGCTGTTCTACGCGCTGGGCGATTTCCTGCACAACCCGCTGCTGCTGTTCAAGGTGTGGGATGGCGGCATGAGCTTCCACGGCGGCCTGCTGGGCGTGCTGTTCGCCTCGTGGTACTGGTCGCGCAAGCACCGCCTGCACCTGGGCGACACCATCGACTTCATGGCGCCGCTGGTACCGCTGGGCCTGGGCTTTGGCCGCATCGGCAACTTCATCGGCGCCGAGCTGTGGGGCAAGTACACCGACGGCACCTGGGGCGTGGTGTTTCCCTCCGGCCTGCCGTCGCCGCTGAACCAGCTGGACATGCCGGCGCTGCGCGAGCAGTTTGCAACCGGCGCACTCAATCCGTTCGCCCGTCACCCCTCGCAGTTGTACGAAGCGCTGCTGGAAGGGCTGGTGATGTTCGTGGTGCTGTGGGCGGTGTCGGCCACGCCGCGCCACCGTTACCTGGTCTCGGGCCTGTTCGCGCTGATGTATGGCGTGTTCCGCTTCGCGGTGGAATTCGTGCGCATGCCCGACAACGGCGTGTACCTGGCCTTTGACTGGTTCACCCGCGGCCAGCTGCTGAGCCTGCCGCTGGTGGTGCTGGGCCTGGTGCTGCTGGCCCTGTCGCGCCGCGCGCCGGTGCTGCAGCCGGTGCTGCCGGTCACCCCCGCCACGGCTGGGAGCAAGGCATGAAAGCCTACCTGGACCTGCTCGAGCACGTGCTCGAACACGGCACGGAAAAATCGGACCGCACCGGCACCGGCACGCGCAGCGTGTTCGGCTGGCAGATGCGCTTCAACCTCAACGACGGTTTCCCGTTGGTCACCACCAAGAAACTGCACCTGCGCTCGATCATCCACGAGCTGCTGTGGTTCCTGAAGGGCGACACCAACATCGGCTACCTGAAAGACAACCAGGTGCGCATCTGGGACGAGTGGGCCGACGAGAACGGCGACCTCGGCCCGGTCTACGGCAAGCAGTGGCGCAGCTGGGCCACCGCCGACGGCGGCAGCATCGACCAGATGCAGTGGCTGGTGGACGAGATCAAACGCAACCCGGATTCGCGCCGGCTGGTGGTGAGCGCCTGGAACGTGGGTGAGCTCTCGCAGATGGCGTTGATGCCCTGCCACAACCTGTTCCAGTTCTACGTGGTGGACGGCAAGCTGAGCTGCCAGCTGTACCAGCGCAGCGGCGACATCTTCCTGGGCGTGCCCTTCAATATCGCCAGCTACGCACTGCTGACCCACATGGTGGCGCAGGCCACCGGGCTGGGCGTGGGCGATTTCGTGCACACGCTGGGCGACGCGCACCTGTATTCCAATCATTACGAACAGGCCCGCGAGCAGCTCGCGCGCGAACCGCGCGCGCTGCCCACGCTGTGGCTGAATCCGGACGTGACCGATCTGTTCGGCTTCCAGTTCGATGACATCCGCATCGACGGCTACCACCCGCACCCGGCGATCAAGGCGCCGGTGGCGGTATGAGGCGGGCGCGTCGGGTCGCCCTGCTGATGCTGCTGCTGTCGCCGGCACTTGCACAGGCCGCAGCCGATTCCCCCGGGAACCTGGCCGCACAGGTCAATGCGCAGATCGTGCTGCGCCAGGTCAACAACAATGTTGCGATGATGGCGGACGGGTTGGGTGCGGGTTTCCTGCCGGGCGATCTGCCGGCCGCATGCGAGCCGGCAACGCGCGCGGCGGTGGCCAGCATGTCGACGGCGCTGGTGCGCTTCATGCAGGAAACATTCAACGACCCTGCCTACCAGCGCGGCTTCGAGCAACTGCTCGGCAGTGCCTGGACGGCGCAGCAGCTTCAGGCCTTCCTGGACCGAAGCGGGGAGGAGGAGCTCGGCGTGCTGAGCGCCGAGGTGATGTCGGCCCCCGGCCTGCAGGCGGCACAGGAGGCGCACATGGCCCGGCTCACCCAAGCGGCCGACAGCATGATGGACGCCGACCCGGGCCTGCAGAAGGCACTGGCCGAAGTGAACAGCGCGCAGCAACACTGCGACGCGGCGCGGATGGAACCGGAGGCCGGCACGTGAAGCTGTCCCTTGTTGCGGCACTCGACCACGACCACGGCATCGGCCAAGCGAACCAGCTGCCCTGGCAGCTGCCGGACGACCTGAAGCGATTCAAGGCGCTGACGATCGGCAAGCCGATCCTGATGGGCCGCAAGACCGCGCAGTCGCTGGGCCGCGCGTTGCCGGGCCGCCCGAACCTGGTCCTGACCCGCTCGGGCCAGGTACCGTTCGAGGGCATGCAGGCGGTGGCCACCATCGACGAAGCACTTCAGTTCGCGGCCGATGCCGGCGCAGACGAACTGTGCGTGATCGGCGGCGGCGAGATCTACCGCCTCGCCATGGCGCAGGCCACCGACCTGCACCTGACCTGGGTGGATACCCGCGTCCAGGCCGACACCCATTTCCCGCCGGTCGACCCGCAACTGTGGGTTGAAACAGCGCGCGAGCATCATGCCGCTGATGCGCGACACGCATTTGCGTTCGATTTCGTGGATTACGCGCGGAAGGCGTAAAGCCAACAGCAACAGCAACAGCCTTCGCCTGCGAGGGTGTCTGGCTTGGCCGGCGCCGGTGGGTTTGCGGGAGACGCCGTGACCC
>NZ_JBNBBE010000028.1:8886-26298 GCF_050031795.1 Stenotrophomonas sp. SrG
TCGCCCCCCCGTACCCCCGCCACCGCCGGCCCAGCGCAGATACGTTCGCAGGCCAGGGCTTTGGCTTTGGCTTGGCTTTACGCGGGAGTCGGGCTACCGTCGCCCGCATTCCCAGCCGGCTCACGCGCACGACGCGGCTGCTGCTGTTGATTCTGGCGCTGACCACGCGGCGGCCGGCCGTTGCTGTTGCCGTTGCCCGAATTACCTTCGCCGGCCGGACGCCGTGCCGGCGGACGCGGCGGTGCAACCGGCTTGGGCACATCGCGGCCCGGCACCTGCACCACGCGCAGTTCTTCGGTGTCCAGCTGCAGTGCCGTGAGCTTGCCGCCCCACACTGCGCCGGTATCGATCGCATGCACGCCCTGGGTGATCGTCAGGCCCAGCGCCGACCAGTGGCCGCACACGATCTTCAGATCGCGCTCGACCCGGCCCGGTACCTCGAACCAGGGATACAGCCCCTGCTCCTGCGTGCCCGGCGTGCCCTTGTCCTCGATCCCGATCCGCCCGCGCGGCGTGCAGTAGCGCATGCGCGTGAGCAGGTTGATGATCGCCCGCGAACGGTCGTAACCGGCCAGCCCGGGCGACCAGCCCGGCTTGTCGCCGTACATGTTGCGGAACAGCTTGCGGTAGCCGCTGCCGTGCAGCTGCACCTCCACCTCGCGTGCGTGCTTCTCGGCCAGCTGCGTGGTCCACTTCGGGGCCAGGCCCGCGTGCACCATCATCCAGCCCAGCTCACGGTCCACGTGCACCAGCTTCTGCAGGCGCAGCCACTCCAGGAGTACGTCGCGGTCCTCGGCCTGCACGATCCGCAGCAGGTCCGGATTGACCTTGCGCTGCTCTTCCTCGGTGCGCGCACCGACGGCCAGCAACGACAGATCATGGTTGCCCAGCACCACCACGCTCTGATCGCGCAGCGAATGCACCAGCCGCAGCGTTTCCAGCGACTGGCCGCCCCGGTTGACCAGGTCGCCGCAGAACCACAGTTTGTCCACCGCCGGGTCGAAGCGGATCTTTTCGAGCAGACGCTGGGTGACGTCGTAACAGCCCTGCAGGTCGCCGATGGCCCAGACACTCATGCGTGCGCCTCCATCAGTGCAGCGTGCGCGGAATGGTCAACACGAAGGGCGCGATCGGGGCGGCGAACTCGGTGCCATCGTCGGCCACCATGTCGTAATGCCCCTGCATCGTGCCGTGTTCGGTTTCCAGCATGACACCGGAGGTGTAACGGAAGTCTTCACCCGGGCGCAGCCGCGGCTGCTCGCCGATGACCCCATCGCCGTCCACATGCTCCACCCGACCGTTGCCGTCGGTGATCCGCCAGTGGCGGGCCACCAGCCGCGCGGCCACGCGGCCGGCGTTATGGATGCGGATCGTGTAGGCAAACGCAAAGCGCCCGTCCTCGGGCGTGGACTGGTCATCGAGGAAGCGCGGGGCGACCTCGACCGAGATCGCATAGTGTGCAGCGTCGTTCATGCAGGCAGTTTAGAGGGAGTTTCAATCTTCCGCGCGCGGCACGTTCGCCAACGCGATGAACTGCGCCACTTCCAGCTGCTCGGCGCGCGCATCGCTGCGCACCCCGGCCGCTTCGAACTGCTCGGGCGTCACCACCCCATTCAGTGCGTTGCGCAGCGTCTTGCGGCGCTGGCCGAAGGCGGCACGAACCACGTCCGCGAAGCGACGGCGGTGGATGATGCCCACCGTGTCGGGATCGCGCGGCACCAGCCGGACCACGGCCGAATCGACCTTCGGCGGCGGACGGAACGCGCCCGGCGGCACCACGAACAGCGAGGTCACCTTGCACCACGCCTGCAGCATCACGCTGAGCCGGCCGTAGACCTTGCTGCCCGGCGCGGCGGCCATGCGGTCCACCACTTCCTTCTGCAGCATGAAGTGCATGTCGCGGATCGCCGCCGCATGGTCCATCGCGTGGAACAGGATCGGTGACGAGATGTTGTAGGGCAGGTTGCCTACCAGCCGGATCTGGCCGTCGCCGGCCAATTCGGTGAAGTTCACCTGCAGCACGTCGCGGTGGATGATGGTGAGTTCGCCCAGCGGCTCAGCGGCGGCGGTCAACGGCGCGATCAGGTCGCGATCGAATTCGATCACGGTCAGGCGCGGGTGGCGGCGCAGCAACGGCAGGGTGATGGCGCCCTGGCCCGGGCCGATCTCGACCAGGCGGTCGTCGTCTTTCGGGTTGACCGCCAGGACGATCTTGTCGATGTAAGTGCGATCGGCCAGGAAGTGCTGGCCCAGCTGCTTTTTGGCCGGCGCGGTAAACCCGGCGGCCGAGGGGGAATGCGGGGAAGTCATGGCACCAGTGTACGTTGGCGCGCCAGCCGGGCACACCACTGCGTGGCGGCGAGCAGGCTGGACGGGTCGGCGGTGCCGCGCCCGGCCAGGTCCAGCGCGGTGCCGTGGTCAACCGCCACGCGCGGGTAGGGCAGGCCCAGGGTGATGTTCACTGCCTGCTCGAAACCGCTGTACTTGAGCACCGGCAGGCCCTGGTCGTGGTACATCGCCAGCACCGTGTCGAACCCGGCCAGCTTCTGCGGCAGGAAGGCGGTATCGGCCGGCAGCGGGCCGATCAGGTCCATCCCTTCAGCGCGCAGCCGCGCCAGCAGCGGAATCACCAGATCCAGTTCTTCACGGCCCAGGTGCCCATCTTCGCCCGCATGCGGGTTCAGCCCGAGCACGGCGATCCGCGGCGCGGCAATGCCGAATGCCCCACGCAGCGCACCGTGCACGATCCGCAGCGTACGCGCCAGGCCGTCCGCGGTGATCGCATCGGCCACCGCGCGGAGCGGCAGGTGGGTGGTGGCCAGCGCCACCCGGACGATGTCGTTGGCCAGCATCATCACCACCTCCACCCCGGCCTGGTCGGCCAGCAGTTCGGTGGTGCCGCTGTAGGCGATACCGCCCTGGTTGATGACCGCCTTGTGCACCGGGCCGGTGACCACCCCGTCCAGGTGGCCGTCCAGGCAGGCCTGGCCGGCCTGCAGCAGGGCGCCGATCACCGCGCCGGCGTTGGCCGGGTCGGCCTGGCCGAAGCGTGAGGGGGTCGCATTGCGGACCTCGCGCAACGGCAGATCGCCCGGCTGGCGGGCGATGGCATCTTCAGGAAGCAGGTTCAACGGCAGCGACAGCGCCGCTGCGGCTGCCCGCAAGGTATCCGGGTCGGCGAAGGCCAGCAGCCGGCAATCGGTGCGCGGCTGCTGGATCAGGCGAAGACAGAGTTCAGGACCGATCCCGGCGGGCTCGCCCGGTACCAGAGCGAGCTGCGGGATCATTGCCAGTGCCTCAGGGCTTGGTGGCGGCCGGGGCCGGTGCAGTGGCCGGGGCCGCTGCCGGGGTGCGCAGGTCCACGTAGGCTTCGCCGCGCAGTTCCTGCAGGTAGCGGTTGTACTCTTCTTCCAGCTTGCGGCGGCCGATCGTCTCGCGGATCTGGGCGCGCTTGTTGTCAGTGCCCGAATCGGTCTGACGGGTCGCCACGCGCTGCACGATGTGCCAGCCAGCGTCGGTGCGGAACGGCTGGCTGACGCCACCGTCGCTCAGGCCGGTGACCTGCTTGCCGAAGTCCGGGCCGAACGCGTCAGCCGGGAACCAGCCCAGATCGCCGCCCTGGCCCTTGCTGTTGGTGTCCTCGGACGAGGCCTTGGCTTCGGCCTCGAAGTCGGCGCCGCCGGCGATGCGTGCACGGATCGAGTCGATCTTGGCCTTGGCGGTGGCGTTGTCCTGCTGGTCGTTGACCCGGATCAGGATGTGCCGGCCGTGGTATTCGGTGATGGTCTGGCCGGTGGTGGCGGCACTGGCGTCGCGCACTTCCACCAGCTTGAGCAGCTGGAAACCGCTCGGGCCGCGCAGCGGGCCGACAACGTCGCCGGCCTTCATGCCGCTCATCATCTTCGCGAACGCGCCGGGAATCTCATCCAGGGAACGCCAGCCCAGGTCGCCGCCTTCCAGCGCGTTGGGGCTGTCCGAGTACCGGACGGCGGCCGCGTTGAAGTCCAGCTCGCCCTTGTCCAGCAGGCCCTTCACGCCGTCGACCTTCTGCTGGCCGGTGGCGATCTGCTCGGCGGTTGCGCCTTCGGGGAGGGCGATCAGGATGTGGGCCAGGTGGTACTGGGTGCCTGCGGTGGCTTCCTGCTTCAGCGCGGCATCCACTTCACCCTCGCTGACGCTGATGCGGCTCTGGGCGAAACTCTGGCGCAGGCGCTGCACGGTGATTTCATCGCGGACCGAGCTGCGGAAGTCGTTGAAATCCACGCCATCGGCGGCCAGGCGCTGGCGCAGGGCGTCCAGGTTGGACCCGTTCTGCTGGGCAATCGCGTTCAGGGCCTGGTTGAGCTCCTGGTCGCTGACCTTGATGCCACTGCCTTCGGCGCGCGTGACCTGCAGCTTGACCAGCACCAGGCGCTCGAGCACCTGGCGGCTGAGCACGTCATCCGGCGGCAGCTGGCCTTCGCGGCCGGCGTACTGGGCCTTGATGTTCACGATGGCGCGGTCCAGCTCGCTCTGCAGCACGACATCCTCGTCGACGATGGCGGCGATGCGGTCCAGCGACTGAGTCTGCTGGGCCAGCACCTGCAGCGGCGCGGAAACGGTGCTGACCGCGATCAGGGAAGCGAGTAGGACGGGGAAGGTCTTGGTCATGGGATCAGATTGGGATCGTAGTCTTCGCGCGTGGGGGCGCCCGTGTTGGCGGGCGGCACGAGATAGAGGTCGTCTCGGTAGTACCCGAGAATAGCACGGCGCAAAGTGCGGTCCGTGTTCTGGCCGATGGAGCTCAGGCCCTTGAGCACGAACTCGATCTGGAAGGAGTTGTTCAGCTCACCTTCGCGGTTGCGCACGTATCGGCGGGCCAGTGCGCGGACCGCCAGGCAGCAGCTGTCCCATTGCACGCCGCCGATGATTTCCAGCGGCGCCTTGTCTTCGATGGAGTAGTAATAGCGCCCCACCAGGCTCCAGGTCTGGTTGATCGGGTACAGGAAGGACAGGTCCACCTGCTCCAGCAGGGTGCGTTCTTCCTTGGTCGCCGTCGCCGGCGCGGCCGTGTTGAGACGGTGGCGGTAGGTCAGGTTGATGATGCCGTCGTTGGACATCAGGTAACGCGCGCGCACGCTGGCCAGGTCCTCGCGCTTGTACTTGGGATCCCACTGGTAGGTGGCGCCCAGGTTCCAACGGTCGTTGATGGCGTAATTGGTATCGGCGATCCAGGCCGACTTGCCCTGTTCCACCTGCGAAGTGGTGCCCGGCAGGGTCACTCGCGAATCGTCGAAATACAGGATCTGGCCGATGCTGGCGGAGAAGCGCTCGCGGCCGGTTTCCTGGTTGATGAAGCGGGTACTCAGCGCCATGGTCAGCTGGTTGGCGTCGTTCTGGCGGTCCGCACCGGTGTAGCGCGAATCGCGGAACAGCTGGCCCCAGCTGAAGGTGAAGTCGCGCGTATCGAAGATCGGCAGGTCGCTCTGGTCGCGGTAGGGCGTGCGCAGGTAGAACAGGCGCGGCTCCAGCGTGTGCAGGTACGAGGTGCCGCCGATGGTGGTCTCGCGGTCGAAGAACATGCCTGCGTCGAGACTGGCGATCGGCACGCCGCGGTGCGGCGAGGTGTTGCCACGCAGCTGGTCGGGGGTGAGCGTGCCCAGATCGACATTTGCGTCGGTCAATGCCTGCAACCGGGTCTGGTCGGCCAGTCCACGGTCCAGTTCATACCCGGTGTAGCGGTACGCCAGGGTCGGGGTGACATACCAGGACGCGCCGGCGAACGGGAAGGTGACGTAAGGCTTTACATCCAGCCGCGAACCGTTGAAGTACGGGGTGACCACGCCATTGTAGACAAAGTCGCCATCGGGCAGCTGGGTCTTCTGGTCGACGTCGTCATGGGTGAAGTGCACCGCCTCGGCGTACACCCCCACTTCCAGCCACGGCAGCAGCGGCTTGTCCCAGGTGGCGAACAGGCGCGGCTGGCGGGAGTAGGGCAGCGACGCGTCGGTCAGCGTGTAATCGGTGTTCTGCCAATAATCGGCCATCAGCCCGGCGGTCCAGTTTTCACCGGTACCGTAGATGCCGACCTGGCTCTGCAGGCTCGAGGTGGTCACCCCCAGCAGCTTGCTGGAGAAGTCCTCGGTGTACCGCTCGTCACTGACCCAGGCGATGTTGGCGCGGGCCTGCCAGTGCGCGTCGATGTTGTGGTAACCCTGGTATTCGACCTGGCCGCGATCGCGGTCGCGCAGCTTGTCATTGGGCAGGTAAGCGGTCTGCAGTTCGCCACGGCCGCCGTCGTACAGGTAGCGGAACTCGTTGTCGAGCATCAGGCCGCGCTTGCTCATGTAGCGCGGGGTCAGGGTGTCGTCGTAGTTCGGCGCCAGGTTGAAGTAGATCGGCTGGGCATAATCGAAGCCGTTGCGGCCGGACAGGCCCAGCTGCGGGTAGAGCAGGCCGGTCTGGCGGCGGTCGTCGATCGGGAACTTGAAGTACGGCGCCCACAGCACCGGCACGTTGCCGATGCGCAGCACCGCGTTGCGGGCGGTGCCGAAGCCTTCGTCATTGTCCACGTCGATCTGCGGCGCTGACAGTTTCCACACCGGCTGCGAGGGGTCGCAGGTGGTATAGGTCGAGCGGTGCATCTGGCCCACCGAACCCTGCAGGTCGATCGAGTCTGCGCCGCCATGGCCGCGCCGGTCCACCAGCTGGTACTGGATGTCGCTGATCTTGTGCGTGTCCGATTCCTGGTTGCCTTCGGCGCGCTTGGCCGTCATCCGGATCGACGAATCCTGGTAGCGCACATTGCCTTCGGCGATGTAGTTGCCACTTTCGGTGTCGAAGCTCAGGTGGTCGGTGCCCAGGAACTGGTCGCCACGCTTCAGCGCCACGTTGCCCTGGTATTGCGGCACGGTGCTGGTACCGCTAAGCGCGTCGCCTTCGATATCGGTGGGTTGCTGGTCGCGGGTTTCGGCCGCGGCCTTGTCCGCCACAGGGGCGTCCTGGAAGGCGGGCAGGACATCGGTCACCGGGCACAGGCCCCAGTTCACCGGTTTGTCGTCGGCCATGGCCGGCAGGCAGATGGCGATGCTCAGGGGGAGAGGCAGCAGGCGGAGGGCTCGGCGCACGCGGGATTCGGATTCGGACGAAAACGGATCGTAGCTTGCCCCATCCCTTGCATAGGGGCAATGAAGGCTTGCTGCAGCCAAGGGTTCAGGTTCATCTCACAGCAGCGCGCCTACGTGCGCGACGGAGCATTCGGCAAGCGCCTGCAGGTCGTATCCGCCCTCCAGCATGGAGACCATGCGGCCGCCGCCATGGCGACGGGCCAGCCGGCGGAGCTCGGCGGTGATCCAGGCGAAATCCTCGGTTTCCAGCATCAGGTCGGCCTGCGGGTCGCGCAGGTGGGCATCGAAACCGGCCGAGACCAGCAGCAGCTGCGGGCGGAAATCGTCTATGGCCGGCAGCATCTCGTCGGCCCAGGTGTTGCGGAAGCGGAAGCTGCCGCTGCCCGGTGGCAGCAGGATGTTGAGCAGGTTGCCCGCGCCACGGTCGCGGCGCAGGCCCGAGTTGGGGAACAGCCCGGCCTGGTGGGTGCTGTAGTAGGCCACGCGCGGGTCGGCCAGGAAGATGTCCTGGGTGCCGTTGCCGTGGTGGACGTCGAAATCGACCACCGCGATCCGCTCCAGCCCATAGCGGTCGCGCGCGTACGCGGCCGCGATGGCGATGTTGTTGAAGAGGCAGAACCCCATCGCCGTGGTCGCGGTGGCGTGGTGGCCGGGCGGGCGCACCGCGCAGAACGCCACCGGATCCCCGCCCAGCATCACGGCATCCACCGCGGCCACGCCGGCGCCGGCGGCATGCAGCGCGGCGCTGGCCGAACCGGGCGAGGTCATCGTGTCCATGTCGATCAGGCGCAGCGGTTCGGTCTGTGGCGCCAGCACCAGGTCGATCAGCGCGCTGTCGTGCACGCGCGCCAGTTCGCCGAACTTGGCCGGCGGCGCCTGGCGCCAGTCCAGCTGGTCGGGGTAGGTGGCACGCAGGGCATCGAGCACCACCTGCAGGCGTTCGGGGCATTCGGGGTGGCCGCGCCCGGGATCGTGTTGCAGACAGGCGGGATGGGTGAAAACCAGCATGCGGACGGGGTTCCGGGGCGGGGGCGGCTCAGCCGTGGCGGCGGGTATGCTGCCAGAGGACCTCGCCGTGGCCGTCGGCGCGGGCCAGCACGCGGGCCAGCACGAACAGCAGGTCCGACAGCCGGTTGAGGTAATGCAGCGCTTCGGCGCGCACCGGTTCCTGGCGGGCCAGGGTGACGGTTTCGCGCTCGGCGCGGCGCACGATGGTACGGGCCAGGTGGCAGCGTGCGGCGGCTTCGCCGCCACCGGGCAGGATGAATTCCTTCAACGCGGGCAGGTCGGCGTTGTAGTGGTCCAGGTGGCGCTCCAGCGCCGCCACATCGCCCGCCTGGATTGCCGCATGGCCGGGAATGCACAGCTCGCCGCCCAGGTCGAACAGCTGGTGCTGCACGGTGGTGAGCAGGGCGCGCACGTCATCGGGCAGCGCCACCGCGAGCAGCACGCCGAGCGCCGAATTGGCCTCGTCCACGCTGCCGAAGGCGTTGACCCGTGCCGCATCCTTGGCCACCCGGCTGCCGTCGCCCAGGCCGGTGCTGCCGTCATCGCCAGTGCGGGTGTAGATGCGCGACAGCCGGTTGCCCATGCGTGCCGGGCTCAGTGCAGCGCGTCGCGGCGGGCGTGTAGCAGCTTGACCACCTGTTCGGTGGCCAGCTGCAGCGCGGCGGCCAGGCCGACGTAGATCGCGGCGGTGCGCAGGTAGGGCAGGAACCAGTCCGCATAGTTGCGTGCCCAGCCCTGCAGCGTGGGGGCGGCGACCACGTCGCTGGTCCAGTAGAAGCCGCTCTGCGCGAACAGGTGGCACACCGCCACCGCCGCCAGCAGCAGCACGGAGCCCTTGGCCAGCGCGGTCCAGTCCGCGCCGTGGTAGCCCTGGCGCAGCAGCGCGCCACCGGCCCACATCGCGAAGTAGGCCGGCACCAGCAGTGCGGTCCCCGGCGAGATGCAGTAGTGCTGCCAGTAGCCGATGCCGCTGGCGCGGATCACCAGCACGTCGATCACGATCGCCAGCACCATCAGCAGCGGGAAGGCCCAGCGCGTCCAGCTGCGCAGGTGGAAGCCTGCAATGAAGAACACCGCCCACGACGCGTCGGGGATCGCCGCGAAGTGATTGACCCGGGTCGCCGCCATCAGCAGCACGAGCACGAACAGGATGAAGGCGCGTTGGGCGGTAGGGGTCATGGGGGCAGGCGTCGGGAGTCCAGCGTTCATTCTAGCGCCTGCCGCCACGGGGCGTAGCCGGGCCGCACGCACTATCATGGGCGGCATGAGTGAACGTCATGACGTAGTGATCGTGGGCGGCGGCCTGGTCGGCGCCAGCCTGGCCATTGCCCTGGACCGGGCCGGCCGCGATGTCGGGCTGGTCGAGATCGCGCCGCCCGGCGCGCTGCCGCCGGTGTTCGACCAGCGCAACCTCAGTTTTGCCGCCGCCACGGTCAATGCCCTGACCGCGCTGGGGGTGATGCCGCTGCTGGGCTCGGCGGTGGGGCCGATCACCCGCATCCAGGTCACCCGCGCCGGTGATTTCGGCCGGGTCCAGATGGACGCTGCGCAGTACGATCGCCCGTGGTTCGGCCAGGTGGTGGTGGCGCGCGATTTCGGCCAGGCACTGGAAACCCGCCTGCAGGGCCTGCGCCGCCTCACCCGGTACCGGCCGGCGCGGTTCGTGCGGCTGGGCGCCACGGTCGATGGCTGCCGCGAAGTGGTGATCGCCGACGATGCCGGTGAGCGCACCCTGCTGGCGCGGCTGGTGGTGGGCGCCGATGGCACCCGCAGCGGCGTGCGCGAAGCGCTGGGCATCGGGGTGGACGAACATGATTTCCAGCAGACCCTGTTCGTGGCCCGCGTCCGCTCGGCGCGCGCGCCGGACGGCACCGCGTTCGAACGCTTTACCGATACCGGCCCGACCGCCCTGCTGCCGCGGGGCGACCGCCATTACGGGGCGGTGCACGGCGTGGCCCGCGACCAGGCCGATGCCGTGCTGGCACTCGACGACGCGGCGTGGCTGGCGCGCCTCCAGCAGGCCATCGGCTGGCGCGCCGGGCGGCTGCTGGAAAGCGGCGCGCGCAGTGCCTACCCGCTGGTGCAGGTGTTGGCGCAGGGACTGGTGGGCGAGCGCGCGGTGCTGCTGGGCAATGCGGCGCAGACCATCCATCCGCTGGGCGCGCAGGGCTTCAACCTGGGCCTGCGCGACGCGCTGACCCTGGCCGAGCTGATCGAAACGGCCGACGACGTGGGCAGCGATGCGCTGCTGCAGGCGCATGTCGCGCGCCGTGAAGAGGATCGCCGCCAGACCATCGCCTTCTCCGGCGGGCTGGCACGGCTGACCAGCAATCCCGCGCCGTTGATGCGCCCGCTGCGCAGTCTCGGGCTGCTGGCAGCGCAGGCGACCTCGATGCAGTCGATGCTGGTCGGCGGTGCCATGGGCTTCCGCGGCGAGGTCCCGGCGTTGTGCCGGGGAGCCGGCGCATGAGCCGGCGCGCGCGCGATGTGATCGTGGTGGGCGGCGGCGTGGTGGGCGCCGCCTGCGCGCTGGCGCTGGCCGATGCCGGGCTGGAGGTCACCCTGGTCGAAGGCCGCGAACCGCCAGCGTGGCAGCCGCAGCAGCCGGACCTGCGGGTGTATGCGTTCGCGCCGGACAACGCGCAGCTGCTGCGTACGCTCGGCGTATGGCCGGCGGTGCTGGCCGCGCGCGCCTGCGCGTACCGGCGCATGCGGGTCTGGGACGCCGCCGGCGGTGAGGAACTGCAGTTCGATGCCGACCGCCTGGGCCGTGAGCAGCTGGGCTGGATCGTGGAAAACGACCTGCTGGTGGACCGGCTGTGGGCGGCCCTGCCGGCGGCGGGTGTGCAGCTGTGCTGCCCGGCACGGGTGGAAGGGCTCGAACAGGATGCCGACGGCGTGCGCGTGCGGCTGGAGGACGGGCGCCGGCTGGACGCCGCGCTGGCCATCGCCGCCGACGGCGCGGACTCGACCCTGCGCCGCCTGGCCGGCGTGCAGGTCAGCCGCCAGGAGTACGCCCAGCGCGGCGTGGTCGCCTACATCGATACCGAACAGGACAACCAGGCCACGGCCTGGCAGCGCTTCCTGACCACCGGGCCGCTGGCGGTGCTGCCGGCCGGCACGCACCGCAGCTCCATCGTGTGGACGCTCCCCGATGCGGAGGCCGAACGCGTGCTGGGGCTGGACGAGGCCACCTTCAACGCCGAGCTGACCCGCGCCTTCGGCGCCCGGCTGGGCGCGATGACCCTGGCCTCGCGGCGCGCCGCCTTCCCGCTGCGCCGCCAGCTGGCCAGTGCCTACGTGGCAGGCCGCGTGCTGGCGCTGGGCGATGCCGCGCATGTGGTGCATCCGCTGGCCGGGCAGGGCGTGAACCTGGGCCTGCGCGATGTGGCGGCGCTGCATGCCACGGTGCTGCGTGCGCAGCAGCGACGCCAGGACTGGGCTTCGCCCGACCGCCTGCAGCGCTGGGCGCGCGAACGCCGCAGCGAGAACACAGTGTCGGCTTATGGCTTTGACGCGATCAACACCATTTTCTCCAACGACGAGATGCATTTGACCCTGGCGCGTGGTTGTGCGCTGGGCGGCGTGGACCGCCTGCCGCCACTGGTGTCGGCACTGTGGAAGCGCGCGGCGGGGCTGTAGGTCCCGGGGAGATCGAAATCTGGAAGTGGGCTGGGCTGCCACTGCGCAGACTGTGGCGCGGCTGGCGCTGTCCGGCCTCGACAGCGCGTCGCGCTTCCCATCTTCCGGAACTCCCCCATGGCACTTTCGCCCCTTGATCGTACCCAACAGCCGTCGTCGGCGAACCGCATGTTCGGCCGCGCTCCGCAAGGCGTCTCTGGCAGGCTCGGCTTGCAGCTCACCACCATACACAACCGTGGTGTGGCGTCGAAGCCGCTGCGTGACATCCCGGAGGCCCGCGCGGTCGGCGGTGAGGTCCACACGGTGGCGGCCGTGCGGCAGGACGACGTCGATCGCGACAGTTGCCAGTACTTCGTGAAGCTGTTGCTGTCCCACAAGCAGGGTATCCCGGTCAAGCAGTGCCTCGCGTTGAACCGGCGTCGCCAGGGCTGATGCGTGCGGCGGTGAGCCCCCGCGTTGGCGCGACGAGCCCGGGATGATTGATTCTTGAAAGTGGGTGGCCCCTGCGTTTCAGCAGACTGAACGGGTCTGGAGGCGTCCCACCGTAGCGGGTGCGGGCGCGTCGCTCCCTTTCCCGAGGAAGAATCATGAGCATTTCCAAGGTTCTCAACCAGCTTTTCCGGCCGGCGTCGTTCAACGCTGAAAAGACCGTGCGCGCGATCGTTGCCCATCCCGAGGCGGCCGCCAGGGATTTCAATGGACTGATCACGCACATCAACAACAGGTGCCACCGGTACGGCATCGGCTGCCGGGGCGAGGATGGCCTTCGGGCGCAGGTGAACCTGGACAAATTTGCCCGCTCCAAGGGCGCCGCCGCGCCAACCGAGGGCCAGGCCAAGCTCCTTCTGAACAGCCTCAAATCCCTGCAGCGCGACCTCGAGCGCCAGCGTGGTCCAGCCCGGTTGGCCTCCGGAGCCCATGACAGCTGGAACAATGACCGCCTCAATCAGTTGAACAAAGCGCTGGAACTGACCCGCAGCCTGCAGCACTTCCGGGGGCCCGCCAAGGGCTGAGCCCTCCTCAGCGCAGCAGCCAGCGCTACCGCGCGTCCTTCATCGACCGGTCCAGGCCAGCACCGTGATTTCCTCACGGTCGTGGTAGAGCTGCTTGGCGCGCACGGTGAGCGGTCGCCCAGCCTGCGCTTCGAACAGCTCCAGGCACAGCCGGGTTTCGTCCCAGCGCTTCTTCATCGGCAGCTTGAGGTTGAAGATCGCGTGCCGGCACCAGCCCTCGCGGAACCAGGTGGCCATGCGCTCGGCCACGCGGCGCGGCTGCTCGACCATGTCGCAGACCATCCAGTCCAGCGGCGCCTCGGGCTGCCAGTGGAACCCATCGGCGCGCAGGTGTTCGACCAGGCCGGTCTCCAGCACGTGCTCGCGCAGCGGGCCGTTGTCCACGCTGATCACGTGCATGTGCTGGCGGGTGAGCACCCAGGTCCAGCCGCCGGGGGCGGCGCCCAGGTCGGCCGAGCGCATGCCGGGCTTGACCAGCTGCTCGCGCTCTTCCGGGCTCATCAGGGTCAGCAGAGCTTCGTCCAGCTTCAGCGCCGAGCGCGACGGCGCGTCGGGCAGCAGCTTCAGGCGTGGAATGCCCAGTGCCCAGGGAGCGCTGTCGCGGGTATCGGCCACGCAGACAAACGCATGGCGACCGTCAACGAACACGACATGCAGGCGTGGCAGGCTGGTGTTGGGCTTGTCGGTGAGCAGGCCGGCCTTGCGCAGCGCCGGGCGCAGGGCATTGCCGAAGGCGCGGGCCAGGCCGGCCAGCGGCTTGCCTTCGTCCGAATCGGGATGTTCCACCCACATGTCGCCGAAGCGTTGCTGGCCGTCCAGCGCGGCCACGATCGGGGTGATCCGGTCGGTTGGATCCAGCTCGCGCAGCTCGGCCAGCACCACCAGCTTCTGGCGGGCGAAGATCAGCGAACGCCAAGGCAACGCCTTGGACAGCGCGGCGCCCTCGTCGGTGGCGAACAGCACGTAGCCATCGTTGCGCTGCGTACGGGCGTAACCGGCAATGTTGGCGTAGGCGGCACGCTCGGCAAGTTCACCGGCCAGTTCGGGCTCGAAACCCTGCCGGCACAGGCACAGCAGGCCACTCATCGACGCACGCCCATGGCGTGGGTATCAGTAATGCGCACCGTTGATCTCCCCGTACTGGCGCAGCACTGCGCGCGCCGCGTCGCGTTCGATGTCGCGCACGACCTCGATGCCGCGCTTGTTGAGTTCGCCGATCCAGTCGGCCGGCAGCGGACCTTCATCGAACGGGGTCAGTTCTTCCACATCCTGCGCGCTGGCGCCGATCAGCAGCCGGTCGATGCCGGCCCAGATGGTGGCGCCGTAGCACTGGCAGCACGGCTGCGAGGAGGTGGCCAGGGTGATCGGCGACAGCACGTCGTTCAGGCGCGGGCTCTGCAGGCGCTGCTGGGCGAGCATGTAAGCCATGTTCTCGGCATGCGCCAGCGAGGTGCTGTGCGGCACCACGCGGTTGACGCCGGCCGCGATGACGCGGTCGTCCGGACCAAACACCACGGCGCCGAACGGGCCACCGGTTTCCGCCTCGACGTTCAGCCGCGACAGTTCGATCGCCAGGGCGACCTTGGCGGCATCGCCGGGATACGCACGGGCCAGGTCGATCTGGTCATGGATCCAGGCGGGCAGGGTGAGGTGGACTTGCGCGTACAGCATGGGACAGGCCTTTCGAATGCGGTGGGGCTTACGCCGACCAGGTATCGCGCAGGGTGACGCTGCGGTTGAACACGGGGGCGGCGGCGGTGTGGTCGCGGCGGTCGGCGACGAAGTAGCCGGTGCGCTCGAACTGGAACGACTGTTCAGGCGCGGCGGTGGCCGCGGCCGGTTCGACGTAGCCGGTGACGGTGCGGCGCGACTCGGGGTTGAGGTAGTCGCGGTAGGTCTTGCCTTCGGACTCATCGTCCGGGTTCGGCACGGAGAACAGGCGGTCGTACAGGCGGATTTCGGCCGGCACGGCGTGCACGGCGCTGACCCAGTGGATGGTGCCCTTGACCTTGCGGTTGGCGCCTTCCATGCCGGGACGCGATTCGGGATCCAGCCAGCCGCGCAGTTCGGTGATGGTGCCGTCGGCATCCTTGATCACTTCATCGCAGCGGATGATGCCGGCGCCGCGCAGGCGCACTTCGCCACCGGGCACCAGGCGCTTCCAGCCCTTGGGCGGCACCTCGGCGAAGTCTTCGCGCTCGATCCACAGTTCGCGCGCGAACGGGACTTCGCGGGTTCCGAAGGCGTCGTCCTTGGGGTGGTTGGAGAAGGTCAGCGTTTCGGCATGGCCCTCGGGCAGGTTGGTCAGCACCAGCTTGACCGGGTCGACCACGGCCATGCGGCGCGCGGCGGCACTGTCGAGGTCTTCGCGCAGCGCGCCTTCGAGCACGCTGAAATCGATCATCGAGTTCTGCTTGCTGATGCCCACGCGTTCGGCGAACAGGCGCATCGCGGCCGGGGTGTAGCCACGGCGGCGCAGGCCCTGCAGGGTCGGCATGCGCGGGTCTTCCCAGCCATCGACGAGCTGTTCGGTGACCAGCGCCATCAGCTTGCGCTTGCTCATCACGGTGTAGTTGATGTTCAAACGCGAGAATTCGATCTGGCGCGGCTTGGCAGCTTCGCGCGGCAGGCCGCGTTCGACCAGAGGCGCGGTCAGCGCATCGTCATGGGCGAAGTCGACGTTGTCCACGCACCAGTCGTACAGCGGGCGG
The DNA here is from genome assembly GCF_050031795.1 of Stenotrophomonas sp. SrG. Taxonomy (NCBI): domain Bacteria; kingdom Pseudomonadati; phylum Pseudomonadota; class Gammaproteobacteria; order Lysobacterales; family Lysobacteraceae; genus Stenotrophomonas; species Stenotrophomonas sp. SrG. The sequence continues at coordinate 24,367 of NZ_JBNBBE010000028.1, forward strand.
TGGTCTTCGAATTCCAGGGTGCACAGCGAGTGGGTGATGCCTTCGATGGAATCGCCCAGGGCATGGGCGAAGTCGTACATCGGGTAGATCGGCCAGGCGTTGCCGGTGTTCTGGTGCTCGACGTGCTTGATGCGGTACAGCGCGGGATCGCGCAGGTTGATGTTGCCGCTGGCCATGTCGATCCTGGCGCGCACGGTGCGCGCGCCGTCGGGGAACTCACCGGCGCGCATGCGGCGGAACAGGTCCAGGTTTTCGTCCACGCTGCGGTCGCGCCAGGGCGAGGGACGGCCGGGTTCGGTCAGGGTGCCGCGGTAGGCGCGCACTTCCTCGGCCGACAGGTCGCAGACATACGCCTTGCCGTCGCGGATCAGCTTTTCGGCGGCCAGGTAGTAGGCGTCGAAGTAATCGGAGGCATGCCGCAGTTCGTTCCAGGTGAAGCCCAGCCAGCGCACGTCATCCTGGATGGCGGCCACGTACTCGGGGTCTTCCTTGGCCGGGTTGGTATCGTCGAAGCGCAGGTTGCAGACGCCGGCGAACTCACCGGCGATGCCGAAGTTCAGGCAGATCGACTTGGCATGGCCGATGTGCAGGTAGCCGTTGGGCTCGGGCGGGAAGCGCGTCTTGATCGCGGCATGCTTGCCGGCGGCCAGGTCCTCGCGGACGATCTGACGGATGAAATCCCGCTTTTCGTGGGTTTCCGGAAGGGCGTCGGTAGGGGCGGCAGTAGGCTCGGACATGATGCGCAGGCAGAAGGCAGAAAGATTGCCAGTCTAACGCGTCCCCCCCGGGACGCGTTAGACGGTAGGTGCCGACCGCCTGTCGGCACTCATTCGAGCGCCAGCGTATGCTGCCCCAGAACCCCACCGGAGCCTCTCATGCACGTGATCTACCAGGCTGACAACCTGTTCGACGCCCATCTGGTCAAGCACGCGCTGGAGGCGGCCGGGATTCCGGCCTTCGTTTTCGGTGAGTCGCTGCTGGGCGGGATGGGCGAGCTGCCGCTGTTCGGGGTGCTGCGGGTCTGCGTTCCGGACCTGGCCCGCCCGGAGGCGGAGCAGATCGTGGCCGGGCTGGACTTGGGCGGGCCTCAGGATGACCCCATATTCGACGGTGACGAAAGCGCCGGCCTGTTGCCGGCCTAGGAGAGCGCCATGTTGGGGATTGCCAAGGGCCTGTTGAGTATCGGGGCGTTCAAGCAGCGCCTGCCGCGCCCGGAAGAGGCGCTGCCCGGCCGCGAGCACCCGCTTCCGCTGCACAACCAGCACTATGTGAACAGCCATCCGCTCAAGGACGGCTTCGCCGGGCTGGAGCGCATCCGCTTCGCCATGGGCTGCTTCTGGGGCGCGGAGCGCAAGTTCTGGACCTTGCCGGGGGTGTATTCGACCTCGGTGGGCTATGCGGGCGGGGTGACCCCGAACCCGACCTACGAGGAAGTGTGCTCGGGCCTGACCGGGCACACCGAGATCGTGGAGGTAGTGTTCGACCCGGCGATCATCAGCCTGGGCGAGCTGCTGCAGGTGTTCTGGGAGAACCACGACCCGACCCAGGGCATGCGCCAAGGCAACGATACTGGCACCCAGTACCGTTCGGCGGTCCATGCCACGTCCCAGGCCCAGTTCGATGCGGCTCTGGCCAGCCGTGATGCCTACCAGCAGCGCTTGACCGAGGCTGGGCTTGGGGCGATCACTACCGAGATCGAATATCCGGCGCCTACGTATTACTACGCTGAGGATTACCACCAGCAGTACCTGGCCAAGAATCCGAATGGCTATTGCGGGATTGGTGGGCCTGGGGTGAGTTGCCCGATCGGGGTTGGGGCTTAACAGCTCCTGGTTGCATTTGATGCTGGAGGTGGGGGGGGGGGTGGCCGCCGCGACAAAGTTTTTGGGAGAGACACCGGGGCCGGGCCTCGGGGGGGGGGGGGGCGGGGGG
>NZ_JBNBBE010000029.1:0-16507 GCF_050031795.1 Stenotrophomonas sp. SrG
ATCGCGCCGTCCATCTGGGCAGCACCGGTGATCATGTTCTTGACGTAGTCAGCATGGCCCGGGCAATCGACGTGGGCGTAGTGACGCTCGGTGGATTCGTATTCGACGTGTGCGGTCGAGATCGTGATGCCACGTGCCTTTTCTTCCGGCGCGGCGTCGATCGCGGAGTAATCCTTGAATTCGCCACCGAAGCGCTCTGCGCCGATCTTGGTCAGCGCAGCAGTCAGCGTGGTCTTGCCATGATCGACGTGACCGATGGTGCCGACGTTGACGTGCGGCTTGGTGCGCTCGAACTTACCCTTTGCCATTGTTGTATACCTTGGATATCAGAAAGAGGGAGATGAAATCCTGAGCTTATGCTCAGGACTTCTTGATCACGGTGTCGGCGATGTTGCTCGGCGCCGGCTCGTAGTGGTCGAATTCCATCGTGAACGTTGCGCGACCCTGGGTCTGCGAACGCAGCGAGGTGGCGTAACCGAACATTTCACCCAGCGGGATCATCGCGTTGATGATGCTGGCCGAACCGTCACCGGTGGTGCTCGAACCCTGCAGCACGCCACGACGACGGCTCACGTCGCCCATCACGTCACCCTGGTAATCCTCCGGGGTCACGATCTCGACCTTCATGATCGGCTCGAGCAGGACCGGCTTGGCCTTGGCGAAGCCCTGCTTGAAGGCCATCGACGACGCCAGCTTGAACGCCATTTCCGAGGAGTCGACGTCATGGTAGGAGCCGAACACCAGCTTCACCTTGACGTCCACGACCGGGAAGCCAGCCAGCGGACCGCTGGTGATGGTTTCGCGCAGGCCCTTTTCGATCGACGGGATGAATTCCTTCGGAATCACGCCACCGGTGATGTCGTTGACGAACAGGAAATCGTCCTTGATGTTCGGCGCGATCTTCGGATCGGCACGGTCTTCAGCGGTGATCGGCGACAGCTCGATCACGACGTGACCGTACTGACCCTTACCACCGGACTGCTTGGCGTGCTTGTAATCCGACTTCACGTCGGCCAGCTGGATGGTTTCGCGGTAGGCCACCTGCGGCTTGCCGACGTTGGCTTCAACGTTGAATTCGCGCTTCATGCGGTCAACGATGATGTCCAGGTGCAGCTCGCCCATGCCCGAGATGATGGTCTGGCCGGATTCTTCGTCGGTCTTGACGCGGAACGACGGATCTTCCTGCGCCAGACGGCCCAGGGCCAGGCCCATCTTTTCCTGGTCCGACTTGGTCTTCGGTTCGACGGCCATCGAGATGACCGGCTCCGGGAACACCATGCGCTCCAGGATGATCGGGTGCTCCTGCGAGCACAGGGTGTCACCGGTGGTGGTGTCCTTCAGGCCCACGGCGGCGGCAATGTCACCGGCCAGCACTTCCTTGATCTCTTCGCGATCGTTGGAGTGCATCTGCAGGATGCGGCCGATGCGCTCCTTCTTGCCCTTCACCGAGTTCAGCAGCTGGTCGCCGGCGTTCAGCGTGCCCGAGTAGACACGGAAGAAGGTCAGCGCGCCCACGAACGGGTCGGTGATGATCTTGAAGGCCAGCGCCGAGAACGGTGCCTTGTCGTCGGACTTGCGGCTCAGCGCAACGGTTTCGTCATCGACGTCGGTACCGGTCACGTCCGGCACGTCGATCGGCGACGGCAGCAGCTGCACCACGCCGTCCAGCATGGCCTGCACGCCCTTGTTCTTGAACGCCGAGCCGCAGTACATCGGCACGATGTCGGTAGCCAGGGTGCGCACGCGCAGGGCTTCGATGATCTCGGCCTCGGTCAGCTCTTCGCCGCCCAGGTACTTTTCCATCAGCTCTTCGCTGGCTTCAGCCGCGGCTTCGATCATGAAGGTGCGCGCCTCTTCGGCGGCGTCCTTCATCTCGGCCGGGATCTCCAGGTACTCGAACTTCATGCCCTGCGAGGCTTCATCCCAATGGATGGCCTTCATCTTGATCAGGTCGACGACGCCCTTGAAGCCTTCTTCAGCGCCGATCGGCAGCTGCATCGGCACGGCGGTGGCGCCGAGCTTGGCCTTCAGCTGGCCAACGACCTTGGTGAAGTTGGCGCCGGTGCGGTCCATCTTGTTGACGAACGCGATGCGCGGCACCTTGTACCGGTTGGCCTGGCGCCACACGGTTTCGGACTGCGGCTGCACGCCACCGACGGCGCACAGCACGAACACCGCACCGTCGAGCACGCGCAGCGAGCGCTCCACTTCGATGGTGAAGTCGACGTGCCCGGGGGTGTCGATGATGTTGAAGCGGTGCTCCGGCAGGGACTTGTCCATGCCCTTCCAGAACGCGGTGGTGGCAGCGGACTGGATCGTGATGCCACGCTCCTGCTCCTGCTCCATCCAGTCCATGGTGGCGGCGCCGTCGTGCACTTCACCGATCTTGTGGCTCTTGCCGGTGTAGAACAGGATGCGCTCGGACGTGGTGGTCTTGCCGGCATCGATGTGGGCCATGATGCCGAAATTGCGGTAACGCTCGATGGGAGTGGTGCGGGCCACGGGAGCCTCTCAATTTCTTGGAATTCGGATGGCCGAACGCCGCCTTTCGGCGGCCTTCGGATTGGCGCAGCCCTTCTGGGGCCGCGAGGCAGCACCTTAATGGTGCTGCCGTGCCTGTTTTACAAGGCCGTCAAACTCACCAGCGGTAGTGGGCGAAGGCCTTGTTGGCTTCGGCCATGCGGTGGGTTTCTTCGCGCTTCTTGATGGCGCCACCACGGTTTTCCGAGGCATCCAGCAGTTCTGCAGCCAGCTTCTTCGGCATGGTGTTTTCACCACGCTTGCGGGCGGAGTCGATCAGCCAGCGCATGGCCAGGGCCATCTTGCGCGACGAACGCACTTCGACCGGCACCTGGTAGGTCGCACCGCCGACGCGGCGGGACTTCACTTCGACCGACGGAGCCACGTTGTCCAGAGCCTTCTGCACCAGCTCGATGGAGTTCGGGTTCTTTTCGCTGATCACGTCCATGGCGCCATAGACGATCTTTTCAGCGACCGACTTCTTGCCGCTCAGCATCACCATGTTGATGAAGCGCGCGATGGTTTCACTTCCGTGCTTCGGATCCGGCAGGACAGAGCGCTGCGGCGTATTACCTTTACGAGACATGTGTACTTTCCCTTAGCTCTTCGGACGCTTGGCGCCGTACTTGGAACGGCCCTGGCGACGCTTGGCAACGCCCGAGGCGTCCAGCGAGCCACGCACGGTGTGGTAACGCACACCCGGCAGGTCCTTGACGCGACCGCCACGGATGAGGACCACGGAGTGCTCCTGCAGGTTGTGGCCTTCGCCACCGATGTAGCTGATGACCTCTTCCTGGTTGGTCAGGCGGACCTTGGCAACCTTGCGGAGCGCCGAGTTCGGCTTCTTCGGGGTGGTGGTGTACACGCGCGTGCAGACGCCACGGCGCTGGGGGCACTTTTCAAGAGCCGGGGAGGCGCTCTTGTAAGTGGTTGCCTGCCGCGGCTTGCGGACAAGCTGATTGATCGTCGCCATCAGTAAGTTCTTCTGAGAGAGGCCCGGTGAAAAACAGGCCATGAATGCGGATATGTGCGAGCAGGCGAGAAACCGGCCTGCTGAGACAGACGATTGTAGCAACCCGGCGAAAACGCAGTCAACCGCGCGCACGCCAAGCCGACCCTGATCCCGGGCCGTTACAGGGGAGCCTTTTCCATGCCCCCCGTTCAGGTTGTCAAACCGGCCCCCTTTCGAGGACCGGCCGGCATCCTACCCCATCGGTGGCGATTGCGCCACCGCCGAGGGTGGTCCGGCCAGAAGGCCGGACCGGATCCATCACTCGTCCGCGGCCGATTCGGCTTCGGTCGATTCCACCGCCACCGGGGCTGCCGGCGCCACTTCAGCCACCGCCGGCGCGCCGCCGGACAGGGTCTGCATTTCCGACTCGGTCAGCCCGGAGGCGTTGCGACGACGGTTGGCGTGGTACGCCAGGCCGGTACCGGCCGGGATCAGGCGGCCGACGATGACGTTTTCCTTCAGGCCGCGCAGGTTGTCCGAGGTGCCGCGGACGGCAGCTTCGGTCAGCACGCGGGTGGTTTCCTGGAACGAGGCCGCCGAGATGAACGATTCGGTGGCCAGCGATGCCTTGGTGATGCCCAGCAGGACCGGGTCGAAACGGGCGATCAGCTCGTTGCGGGTGGCCAGGCGTGCATTTTCCTCGATGACGCGCTGGCGCTCGGCCTGCTCGCCATTCAGGAACTTGCTGCTGCCCTGGTCGGTGATCTCGACCTTGCGCAGCATCTGGCGGGTGATCACTTCAATGTGCTTGTCGTTGATCTTCACGCCCTGCAGGCGGTACACGTCCTGGATTTCCTTGACCAGGTACGCAGCCAGCGGCTCGACACCCAGCAGGCGCAGGATGTCCTGCGGGCTCGGCTCGCCGTCCACGATGGTTTCGCCCTTGGTCACGTGTTCGCCTTCGAACACGATCACCTGGCGATACTTCGGGATCAGCTCTTCGTGTTCCGAACCATCGGTGTCCTTGATGATCAGGCGCTGCTTGCCCTTGGTGTCCTTGCCGAAGCTGATGATGCCCGAACGCTCGGCCAGGATCGCCGGATCCTTCGGCTTGCGCGCTTCGAACAGATCGGCCACGCGCGGCAGACCACCGGTGATGTCGCGGGTCTTGGACGCTTCCTGCGGGATCTTGGCAACCACGTCGCCCACGCCGACGGCGGCGCCGTCCTGCAGGTTGACGATGGAACGCGGCGGCAGCAGGTACTGGGCCGGCAGATCGGTGTTCGGGATGGTCAGGTCATTGCCCTTGGCATCCACGATACGCACGATCGGGCGCAGCTCCTTGGCCTGCGAGCCACGACGCTTCGGGTCGGTGATTTCGCGCGAGGCCAGGCCGGTCAGTTCGTCGGTCTTCTCGATGACGGTGACGCCGTCGATGAAGTCGATGAAGCGGATGAAACCGGCCACTTCGGACACGATCGGGTGGTTATGCGGATCCCAGTTGGCCACGGTCTGGCCAGCCTTCACTGCATCGCCGTCCTTGGACGCGATCATCGAGCCGTACGGCAGCTTGTAACGCTCACGCTCACGGCCGTGGGCATCGAGCACCGAGATTTCACCCGAGCGCGAGACCGCCACCAGCGAACCGCTGGCGTGTTCGACGGACTTGAGGTTGTTGAACTTCACCGAACCGGTGGTCTTGACCGTGATGTTGTCCACGGCTGCCGCACGCGATGCCGCACCACCGATGTGGAACGTACGCATGGTCAGCTGGGTACCCGGCTCACCGATCGACTGCGCGGCGATGACGCCCACCGCTTCACCGATGTTGACCAGGTGGCCACGGGCCAGGTCGCGACCGTAGCAGTGGCCGCACACGCCGAACGCCGATTCGCAGCTGATCGTGGAGCGCACCTTGATGCTCTGCACGCCGGCGTCTTCCAGCTTGGCCACCCAGGCTTCGTCGAGCAGGGTGTTGCGGGTCACGATCGGATCTTCGTCGTTGCCCGGCAGGAACACGTCCTCGGCCACGACACGACCCAGCACGCGGTCCTTCAACGGCTCCACGACGTCGCCGCCTTCCACGATCGGGGTCATGGTCAGGCCTTCGGAGGTACCGCAATCCACCTCGGTGATGACCACGTCCTGCGCCACGTCCACCAGACGACGGGTCAGGTAACCCGAGTTGGCGGTCTTCAGCGCGGTATCGGCCAGACCCTTACGGGCACCGTGGGTGGAGTTGAAGTACTCCTGCACGTTCAGGCCTTCACGGAAGTTCGCCTTGATGGGCGTTTCGATGATCGAGCCATCCGGACGGGCCATCAGGCCACGCATGCCGGCCAGCTGGCGGATCTGCGCCTGCGAACCACGGGCACCGGAGTCGGCCATGATGTACAGCGAATTCATCGACTTCTGGTCGATGGTCTCGCCCTTGGCGTTGACGACCTTCTCGGTACCGATGGTGTCCATCATCGCCTTGGCGATGCGTTCATTGGTACGCGACCAGATGTCGACCACCTTGTTGTAGCGCTCGCCGGCGGTGACCAGGCCCGACTGGTACTGCTCCTGGATTTCCAGCACTTCGGCTTCGGCCTCGGTGAGGATGCCGCGCTTCTCGTCCGGGATCAGCATGTCGTCGATACCGATCGACACGCCCGCACGGGTTGCGTAGGCAAAGCCGGTGTACATCAGCTTGTCGGCGAACACGACCGTGTCCTTCAAGCCCAGCTGGCGGTAGCTGGAGTTGATCAGGCGGCTGATGTTCTTCTTGGTCAGCTCGGTGTTGGCCAGCGCGAACGGCAGGCCTTCCGGCAGGATTTCGGCCAGCAGGGCGCGACCGATCGTGGTGTCCACGATCGAGGTCTTGTTCTGCTTGTCGCCGTTCTCGTCGGTGACCACTTCGGTGATGCGGACCTTGACCTTGGCGTGCAGTTCCACCACGCGGTTGTCATAGGCACGCTTCACTTCGGCGATGTTGGCGAAGGCCATGCCCTCGCCCTTCTTGTTTTCCAGGGCGCGGGTCATGTAGTACAGACCCAGCACCACGTCCTGCGACGGCACGATGATCGGCTCGCCGTTGGCCGGCGACAGGATGTTGTTGGTGGACATCATCAGCGCACGCGCTTCCAGCTGGGCTTCCAGCGAGAGCGGCACGTGGACGGCCATCTGGTCACCGTCGAAATCGGCGTTGAACGCGGTGCAGACCAGCGGGTGCAGCTGGATGGCCTTGCCTTCGATCAGCACCGGCTCGAACGCCTGGATGCCCAGGCGGTGCAGGGTCGGCGCACGGTTCAGCATCACCGGGTGTTCGCGGATGACCTCTTCCAGGATGTCCCAGACTTCGGCTTCTTCGCGCTCGACCAGCTTCTTGGCGGCCTTGATGGTGGTGGCCAGGCCACGACGCTGCAGCTTGGCGAACACGAACGGCTTGAACAGCTCAAGCGCCATCTTCTTCGGCAGGCCGCACTGGTGCAGGCGCAGGTACGGACCGACCACGATGACCGAACGGCCCGAGTAGTCGACGCGCTTGCCCAGCAGGTTCTGGCGGAAGCGGCCCTGCTTGCCCTTGATCATGTCGGCCAGCGACTTCAGCGGGCGCTTGTTGGTGCCGGTGATGGCACGGCCGCGGCGGCCGTTGTCCAGCAGCGCATCGACCGATTCCTGCAGCATGCGCTTTTCATTGCGCACGATGATGTCCGGCGCGTTCAGCTCGAGCAGGCGGCGCAGGCGGTTGTTGCGGTTGATGACGCGGCGGTACAGGTCGTTCAGGTCGGAGGTCGCGAAGCGGCCACCGTCCAGCGGCACCAGCGGACGCAGGTCCGGCGGCAGCACCGGCAGCACGGTCATGACCATCCATTCCGGGCGGTTGCCCGATTCCAGGAAGGCTTCGACCAGCTTGATGCGCTTGGTGAGGCGCTTGAGCTTGGTTTCCGAACCGGTGCTGGCGATCTCCTCGCGCAGGCGGGTCATTTCCGACTGCAGGTCGATGGTGCGCAGCAGTTCGTACACGGCCTCGGCGCCCATGGCGGCGTCGAAGTCGTCGCCGTGCTCCTGGCGTGCCTGCAGGTACTGTTCTTCGGTCAGCAGCTGGCGGCGCTCCAGGGCGGTCAGGCCCGGCTCGGTCACCACGTAGGCTTCGAAGTACAGCACGCGCTCGATGTCACGCAGGGTCATGTCCAGCATCAGGCCGATGCGCGACGGCAGCGACTTGAGGAACCAGATGTGCGCGACCGGCGAGGCCAGGTCGATGTGGCCCATGCGCTCGCGGCGCACCTTGGCAAGGGTCACTTCGGTGCCGCACTTTTCGCAGACCACGCCACGGTGCTTCATGCGCTTGTACTTGCCGCACAGGCACTCGTAGTCCTTGACCGGCCCGAAGATGGCGGCGCAGAACAGGCCGTCACGCTCCGGCTTGAAGGTACGGTAGTTGATGGTTTCCGGCTTCTTCACTTCGCCGAAGGACCACGAACGGATCAGGTCCGGCGAAGCCAGCGCGATCTTGATCGCGTCGAAGTCCAGCGTCTGGCGCTGCTGGTTGAAGAGGTTGAGCAGGTCTTTCATGGTGTTTCTCCGAAAGGAGGAAATCTTGTCGATGGGGCTGTCAGGTCACATCCGGCGGCGCGGCTGCCGGGGCAGCCGCGCCTGCACGATCAGTTGTCTTCCAGTTCCATGTTGATGGCCAGCGAGCGGATTTCCTTCACGAGCACGTTGAAGGATTCCGGCATGCCCGCGACCATCTCGTGCTCACCGTCGACGATGTTCTTGTACATCTGGTTGCGGCCCTGCACGTCATCGGACTTCACCGTCAGCATTTCCTGCAGGGTGTAGGCCGCGCCGTAGGCTTCCAGCGCCCAGACTTCCATTTCACCGAAGCGCTGGCCGCCGAACTGCGCCTTGCCGCCCAGCGGCTGCTGGGTGACGAGCGAGTACGGACCGGTCGAACGGGCGTGCATCTTGTCGTCGACCAGGTGGTTCAGCTTCAGGTAGTGCATGTAGCCCACGGTGGTGTGGCGATCGAAGGCCTCACCGGTACGACCGTCGTACAGCTGGGTCTGGCCGCTGAGCGGCAGGTCAGCCAGGGCAAGCATGTGCTTGATTTCAGCTTCGGTGGCACCGTCGAACACCGGGGTAGCCATCGGCACGCCGTCGGTGAGGTTGCCGGCCAGGCGCAGCAGCTCCTCGTCGCTGAACTGGGTCAGGTCGACGTGGTTGGCATGCTGGGTCTTGTCGTGGTTGTACACGTCGTCCAGGAACTTGCGCAGGTCGTTGATCGCGGCCTGTGCTTCGAGCATGCCCTGGATCTTGCGGCCCAGGCCCTTGGCGGCCCAGCCCAGATGCACTTCCAGGATCTGGCCGATGTTCATGCGCGACGGCACGCCCAGCGGGTTCAGCACGATGTCCACGGTCTCGCCCGAGGCCATGTACGGCATGTCCTCGACCGGCACCACGTTGGAGACCACACCCTTGTTGCCGTGGCGGCCTGCCATCTTGTCGCCCGGCTGGATGCGGCGCTTCACGGCCAGGAACACCTTGACCATCTTCAGCACGCCCGGGGCGAGGTCGTCGCCGGCGGTGATCTTGCCGCGCTTGTCGGCGAAGCGACGCTCGAATTCCTTCTCGTGCGCCTGGATCTGCTTCTGGGCGCGTTCGATGGCTTCGGAAGCGTCGTCGTCCTTCATGCGCAGCACGAACCAGTCAGCCTTCTTCAGGCCGTCCAGGTAGGCGTCGGTGATGGTGTCGCCCTTCTTCAGGTTGGCACCGCCGTTGGCGACCTTGCCCACGATCTGCGAGCGCAGGCGTGCGTAGATGGCGCCTTCCAGGATGCGGAACTGGTCGTCGAAATCCTTCTTGACGCGCTTGATCTCGCTTTCCTCGATCTGGCGCGCACGCTTGTCCTTCTCGATGCCGTCGCGGGTGAAGACCTGCACGTCGATGACGGTGCCGTCCATGCCCGGCGGCACGCGCAGCGAGCTGTCCTTCACGTCCGACGCCTTCTCACCGAAGATCGCGCGCAGCAGCTTCTCTTCCGGGGTCAGCTGGCTTTCGCCCTTCGGGGTGACCTTGCCGACCATGATGTCGCCGGCGCGCACTTCGGCACCGATGTACACCACGCCCGACTCGTCCAGGCGGTTCAGCGCCTGCTCGGACACGTTCGGGATGTCGGCGGAGATTTCCTCCGGCCCCAGCTTGGTGTCGCGCGCGACGCAGGTCAGCTCTTCGATGTGGATCGTGGTGTAACGATCTTCTTCCACCACGCGCTCGGAGAGCAGGATGGAGTCTTCGAAGTTGTAGCCGTTCCACGGCATGAAGGCGATCAGCATGTTCTGGCCCAGGGCCAGTTCGCCGATGTCGGTGGACGGACCATCGGCCAGCACGTCGCCACGCGCCACCACGTTGCCCACTTCCACCAGCGGACGCTGATTGATGCAGGTGTTCTGGTTGGAACGGGTGTACTTGATCAGGTTGTAGATATCCACGCCGGCATCGCTGGCGTCGGTGATTTCCACTTCGTTGACCTTGACCACGATGCGGCCGGCGTCGATCTGCACGATCTCGCCGCCACGACGGGCGTTCACGGTCACACCCGAGTCACGGGCCACGGCGCGTTCGATACCGGTACCCACCAGCGGCTTCTGCGCACGCAGGGTCGGCACGGCCTGGCGCTGCATGTTGGCGCCCATCAGTGCACGGTTGGCGTCATCGTGTTCCAGGAACGGAACCAGCGCGGCCGCGATCGACACGGTCTGCATCGGCGAGACGTCCATGAAGTGGACTTCCGCCGGCGGCTTCAGCAGCGACTCACCCTGGAACCGGCACGGCACGAACTGCTCGGTGAGCATGCTCTTGGCGTCGGTCAGGGCGTTGGCCTGGGCGATGACGTATTCGTTTTCTTCGATGGCCGACAGGAACTCGATCTCGTCGGAGACCTTGCCGTCGTGCACCTTGCGGTACGGGGTTTCCAGGAAGCCGTACTGGTTGGTGCGGGCGTACACGGCCAGCGAGTTGATCAGGCCGATGTTCGGGCCTTCCGGGGTTTCGATGGTGCAGACGCGGCCGTAATGGGTCGGGTGCACGTCGCGCACTTCGAAGCCGGCGCGCTCACGGGTCAGGCCGCCCGGGCCCAGGGCCGAGACGCGACGCTTGTGGGTGACTTCCGACAGCGGGTTGTTCTGATCCATGAACTGCGACAGCTGCGAGGAGCCGAAGAACTCCTTGATGGCAGCGGCAACCGGCTTGGCGTTGATCAGTTCCTGCGGGGTCAGGCCTTCGGATTCGGCCATCGACAGGCGCTCCTTGACCGCGCGCTCGACGCGGACCAGGCCCACGCGGAACACGTTTTCGGCCATTTCGCCGACCGAACGCACGCGACGGTTGCCCAGGTGATCGATGTCATCGACCACGCCGCGACCGTTGCGGATCTCGGTGAGGACCTTGATCACGTCCAGGATGTCGGAGCTGTCGCCGTGCTCGGCGACCAGGCGCTTGGACTCTTCGTCGTTGCGCTCGCCGAAGTACTTGCGGTCGTACAGCACCGCTTCACCGGTGACTTCCTTGCGGCCGACACGACGGTTGAACTTCATGCGGCCAACCGTGGACAGGTCGTAGCGCTCGAAGGTGAAGAACAGGTTGTGGAACAGGTTCTGCGCGGCGTCCTTGGTCGGCGGCTCGCCCGGACGCATCATGCGATAGATTTCGACCAGCGCTTCGAGCTGGGTCTTGGTCGGATCGATGCGCAGGGTGTTGGACAGGTACGGGCCACGATCCAGATCGTTCACCCACAGGGTGCCCACGGCATCCACGCCGGCCTTGCGGAAGGCCTGCAGCTGCTCGTCGGTGATTTCGTCGTTGGCCTGGGCCAGCAGTTCGCCGGTGCTCGCGTCGACCACGTCGTGGGACAGGATGCGGCCGACGATGTAATCGTCCGGCACGGCCAGGGCGGCAATGCCCGAGGCTTCCAGCTGCTTCACGTGGCGCGCGGTGATGCGCTTGCCGGCTTCGACGATGACCTTGTCGCCGTCGGCCAGGTCGAAGTTCAGGGTCTCGCCGCGCAGGCGCTCGGAGACCAGTTCGAGCTGCACGCCCTCATCGGGATTGATGTGGAAGGTGTTGATCTCGAAGAACTCGGCCAGCATCTCTTCGTTGCTGTAGCCCAGCGCACGCAGCAGGATCGACACCGGCAGCTTGCGGCGACGGTCGATACGGGTGAACAGCGCGTCCTTCGGGTCGAACTCGAAGTCCAGCCAGGAGCCGCGGTACGGGATGATGCGGGCGCTGTACAGCAGCTTGCCCGAGCTGTGGGTCTTGCCACGATCGTGGTCGAAGAACACGCCCGGCGAACGGTGCAGCTGCGAGACGATGACGCGCTCGGTGCCGTTGACGATGAAGGTGCCGTTGTCGGTCATCAGCGGGATTTCGCCGAGATAGACCTCCTGCTCCTTCACGTACTTGATGGCCTTGGTGGACGACTCGCGGTCGTAGATCACCAGGCGCACGGTCACGCGCAGCGGCGCGCCGTAGCTCATGCCACGCTGGCGGCATTCACGCTCGTCGAAGACCGGGTCGCCCAGCTTGTAGCCCACGTATTCCAGCGCAGCGTTGCCGCTGTAGCTGGCGATCGGGAACACCGACTTCAGGGCCGCGTGCAGGCCGAGATCACGGCGCTTGGCCGGATCCACGTTTTCCTGCAGGAATTCGCGGTAGGAATCCACCTGGATGGCGAGCAGGAACGGCACTTCGAGGATCGAGCGCTGCTTGCCGAAATCCTTGCGGATACGCTTTTTTTCGGTGAACGAATATGACGTCATGGGGTCTCACCTTGGCTGTGCGGGCCCCGCCATGGAGGCGTGGCCCGAAGGGAACATGAAAATTGTCAGTTGGAAGTCGCTGGTATTGCCGGCACCAGCACGCCTTCTCCCGCTACTTCCAACTGCCAACTCGTCGCCGGTGAAGCATCCGACTAACAGTCGGATCTACCGGTCGAATTGGCGCGGACCGGACATGCATCCGGCCTTACCGCAATAACGACCAAAGGCCGGGGGCTTACGCCCCCAGCCTTTGCTGCATCGCCGTGATTCGATGGCGACGCAAGGAGCTGCTTACTTGACTTCGACAGTCGCGCCGACAGCTTCCAGGTCCTTCTTCATCTTCTCGGCTTCTTCCTTCGTAGCCGATTCCTTCAGGACGCCACCGGCTTCGGTGAGGTCCTTGGCTTCCTTCAGGCCCAGGCCGGTGATGGCGCGGACAGCCTTGATGACGTCGACCTTCTTGTCGCCGGCGCTCTTCAGCGACACGGTGAATTCGGTCTGTTCTTCAACGGCAGCAGCCGGGCCAGCAGCGGCAACGGCAACCGGGGCAGCGGCGGAAACGCCGAACTTTTCTTCGATGGCCTTCACCAGTTCCATGACTTCCATCAGGGACTTGGCGGCAATGGCTTCAACGATCTGGTCGGTGGTAAGGGACATTTTGAATACCTTTGGATAATTTTCTGGGTTCAGGTTCCATCAGGAACCACGTAAACAGCGACTCAGGCGGTTTCGGCAGCCGGCTCGGCGGCGACAGCGCCACCTTCCTGCTTCTCGCCAACGGCCTTGACGGCACGGGCGAACATCGCGACCGGTTCGCACAGGACACGGGCCAGCATGGCCAGGGCCTGATCGCGGGTCGGCAACGAGGCCAGCACGTCAACGTGGCTTGCCGGGAACACTTCGCCACCGATCACAACCAGCTGCGGCTGCAGCTTGTCGTTGGTCTTGGCAGCTTCCTTGATGACGCGGCCGGCAGCGCCGGGCTCGTCGAGCGAGAACGCGAGCAGCATCGGACCGACGAACTTGGCCCCTGCGGATTCGAATTCAGTACCCTTCACCGCACGTTCGGCCAGGGTGTTCTTGACAACTTTCAAGAACACGCCTTCCTTACGGGCCTGTTCGCGCATCTTGGTGATCTGCGCGACCGTGGTGCCGGCGTAATGTGCTGCAATCAAGGAGTGAGCCTTGGCAGCGACTTCCGCGACCTCGGCCACTACTACTTGCTTCTGGGACAGATTGAGAGCCATTGCACTCCTCCAATTGAACTCCGCTTACGGCTCCTGCCGTGCGCGGTCCTGGGCGGCATCCGTCCTGGACGCCGGGAACATCGGGACGATGTTCCAAGGGTGGGCCGTTCTAGACCTGGATGGCCAACCTGGGTGAACCCAGACGTGCGAGAACCAGAAAACTCCAGAAGGGCACCATCTACGCAGGGTGATCCCCGGGGGAATCGATTAAGCGGCCGGCCTGCGCCCACCACCCCTGCGGTCTTTGACGGCTATCGTCGCGGGACGGGCCCGTTCGGATTGCCTTCAAATGTCACGGATACGCGGCCGGAACCGCGTACCCGCTTCAAACGATTACTTCAGGGTCAGCGACGACTGGTCGACGGTGACGCCCGGGCCCATCGTCGAGCTGACCGAAACCTTCTGCAGGTAGGTGCCCTTCGAGGTAGCAGGCTTGGCCTTGATCAGGTCCAGCAGCAGCGCCTGCAGGTTCGACTTCAGCGCGTCTTCGGCGAAGTCGGCCTTGCCGATGGTGCAGTGGATGATGCCGGCCTTGTCGGTGCGGTAACGCACCTGACCCGACTTGGCGTTCTTGACGGCTTCGCCCGGGTTGGCCGACACGGTGCCGACCTTCGGGTTCGGCATCAGGCCGCGCGGGCCGAGCACGGTGCCCAGCTTACCCACGACGCGCATGGCGTCCGGGGTGGCGATGACGACGTCATAGTTCAGATCGCCGGCCTGCATCTTCTCGGCCAGGTCGTCCATGCCGACGGCTTCGGCGCCAGCGGCCAGGGCTTCGTCAGCCTTGGCACCGGCCGGTGCGAACACCGCAACGCGCACGCTCTTGCCGGTACCGGCCGGCAGCACGGTCGAACCGCGCACCTGCTGGTCGGACTTCTTGGCGTCCACGCCCAGGCGCACGGCGACGTCGAAGGACTCGACGAACTTGGCCTTGGTGGCGGTCTTCAGGATCTTGATTGCGTCCTCGAAGGCGTAAGCCTTGCCCGGGACGACTGCGGCCTGGATGGCCTTCTCACGCTTGGTCTGTGCCATCTTCTTAACCCTCTACCACAAGGCCCATGGAACGGGCAGAACCAGCGATCGTACGCACGGCGGCGTCCAGGTCGGCGGCCGTCAGGTCAGCTTCCTTCGCCTTGGCGATCTCTTCCAGCTGCTTGCGGGTCACCTTGCCCACCTTGTCGGTGTTCGGGCGCTTGGAGCCCGAGGTCACGCCAGCGGCCTTCTTCAGCAGCGTGGTGGCCGGGGTGCTCTTGGTGATGAAGGTGAACGTACGGTCCGAATAGGCCGTGATGATCACCGGAACCGGCAGGCCCGGCTCGAGCTTCTGCGTGGCGGCATTGAAGGCCTTGCAGAATTCCATGATGTTCAGGCCACGCTGACCCAGCGCGGGACCGACCGGCGGCGAGGGGTTGGCCTGACCGGCCTTCACCTGCAGCTTGATGTAACCAATTACTTTCTTTGCCATGTGAATACTCTCCGGGTGCTAGCGCCTTGCGACCACAGGCTCCCCATCGGACCGGGAATCTCGCGTCCCGGCATCGCGTTTTTGAATTCATGCAGAAGGCCACCTCGCGGCGGCCCTTTGCTTTTGCCAGCTTCCTGGCAGGAAGCCGCGCACTATATCAGATTTTCAGGCCGCAGCGTGAACAGGCGCGGGCCGTCGGATCAGGTGGCCTTTTCGACCTGGCCAAACTCGAGCTCGACCGGGGTGGCACGACCGAAGATCAGCACCGAGACGCGCAGGCGGCTCTTCTCGTAGTTGACCTCTTCGACCACGCCGTTGAAGTCGTTGAACGGGCCTTCGGTGACGCGGACCATCTGGCCCGGCTCGAACAGCACCTTCGGACGGGGCTTTTCGACACCTTCCTGAACGCGGTTCAGGATGGCCTCGGCCTCGTGATCGGCGATCGGCAGCGGACGATCGGCGGTGCCGCCAATGAAGCCCAGCACCTTGGGCGTTTCCTTGACCAGATGCCAGCTTTCGCTCTCGATCCGGGGAATGCCGTTCTCTTCGTGCGTCTCGATCTGGACCAGGACGTAACCGGGGAAGAACTTGCGCTCGGAACGGCGCTTCTGGCCGGAACGCATTTCAACCACTTCCTCGGTCGGGACGAGGACGTCACCGAAGAATTCCTGCTTCTCGTTACGCTCGATGCGGCCGCGCAGGTCCTGCGCCACCGACTTTTCGAAGCCTGAATAGGCGTGAACGACATACCAACGCTTCACAGGTTTCTCCTTATCGACCCAGGAACAACTGGATCGCTTTCTGAATCAAGAAATCAAAGCCGCCGAGCAGCAGGCTGAGGATGATCACCACGACCATCACCACCCAGGTCATGCGGATGGCTTCCTGGCGCGTCGGCCAGACCACCTTGCGCAGCTCGAAGCGGGATTCGGAAAGGAACTCACGGGTGTCACGACCCTTGGCGGTCAGCATGAACACGCCGAAACCGGCAGCAAGGCCGATGGCGACACCCAGGCCACGCAGGGGACCGGACCAGGCATTCTGGGCCGCATGCTCGGGCATGCCGAACCAGAACCACGCAAAAAGACCCGCAAGTGCCAGGAGCACTGCGGCGGCGTATTTGACGATGTCACCCCCGGTGGAGGTGTCCTTGGAATGCTCGATCTTGCTGTTCATCCGGCTCTGGCTGCTGAGGCGGCATGGCCGCTGGAAGGGAGAAGTGGCACGCCAGGAGGGACTCGAACCCCCAACCTGCGGTTTTGGAGACCGCTGCTCTGCCAATTGAGCTACTGGCGTACTGAAAAAACTGCCTTCCCTGAGACGGCGAAGGCGGACCGAGGTTCCCGGCCCGCCGTTCGCGAGACCGGCAGCGCTGTGCTGCCGCCGGTAGTGCAGATTACTTGATGATCTTGGAGACCACGCCGGCGCCGACGGTACGACCACCTTCACGAATCGCGAAGCGCAGGCCTTCGTCCATGGCGACCGGGTTGATCAGGGTCACGACCATCTTCACGTTGTC
>NZ_JBNBBE010000030.1:0-15747 GCF_050031795.1 Stenotrophomonas sp. SrG
TGTCACGACCGTTGGTCGTGACGTCCGGACCGGCCCGGGAACCTGCTTTTAACGCCAGACGCCGTTAAAATGCCCGCCATGAACGACACCCCTTACGACACGGCTCGTCTGAGCGAACTGGCCCAGGTGCTGATCGACAACATCCGCGAACTGGCCCAGGCCGGGTGGACGCCGGCGACCAGCAGCAATTTCTCGCACCGTCTGGATGACCAGCATGCGGCGATCACGGTGTCCGGCAAGGACAAGGGCCGCCTGATCGAGGACGACATCATGGTGGTGGACTTCGACGGCAAGGCCGTCGGCCGGCCGCTGCGTCCGTCTGCCGAGACGCTGCTGCATACGCAGCTGTATCGCCGGTTCCCGGAGATTGGCTGCGTGCTGCATACCCATTCGCCGGTGCAGACCATTGCCTCGCGGCTGTATGCGGCCAATGGGCATATCCGATTGGAGGGGTATGAGCTGCTGAAGGCCTTCCACGGCAACAGCACCCATGAAACCGCCGTGGACGTGCCGGTGTTCGCCAACACCCAGGACATGGACGAGCTGGCCGCCAAGGTCGAGCAGAAGCTGGACGAAGGCTGCATGTGGGGCTACCTGATCGACGGGCATGGCCTGTACGCGTGGGGCCGGGACATGGCCGAGGCGCGTCGGCACATGGAGGCGTTCGAGTTCCTGCTGCATTGCGAGCTGGAGCTGCGCAAGCTGCGCGGACCCTGAGCTACATGCTCCAGCGTCATCAGGTCGCGCCCCCATTCAGGGCCGGCCGCTGATACTCTTTGAGGTCCCCCTCGCCGTTCAAGCTGCCGCCATGAGCCGACTGCGCATTTACGATCACGATGAACCCCAATCCCCGGTGCTGGATACCCAGGACGGCGAGCTGATTGCCGCCGAGCTGGAGAAGATCGGGGTGACTTTCGAACGCTGGCAGGCGGCCCATGAGGTTTTACCGGGCGCGAGCCAGGACGAGGTGTTCGCCGCCTACCGCGCCGACATCGACCGGCTGGTGGCCCAGCACGGCTTCAAGAGCGTGGACGTGGCCTCGATCGCGCCGGACAACCCCAACCGCGCCGAGCTGCGGAAGAAGTTCCTGGACGAGCACTTCCACAAGGAAGATGAGGTCCGCTTCTTCGTGGCCGGCTCGGGGCTGTTCACGCTGCACGTGGACGACAAGGTCTATGAGATCGAGTGCGTGAAGAACGACCTGATCGCGGTGCCCGATGGCACTACGCACTGGTTCGACATGGGCGATGAGCCCAGCTTCGTGGCTATCCGCTTCTTCACAGAGCCGGATGGCTGGGTCGGGCACTTCACCGGCACGGACATCGCCCAGAAATTCCCCCGTTACGTTCCGACCAAGGCGTCCTGATCCATGCCCCACCCCACTGTCATCCTCACCGACATCGAAGGCACCACCAGCAGCATTTCGTTCGTGAAGAACGTGCTGTTTCCGTATGCGCGCAAGGCGTTGCCGGCGTTTGTCGCCGCGCATGGCCAGCAGCCGGAGGTGCGTCGCTGGCTGGATGCGGTGGCGGTGGAGATCGGCGGTGCCTGCCAGGACAGCCTCATCGTGGAAACCCTGCAGGGCTGGATCGACCAGGATCGCAAGCACACGGCGCTGAAGGCGCTGCAGGGCATGATCTGGGAAGATGGCTACCGCAACGGCGAGTACAAGGCGCACTTCTATCCGGAAGTGGCGGCAGTGCTGAGCGGTTGGCATGCCGAGGGCAAGCCGCTGTACGTGTACTCCTCCGGTTCGGTGCCGGCGCAGAAGCAGTTCTTCGGCTTCAGCGAGGCCGGCGACCTGACCGGGCTGGTGTCGGGCTGGTTCGATACCGAGATCGGCGGCAAGCGCGAGGCGGAAAGCTACCGCAACATCGTCAAGGCCATCGGCGTGCCGGCCGGGCAGATCGTGTTCCTGTCGGACGTGGTCGAAGAGCTGGATGCAGCCCGTGAAGCCGGCCTGCAGACCCGGCTGCTGGACCGCCTGGACGATTACCCGCTGCCGCGTACCGGCGAAGCGACGCACGGCCACGACCGCGTGGAAAATTTCCAGCAGATCACGCTGTAATCCAGGCCACGCGATCAGTATCGGAATATCGCACGAACGATTTCGGTAGGGTCGGTTCCCAAACGACTGCCGATAGCGGTCGTGACTTCTTTAACGCATGACCTCCGGCGAAAACGTCTCTCCGTTTGAGGTCATGCGTCCCAGCGCCGATCATCGTTACGTGCAGTCGTTTGGGAACCGACCCTACCGATCCGCAGCCCCAAATCCATCACGCCGCCCATCCCGCACGATGCCGGATGGTCACTGAACCGCCATCGCGTCGGCTACTGAGCGGATCCGCAGCGCGTTGCGCAGCGTTTCGAGTTCGGCATCGGCCTTCACCTTGATCCGCACCGGCTCGCCCGGCACCAGGTCGATGGCGTTGTCGTCCAGGGTGGCGTCCATTCCGTCGAAATCCACCCACACGCCGCGCGCCAGCTGCGCCGCGCGCAGCTCCAGCACGATGGCATCGCCGTCCTGGGTCCAGCGGCTGTCGATCTGTACCTTCGGCAGCTGCATGTCCTTGGCGGCCGCGAAGTAGACCACCTGGCGCGACAGCACACGCTTGCCCTCCAGCAGTTCCACCACCGCGACGGTTCGCGCGGGAGCCGCCTTACCCAGCAGCTGCGCATCGGTGAAACGCCCGACGTCCAGCGCCGACAGTGCCGGCACCGTCACCGCATGCTGTTGTTGCGAAACCTGGCGACCATCCACATCCATCACCCGCAACCGCCACTGCGCTTCCAGCGGCTGCTGCAGGTCATTGAGCAGGCTGACGCGGGTGACGCCTTCGTCACGCAATGCCGCCACGGCATGGTCGGCGAAGAACCGCTTCGCATGGAAATGCAGGGCCTTCCAGCGCCCGGCGTAATCGATGCTGGACCAGGACGCCCCCGGCCACACGTCATTGAGCTGCCAGTACAGCGAACCCATCGTGTACGGGCGAGAGGCGCGATGATGCAACGCGGCCAGTTCAATGCCTTCGGCCTGCATCACCTGGCTCAGGTAAACGAAATCAGCGAAGTCGCGCGGCGTGCCGAATTCCCGCTCGACGTACTGGAGCAGGCGCTGGTTGCCCTCGCCTGCCATGAATTTCTGGTGGGCCTTTACGGTAGCGCTGTCGACCTTCCGTTCGCCCGCGGGAATGATGCCGTCCAGCGTGCGCAGCACCGGCCACGCCTGCAGCCCGTATTCGGACATGAAGCGCGGTGTTTCGCGCAGGTAGGCCTGCACCGGCAGCGCCGGGTTGCCCCACACCTGCCAGTAGTGTTTGTCACCACGGGTCGAGTCGTTGGCCACGGTGTCCAGGTCGTTGCTGGGCGAACTGGACCAGTACGGCACGCCCAGCCCGTCCTCCGCCACCACCCTGCGCAGGTCGTTGCCGAACAGGTCGACGTAGCCCTGCCAGACACGTTCGGCAAACGCCGGATCGGCCGCCTTCAGGTCGCGGCCATGTCCCCAGTCCTTCCACGCGGTTTCTTCTTCGTTGTTGCCACACCACAGCACCACGCTGGGATGCGCGCGCAGCCGACGCACGTTGTCGCGCGCTTCGGCCACCACGTTGGCGCGGAACGCCGGATCGTAACCCGGCTGCATGCCGCCGCCGAACATGAAGTCCTGCCAGACCAGCAGGCCCAGCTCGTCGGCGATGTCGAAGAACGCGTCGTCTTCGTAATAGCCGCCGCCCCAGTTGCGCAGCATGTTCATGTTCGCATCGCGCGCGGCGGTCAGCTCGCGGCGGATCCGTGCCGGATCGACCCGCGCGGGGAACATGTCGAACGGAATGACATTGGCGCCCTTGGCGAAGATCGGCACGCCGTTGATGACGAAGGCGAAGCCCTGCCCGCCCTTGGCATCGTCCTCGCGGCGCAGCTCCACTGTGCGCAGCCCGGTGCGCATGCGGTATTCGGCCTCATCGGCGGTTCCCGCGTCGGCAACCACGCGCACGGTGTAGCGCGCCTGTTCGCCATGGCCTGCCGGCCACCAGCGCCGCGGCCGGTCCAGCGTCACCGGCACCGACAGCACCTGCTGGCCTGCACGCAGCGACGCCGTCTGCTTCACCGTCGCCGCCACCTGCCCATCCGGATCAAGCAGCGACACACTGAGCGGCAGGTTGCGCGGTGCCGCGCTGTCCACCTCCACCGCCACCGTCAGATCCGCGCGGCGCGCATCCAGCGCCAGCGTCTGCACGGCCACGTCGGTGATCCTCTGCGCGTTCCAGCTTTCCAGCCGCACCGGACGCCAGATGCCGGCCGTCACGTAACGCGGGCCCCAGTCCCACCCGAAGTGGTAACCCGGCTTGCGCACGAAATTGCCGACCATGGCCTCACGCGGTTCATCCCCATACGGCGACGGGTAGTTGCCGGCGATCTTGTGCGGCATCGCCTGCACGCTGGGCAGCAGGGTGCTGATCGGCGAACGGAACACGACGCGCAGGACGTTGCCACTGGCTCGCAGCCGCCCCTGCACCGGCGCGCGCCAGGTGCGGTGGCTGTTGTCGGCCCGCAGCAGGGGCTGGTCGTTGAGGCTGACCTCGGCAAACGTATCCAGACCCTCGAACACCAGTTCAGCGTGGGCGCACGCCAGGGTGGCGGCGTCAACGTCGAAGCGGGCCTGGTACTCCCAGTCGGCCAGGCCGATCCACTGCAGGCCGGCCTCGGGTGCACCGGCGTACGGATCGGGAATGCGCCTGGCCGCCAGCAGGTCGGTGTGCACCGCGCCGGGGACCGACGCCGGCCGCCACTGCGCCGCCTCCGGATGCGCCTTCCCCTGCGCGTTGCCCGGCAGCAGCCGGAACGACCACTGCGCCTGCAGCGGCGCTGCCGCAGCAGGAAGCGCGTGCAGCGCAAGCAGAAGAACCAGTCCAACGCCCCATACCCACACCTTCATGCCCCACCCCGTAGCGCCGGGCGGTGCCCGGCCGTGCCGTTGGACCGGGCGCTCCCCCGGTCATGCAGTTGCGCCGGGCCACGCCCGGCGCCCTTCATTGCGTTCAGCGCACCACGTTGAGCACTTCGTAGCACGCGCCCATGGTGTGGTAGTCGGTCTTGCCCGCCGGGCTCTTTTCGTTGCTGTATTTGCGGTTGTCCGCATCCAGGATGCGATACCAGGCGCCGTACTGGTGGTCGATCATGTGCTGCCAGGCGTACGCCCAGAGCTTGTCGTACCAGTCCCAGTAGACCGCGTCACCGGTACGCGCGGCCAGCAGCGCGGCGGTCGCCAGCGATTCGGCCTGCACCCAGAAGTACTTGTCGTCGTCGCACACGCTGCCGTCCGGTGCGAACCCGTAGTACAGGCCGCCGCGCGCTTCGTCCCAGCTGCGCTCGACGGCAACATCGAACAGGTGGCGCGCGGTCGGCACCAGCCAGTCGGCCTGCACATGGCGGTCGAGGATCAGCAGCAGCTTGGCCCACTCGGTCTGGTGGCCGGGCTGGAAGCCCCACGGGCGGAACAGGTGCTTGGGGTTGTCGAGGTTGTAGTTCCAGTCGATCTGCCAGTTGCGGTCGTAGTGCTCCCAGACCAGCCCCTCGCCCTGCGCGGCCTGGCGGCGGGTCATGTGGTCGGCCAGCAGCAGCGCACGATCGCGGTAGCGGGCTTCGCCACTGGCCTCAAACGCAGCCAGCATCGCCTCGCACATGTGCATGTTGGCGTTCTGGCCGCGGTAGTCGCTGAAGTTCCACTCGGCGTCCGCTTCGTCCTTGTAGAGGCCGAATTCGGGCTCCCAGAAGCGCGTTTCCAGCAACGCCCAGGTTTCATCCATCCACGCACGGGCTTCGTCGATGCCGGCCTTCAGCGCGCAGCTGTAGGCCAGCAGCACGAAGGCCACGCCGTAGCAGTGGTTGGTGGCATCTTCGACCACGCCGTCGCGCAGGGTCCAGGCGTAGCCGCCGGTGACGGGGTTGCGGTGCACCTCACGCAGGTAGCGGATGCCGTGTTCCACCGCCTTCAGGTCGTCCGCCTTGCCGAATTCGCGGTAGGCCATGGCGTGGTTGAACACGAAGCGGGTGCTGCTCACCAGGTGGCGGTGGCTGGCGTCGTAGACCGTGCCATCGTCCAGGTAGTAGTGGAAGAAGCCGCCGTTGGGGTCGATCTCGTGCGGCTGGTAGAACGCCATGCTCTGCGCGATGTGCGCGCGCAGGAATTCCGGCGAACGGAAATCAGGCTGGGCGGGAATGGCGGTGGTCATGCGGCGGTTTCCTGTTGTTGCTGCAGCAGTGTCTGGACATCGGCCAGGCTGGGCATCGCGGCGAACGCGCCCTTGCGGGTCACGGCCAGCGCGCCAACGGCGGCACCGAAACGGATGGCGTCCTGCAGCCCGGCCGCATCGCGGCAGAAGTCGACGAACGCATCGCCATCGGCACCGCGCTCACCGAGCGCGAACAGCAGCCCGCCCACGAACGCATCGCCTGCGGCGGTGGTGTCCACGGCAGGCACCTGGAAGCCGGTGACCACGCCGCTGCCATGGCGGGTGTGCCAACGCATCGGCGCGGCGCCATCGGTGACCACCACGGCCTGCGCATGGGCCGCCAGCAGGCGCTGGATGACCAGGGCATTGCCGTCGGCGCCCAGCGGCGCGGCCAGGTAGTCAAGTTCCTCGCGCGAGAGCTTGACCAGGTCGGCCAGCACCAGCGCTTCCCACAGCTGCGCGGTCGGATCGACATCGGCCGGCCACAGCGCCGGGCGCAGATTGAGGTCCAGGCTGACCATCGCGCCGGCCGCACGTGCGCGCTGCATGCCGTCGAGCGTGGCCTGGGCGATCGCCGCTTCGGTCAGGCTGTTGGAGCACACGTGGAAGCTGCGGGTGCCGTCGAAACAGGCCGGGCTGAAGTGCTCGGCGCGGAAAAGCAGGTCCGCGGCCGGCGGCCGGTAGAAGCTGAAACTACGCTCGCCGTGCGCGTCCAACGCCACGAACGCCAGCGCGGTCTTGGCCGCGTCGGTGCGCACGATGCAGTCGGTGGCGACCCCGGCACCGGCCAGGCTCTCGGCAAGGAAGTCGCCGAACATGTCCTGGCCGAGCATACCGGCGAAATGGGTGTCCGCCCCGAGCCGCGCGGCGGCCACGGCAACGTTGGCAGGGGCACCGCCGGCGTACTGCAGGAACGCGCGCGGCGTGTCCGGCGTGGCCGGCGGCTGCGCAAGTAGATCGATCAAAATTTCGCCGAAACAAACAATCTTGGTCATGACGCGCTCAGCCCCCCTGGCTGAAACCGGCGCGCGGGCGCGAGCCCCACACGCCGTAGAAGAGGATGTAGCCGTAGCACAGCAACGGCAGGATGAAAGACAGGTGCAGGCCGATGCGGTCGGCCAGCAGGCCCTGCAGGAACGGGATGATCGCGCCACCGACGATGGCCATGATCAGCAGGCTGGAGGCCTTGTTGGTCAGCGCGCCCAGCCGCTCGATGCTGAGCGCGAAGATGGTCGGGAACATGATCGAGTTGAACAGGCCGATGGCCACCACCGAGTACATCGCCACCTGCCCTTCGGTGGCCATGGTCACTGCCAGCAGCACCGCGTTGGCCGCGGCAAACAGGGTAAGCAGGAGGCGCGGGGAGAAGCGGGTCATGATCGCCGAGCCGGCGAAGCGGCCGATCATCGCCATCGTCCAGTAGGCCGACACGTATCCGGTGGCCTGCTGTTCGGTCAGGCCGCCGATGTTCGGCATCGACAGGTAATTGACCAGGAAGCTGCCGATCGAGACTTCCGCACCGACGTAGAAGAAGATGCCCAGCACCCCGAAGGTCACGTGGCGGTGGCGCAGCGCATCCATCAGGGTGTGCTTGACCGGGTCGGCCTGTTCGGTGGTTTCATTCAACGCCGGCAGGCGGAACAGGTAGACGAACACCGCCAGCAGCGCCAGCGCGATCGCCAGGCCCACGTACGGGCCCTGCACCGACTGTGCTTCCTGGGTGCGGTAGGCCAGCTGTTCGGCCGCGCCGAGTGCGGCCAGTTCATCGGCACTCTTGACCGTGTTGCCGAGGATCAGCAGGCCGCCGAAGATCGGCGCGATCGCCGTACCCAGCGAGTTCAACGCCTGCGCCAGGGTCAGGCGGCTCGAGGCGGTCTGTTCCGGGCCGAGCAGCGCCACGTACGGATTGGCCGCCACCTGCAGCACGGTGATGCCGGTGGCCAGCACGAACAGCGCACCAAGGAAGGCTTCATATACACGCAGTTCGGCGGCCGGCCAGAAGCCGAGCGCGCCAACGGCGGCGATGGCCAGGCCGGCCACGATGCCCTTCTTGTAGCCCAGGTGCGCCACCAGCCGGCCGGCCGGCAGCGACATCAGGAAGTACGCGCCGAAGAAGGTGAACTGCACCAGCATCGCCTTGGCGTAGTTCAGTTCGAACACCGCCTTCAGGTGCGGAATCAGGATGTCGTTGAGGCAGGTCAGGAACCCCCACATGAAGAAGATCGTGGTGGCCACCGCCAGCGCCATGCGCGTGTTGACCACGGGCGCGGTGGATGACGATGTGGGCAGGCGATGCGTTGGAGAAATGGGCATGCGTAACGCGCCTCAGTGTGCGGGTAGGTGAAAGGGAACGGGATCAGCCGACGGCGGGACCGCTGCTGTCACGGATACGGAGCTGCACCGGTGCCACGGTATGGCGCGGTGCGGCGGTGGGATCGTCCAGCCGCTGCAGGAGCAGTTCGGCCGCCTGGCGGCCGCGCTCGCGCGGATTGACGGTAAGGGTGGTCAGCGGCGGCAACGCCACCGCTGCTTCGGAGATGTCATCGAACCCGGTCACCGCGAAATCGCGGCCCGGCTGCACGCCGCGCGACGCCAGGCCCAGCATCAGGCCCAAGGCTACCGTGTCGTTGTAGCAGACCGCCGCGGTAGGCACGTCGCCGGCGAACAACTCGCCCGAACGCGCTGCGGCTTCCAACCGGTTCGGCGCTGATTCAATCAGCCAGTCCGGCTTCACCGACAACCCCGCCTCTGCCAGGGCCTGCGCGTAGCCAGTACGGCGCTGGTGGCAGGAGCTGGACTCGGCATGGCCGCCGAAGAAGGCGATGCGGCGATGGCCCTGCTCGATCAGGTGGCGGGTGGCCAGGTAAGCGCCCTGCTGGTTGTCCAGGGTGAGGAAATCCCAGTCGCCGCCCTTGAGCTCGCGGTTGAACAGCAGCACGTTGGCATAGCCCACGGCCTGGCGCACTTCGGTGGCATCGCTGCCTTCGGCCGGCGACAGGATCAGGCCGGCCGGGGTGTGTTCCATCAGCGTGGTCAACACCGCCTGCTGCCGCACCGGCGATTCACCGGTGCTGCCCAGCAGGGTCACGTAGCCCTTCGCGCCAAGCGCCTCGTCTACACCGGAAGCGAATTCGGCGAAGAACGGGTTGGACAGGTCGTTGATGACCAGTGCCACGCTGGTCGAGGTCCGCCGGCGCAGGTTGGCTGCGCCCCGGTTGTACACATAACGCTGCCGGCGCAGTTCGGCTTCCACCCGCGCGCGGGTGTCGACATTGACCAGCGGGCTGCCCCGCAGCACCAGCGACACCGTGGCACGCGACACGCCGATGGCATCGGCGATGTCGGTCACGGTGACCGCACGTGCGGCACCGGCACGGGGCGTGCTGGCGCGGGTTCCCTTGGCAGCGGAAGTGTCCTTTTTCATCGTGGCGTCGGCGTCCTCATGGTCCTGCAAGCCTAAACGATCACATCGGTCAACGGATCGCGGCCGGCGGGCTCATTCCAGCGCGGCCCCCGGGGTGGCGCAGTACGACTCCGGCAGGGCATCGACCTGGGTACCCCAGCCGGTTTCCGGTGCGGTGTCGCCCAGGGTGTAGGCGATGGTGCCGCCCTGCTGCAGGCGGTTCCAGTCCAGCCACACCGGGGCATGCGCCTGGCCATCGACCTGCACGCCCTGCACGTACTGCAGCTTGCGGCCGTCGGCACCGGGGGCCTGCAGGCGCAACGTGCGGCCCTGGCCGAGGTCGACCTCGACCTTGGCAAAGCGCGGGGTATGCAGCAGGAACTCGCCGCTGCCCGGCACCGCCGGGTACAGGCCCAGCGCGCTGAACAGGTACCACGCCGACATGGTGCCCAGGTCATCGTTGCCGGTGACGCCATTGGGGGCGTTGGTGAACAGCTGCTGCGCGGCGCGCACCACCGTGGCGGTCTTCCACGGCTGGCCGATCAGCGTGTACATCCACGGCGCATGCAGGTCCGGTTCGTTGTTGGGGTTGTAGCGGTACTGGTTGTAGTAGCTGTACGGGCCCACCACCCATTCCTTGCGGGCGGCCTGCAGCGGCGACTGCAGCAGCGCGTCGTAGGCGAAGAACGCATCCAGGCGCTTGCCGGCGTTCTCGCGGCCGTGCATGGCCTGGACCAGGCCGGGGATGTCCTGCTGGGCCAGCCACTGGTACTGCCACGCGGTGCCTTCATGGAACCCATGGTGCGAGCGCGGGCTGTAATGCCCGTCGGCCGGCAGGTACCACTTGCCATCGTCCATGCGCGGGCGCGGGAAGCCGCTCATGCCGGTTTCCTCGTCACGCACGCTCGGGTCCCACACCTTCTGCCAGTTGCGGCCGCGCTGGCGCAGCACGCCGGCATCGTCGGCATGGCCCAGGCCATCGGCCATCTGCGCCAGCGCGCAGTCGGCCAGGGCGTATTCCAGGGTGGCCGAGCCGCCGTGGTGCGGATCGACATCCATGCCCTTGGACGGGAAGGCGCGGTCGTAGGCGACGTAGCCATTCTCTACATAGCCCGGGTTACCCGAGCGGCCGGCATGCCGCGAGTTCATCGGCGGCAGTTCGAAGGCATTGCGGCGCAGTGCGGTGTAGGCCTCGCCTTCGCGCCCGGCAAGCGCGCCGAAGCGCCACAGGTCGACCATGAAGGGGGTGACCGGGTCGCCGGTCATGATGTTCGTTTCGAAGTTCGCATAGCCCCAGCGCGGCAGCCAACCGCCCTGCTCGTTGATCGCCAGCAGGCTGCGGCCGATATCCCTGGTCACCTGCGGGCGGGTCAGCGCCAGCCACTGGTTCTGCGCACGGTAGGTATCCCACAGCGAGAAATACTCGTAATAGGTCCAGCCCTCGGCGCGGTGGATGTTGTCGTCGTAGCCACGGTAGCGGCCGTCGGCATCGCTGCCGGTCAGCGGCTGCAGCAGCGCGTGGTACAGCGCGGTGTAGAGCACGGTGCGGTCGTCGGCATGCTTGCTGTCCACGCGCACGGTGGACAGTTCCTTGCGCCACTGCTGCTGCGACAGGCTGCGCATGCGCTCGAAGCCAAGCAGGCGGCCATCCTGCATGCCATCGCTGCGCAGGTTGGCGCGTGCGCCGTCGGCATCCACGTGCGAAATGGCGCTGACCGCGGTTACCGCGCGGCCCTTGGACAGATCGAAGCTCAGCCACGCGCCGCTGGGCTTGAGCTCGCCTTCCATGCCATGGCGGGCGCCGGGCAGGCCACCGCCCTCGCCCCAGGTGCCGTGGGCCTTGAACGGGCGGTCGAACTCGATGCGGAACCAGGTGGTGTACTGGTGGCCACCGCAGAAGCTCTTGGTGACCAGCTTGCCTTCGACCACGCGGTCGCCGACCACGTCGATCACGCTGCCGATCACCGAATGGCGCTCGTTGGCCTGGCCCACGTTGACCAGCACGTGGCCGGTACCGGCGTCGGCCGGGAAGGTGTAGCGCTCGGCGGCGGCACGGGTGCGTGCGGTAGCTTCGGCGTCGATGCCGCCGTAGCTGGTCAGGCGCACCTTGTAGTAGCCGGCCTGGCCGACTTCGCCTTCGTGGGTGTAACCGGAG
Organism: Stenotrophomonas sp. SrG; assembly: GCF_050031795.1. Taxonomy (NCBI): domain Bacteria; kingdom Pseudomonadati; phylum Pseudomonadota; class Gammaproteobacteria; order Lysobacterales; family Lysobacteraceae; genus Stenotrophomonas; species Stenotrophomonas sp. SrG. The sequence goes on from NZ_JBNBBE010000030.1 coordinate 11,792, forward strand.
GCGTAGGCCTTGTGGTCGAAGCTCTTGGCGGTGTCGGTATCGAAATCACCGCCCGGGCCGATGGTGCCGGTCACCGGCAGCACCGAGACCTGGCCGCCCTGCTCCCAGCAGCCGGCGCCGGACAGGAAGGAATGGCCGAACCCGCGGATCTTGGGATCGTCATAGCGCCAGCCGGCATAGTGTTCGCCGATCGGGCTCACCTGGATCAGGCCGAACGGGGCCGAGGCGCCCGGGAACGTATTGCCGTCATCCTTGCTGCCGATGAAGGTGTTGACCTCCCGCTCGAGCGCGGCCGGGGCGGCGTGCAGGACCGGGGTGAAGGCCAGCACGGTCAGGCAGGCCAGGCCCGCCAGCGGGCGGCGCAGGGGCGGAAGGGCAAGGCGGGACGGCAATCGGCGCATGCAGTGGGTCCTATGGTTTGGATCGCTCCAAAGTCACGACGACGTGAATTTAGATCGATTTAAGTAAACCATGGACAAATTGCGGGATGCATTCTGCGGCGCAACATAACAAACCACCCACCAGGGGCCATAGGCACATCTGCCCCCTCCCGTCCATATTGCGCAGCAGCATGCGTCCCGGGCCCGGCCGTGTTAAAAATTCGCCGCCAGCGGTTTAGATCGATCCAACTCCAAACCGTCACAGAACCGGCCACGGCGGGCGTGGAGACCTGTAACCCCACGCCAATTCGGCCTCCGAATTTAGATCGATACAACGTGTCAGCCATACGCTTCAATCCAAGGGAGAGAGTGGAATGAACCAGATGTCCCGCAAACACGGCCGCGACGCGTTGTCGGCCGCCATCACCTTCGCATTGGCCGCCGCCGCCTTCGTGCCGGCCGCCGCGTTCGCCCAGCAGGCCACCACCCCGTCCGAGACCCCCTCGGCAACCACGCTCGACAGCGTGCAGGTGACCGGCTACCGCTACGCGATCGAGAAGAGCCTGCAGCAGAAGCGCGACGCCAACGCCGTGGTCGAAGTGATCACGGCCGAAGACGTGGGCAAGTTCCCCGACAAGAACGTCGCCGATTCGCTGCAGCGCGTGCCGGGCGTGGTGATCACCCGTGACGGCGGCGAAGGCAAGAGCGTCAGCGTGCGCGGCCTGGACCCGGACCTGACCCTGACCCAGTTGAACGGCAATTACATCGCCACCTCGGAAACCAATGACGAGGCGAGCCGTTCGTTCAATTACACCCTGCTGCCGTCGAACATGCTGTCCAGCGCCGAGCTGTTCAAGTCGCCCGAAGCGCGCATCGACGAAGGCGGCATCGGCGGCACGGTCATCCTGCACACCCGCCGCCCGCTGGAGATGGAGTCCAACTCCGGCTACGTGACCCTGGAAGGCACCTCCTCGGACAACAGCCGTGACGTCGACCCGCAGGCGTCGGCGCTCTACTCCTGGCACAGCGACGACGAGCGCTTCGGCGTGCTGGTCGGCGTGACCCAGCAGAAGCGCACCAGCCGCACCATGGAAGCCACCACGGAAAACTACCAGTGGTATGGCACCGACACCACCGCGCGCGACGTGTTCGGCAATGACATGAACCAGGGGGGCGTCAACTACTGGTGGGGCAACTCCGGCTTCAACGACCAGAACGGCCGCAACTACACCGACTTCTACATGCCGACCTCGGTGAACTTCGCGGTCAAGGAAGAAGAGCGCCAGCGCAAGGGCGGTCAGCTGACCTTCCAGTTCAAGCCGACCGACAACGTAACGCTGACGGCGAACTACTTCCGCTTCGAGCTGGAGGGTGATTACACCCAGAACATGCTCAAGATTCCGGAATGGAACATGGCCCGCTACAACCAGGACGGCAACTGGGCCGGCGGTCGCCTGCTCAACGGCCTGACCATGGATCCCAGCGGCTCCATCGTCACCGGCGCGCAGTTCGAGAAAATCCCGGGCAAGACCTATTACTGCAGTGAAGACGAAGCTGCCGCCGCCGGCCTGCCGCCGGGTGGCTGGGGTCCGGACGATTGCACCATCCCCACCCCGCAGCTGACCGGCGATTACAGCCGCGAAAAGGCGCTGTCGCAGACCGCCGACCTGAGCGTCGACTGGGACATCAGCCCGCTGTGGAAGGCGTCCTTCAGCGGCGGCCGCACCTGGTCCGAAGGTGGCCCGTCGATGAAGTTCCGCATGTCGGCCAAGCCGCGCCGCCGTGTCGATGGCGTGTGGCAGACCGGCAACCAGTACTCGGCATGGGACCTGACCGGCACGCCGTCGGCCACGTTCTCGCCCGACCTGCAGCAGCAGCTGATGAACGGCATTGCTGAAGTGGACACCGGCTCGACCGATTCGTCCTGGATGCAGACCGAGATCAAGCAGAACCACTTCCAGGCCGACTTCACCAAGCTGTTCGAGACCGGCTGGCTGGATTCGTTCCAGTTCGGCGCCAAGTACAGCGATGGCAAGGTCCACCGCAATACCGGCAACACGTACTGGGTCTGCCCGGGCACCGACCCCGCCGACTATGACAACAACCGCTACCAGGCGGGCTGCGACAACACGGCCGGTATCGCGCAGCCGGGCTTCTTCCTGTCCAACCCGATCAGCGGCATCAACGGCGGTTTCAACGCCAACGTGTTCCCGGGCATCAACTACCCGGCGTACATCAACTACCTCAACGACCGCTACGGCGGTTCGCACAACCGCACCGAAGAAGACTTCGTCTACAACGTCAACGAGAAGGTCTACGCCGGCTACTTCCAGGCCAACTTCCGTACCGACCGCCTGCGCGGTAACGTCGGCCTGCGCGTGGTGCGTACCGAGCAGTTCGCACAGTCCAGCGATGCGATCGAACGCTTCAACGACTACTTCCTCGACAACGCGTCCGGCGCACCGATGTCGTGTACCGACCCGGCGGCGGCAGCGTTCCCGACCTACGGTTGCGAAAGCGGCTTCGTCCGCCTGCCTGACAGCCTGGCGCGGCAGAAGTCGTTCGAGCTGATCGGCACCGACAAGACCTACACCGACTTCCTGCCGAGCTTCAACATCGCCTGGGACATCACCGAGAACCTGGTGCTGCGCGGCGCGGCGTCGAAGGTGATCGCGCGCCCGAGCTACACCAGCATTGCCGCTCCTGGCGCACTGAGCTACTACAGCGCCGAGTACGTCAACGACCGTCGCGTCGCCGGTGGCGCGCCGCAGGAAGGCTGGCAGGGCCACGGCAGCAACAAGAACCTGGAGCCGTTCGAGGCCACCCAGTTCGACGTGGGCCTGGAGTGGTACTTCAAGCCGGGCGCGGTCGCGGGTATCGGCCTGTTCCGCAAGAACGTCGACAACTTCACCGTGCCGGTGGTGCGTGACGTGCAGATGGTGGTCGGCGGCGAGTCGGTCACGGTGCAGGATTACGAGACCCAGGCCAACGGCCGCGATGGCGTGTCGCAGGGCGTGGAACTGTACGGTCAGTACACGTTCGACATGGGCTTCGGTGTGCAGGCCAACTACACCTACAACGACACCAACCTGGCCTCGATCGTGCTCGATGGTGAAAGCATCGGTTCGTCGCCGCTGGTCGGCAGCGCCAAGAACCAGGCCAACGTGACGGTGTTCTACGAGAACGAGAAGTTCCTGGCGCGCGCCTCGTACAACCGTCGCGGTGAAGTGGTCGGTGGCCTGAACGGCGGCATGACCGAGTACACCGAGCCGTACGCACAGCTCGATCTGAACGTGGCCTACAACTTCACCGACGCGCTGACCTTCACCGCCTCCGTGTTGAATGCCACCAAGGAAGAACAGCGCGTCCACCTCGGCAACGATACCGATGCCCGTCTGATCTCCAGCCTGTACTCGGGACGCCAGCTGTACTTCGGCGCGACCTACAAGTTCTAAGCGTCAACCCAACCCTGCCTTCGGGCAGGGGAAACGCTCCTCCACGGCAACCGCGCTTTCATAGGCGGTTGTCGTTTTTTTTGGGCGTCGGCTTCGATTATTTTCATGCGTTACCAGGCGA
>NZ_JBNBBE010000031.1:0-3601 GCF_050031795.1 Stenotrophomonas sp. SrG
GGCCCGCCACGCGGGCCGGCCACTGCCGCACCAGCTGCTGTGCCCAACGCTGCGTGGCATCGCCATCGGCCTGCGCCAGCAGCGAACGCGGCACTGCAGCCACACCCGCTTCGTGCAGGCGCTGGGCCAGGGTCTGCAGCACCACCGGGGTGACCACGTCGCCGCGCGCCGGGGTAGCGAACATCACCGCTTCTACTGCGGCCACGGCGGCGCCGTAGGCCTGCAGGGCGCGCTGCGCGTGCGCCGGGTCCACGGGAACGGCGCGCGCTTCGATCAGGTCCGGCAGGGCCTGCGCCAGTTCGGCCCACGGTGCGCGCACGGGCTCCAGCACGCGGCCCAGCGGATGACGCGAACGCTGCCCGGCCCAGCTGCGCAGCTCCTCGCCCCACCACGCCAGCTTGGCGTCCGCCGGCATCGGGTCGCCGGCGATGTTGAGGATGTCGTCGAATTCCTGCAGCAGCGCGAACCACGCCACCACCAGGGTGCGCTGGGATTCGGCGATGAACGGTTCGGCCACCTGCCATTCCGGCCAGCGGGTCCGCCATTTGTCGAGGAAGCTGTCGAGGGCGGTGGAGGTGGTCATTCGGATTTCCTGAAGTAGAGCGTACCGACCAACGGTCGGTACCTACCGGGTCTGTCAGTTGCCGGCGTTGATTCGGGCGGCGGGCCAAGCGGCCGCCTTCTGAAGTGCAGCCGGCTGTTCGATCATGGCCTCCGCGCCCCAGGCCAGCGGGTCGTCGGCGTCCAGGCGGTAGCCCCACAGGGCGGCGACCGAGGCCATGCCGGCGGCGTTGGCGGCGACGATGTCGCGCTCGTCATCGCCGACGTAGATGCAGGTGCCCGGGTCGATGCCCATCCGCTCGGCGGCGGCCAGCAGCGGCAGCGGGTGCGGCTTGCGCTGGGCCAGCGTGTCGCCGCCGATCAGCACCGCGCAGCGGGTTTCCCAGCCCAGCTGCGGCAGGATCAGCCGCGCCAGGTATTCGGGCTTGTTGGTGACGATGCCCCAGCCACAGCCTGCGGCCTCCAGCGCGTCGAGCATGCCGGCCACGCCATCGAACAGCACCGCGTGCTGGCCGATCAGCGCTTCGTAGCGATCCAGGAACTCGGGCACCAGCGCATCACGCGCCTCCTGCCCCAGTTCGGGAAACGCCACGGCCACCATCGCCCGCGACCCCTTGGACACCACCGGGCGCAACGCCTCCAGCGTGATCGGGGCGCGTTCGCGTTCGGCCAACATCGCGTTGGCGGTGGCCAGCATGTCCGGCGCACTGTCGAGCAGCGTGCCGTCCAGGTCGAACAGCACCGCCTGCGGAAAACCGGACTCAGCCACGGCCGTCAGCGTCGGGCTTGACCGCGTGGGCCAGGTAGTTGATGTCGGTGCGCGAGCTCAACCGCGCGCGGTTGCGCCACGGCTCGTAGGCCATGCCGCTGACATCGCGCAGGTTGAAATCCGCTTCGCGCAGCCACTTGCCCAGCTCGGCCGGCTTGATGAAATCCTGGTAATGGTGCGTGCCCTTGGGCAGCAGGCGCGCGATGTATTCGGCCCCGACGATGGCCACGGCGAACGCAGCCGGGGTGCGGTTGACGGTCGACAGGAACAGCTGGCCGCCCGGCTTGAGCAGGCGGTGGCAGGCGGCGATGATCGCGCCCGGGTCTGGCACGTGTTCCAGCATTTCCATGCAGGTGACCACGTCGAAGCTGCCCGGCTGTTCGGCGGCGAGGTCTTCGGCGGCCTGCACGCGGTAGTCCACCGTGACGCCCGACTCCAGCCCGTGCAAGCGGGCGACCTTGACCAGCTCCGGGGCCAGGTCGATGGCGGTCACGTCGGCGCCGGCCTGGGCCAGCGCTTCGCTGAGCAGGCCGCCGCCGCAGCCGATGTCGAGCACGCGCGCACCGCGCAGCGTGACCCGGTCCGCAACGTACTTCAGGCGCACCGGGTTCAGTGCGTGCAAGGGCTTCTGCGGACCGTCAGCGTCCCACCAGCGATTGGCAAGCGCGGCGAACTTGTCCAGCTCGGCCTGGTCGAAATTGGTGGAAGCGTGGGGGGCGTTCATGGCTGTCCTTTTCGCGCCTCAGGCGCGTGCATATCAATGACGAGCGTGACGAATGCGCTCGCGCCACTGGCGGGCGTTGGCGACGATGGCAGCGGTGTCCATGCCGACCAGCTCGCGCTGGACCAGCTTGGGCTGCCCGGCAATCCAGACATCGCTGACCTGGTGGCGGCCGGCGGCATACACCAGCTGCGAAAGCACGTGGTGCAGCGGCTGGGTTTCCAGCGCCGACAGGTCCACGCAGACCAGGTCGGCCTGCTTGCCCACTTCGATCGAGCCGATGCGGTCGCCGAAGCCCAGCGCGCGTGCGCCACCCAGGGTGGCCGCACGCAGCGTGGTGGCCGCGTCCAGCGCGGTGGCATCGTTGGCCACGGCCTTGGCCAGGATCGCCGCGGTGCGGTTTTCGCTGAACATGTCCAGGTCGTTGTTGCTGGCGCAGCCATCGGTGCCGATCGCCAGGTTGACCCCGGCGCGCTGCAGGGCGCAGGCCGGGCAGAACCCGGAGGCCAGCTTGAGGTTGGATTCGGGGCAATGCACCACGCTCACGCCGCGTTCGGCGCAGAGGTGGATTTCCGCTTCGGTCAGCTGGGTCATGTGCACCGCGATCAGGCGGTCGTTGACCAGCCCCAGGCGGTCCAGCCGCGCCAGCGGGCGCTGGCCGTGCAGCTTGAGCGAATCGCTGATTTCCTGGGCGGTTTCATGCGTGTGCAGGTGCACCTGCATGTCCAGCTGGTCGGACAGCATGCGCACGCGTTCGAAGTTGGCGTCGTTGACGGTGTACGGCGCGTGCGGGGCGAACGACGTGCCGATCAGCGGGTCGTTGCGCCACTGGTCGTGCAGCTCGCCGGCCTTGGCGAAGTACTCGTCGTCGGTCTTGGCCCAGGCGGTGGGGAAATCGATGATCACCGCGCCGACCAGCGCACGGAAGCCGTGCTGCTTGTAGACCGCCGCCTGGACGTCGGCGAAGAAATAGTTTTCGTTGGCGCAGGTGGTGCCACCGCGCAGCATTTCAGCGATGGCCAGGGTGGTGCCATCGGCGACGAATTCAGGGCCGATCACCGCCGCTTCCACCGGCCAGATGTGCTGCTGCAGCCACACCATCAGCGGCAGGTCGTCGGCCACGCCGCGCAGCAGCGTCATCGGGTTGTGCGTGTGGGCGTTGACCAGGCCGGGCATCAGCGCTGCATCGGGGCGCGAGACCACCTGGCGGGCACTGAAGCGCGCGCGCGCGTCGGCGCGCGGCAGGATCGCCACGATTTCGCTGCCGCGCACGGCCACGGCATGGTCTTCCAGCACCACCGCATGCGGTTCGATCGGGACCACGTAACCCGCTTCGATCAACAGGTCACAGGGTTCGGGAATGCGGGTGGTGTCGGTCATGCGGTCTCGCTGAGGCAAAGGTAATGCATCGAATCGGAACGGTGCGCCTGCGGCGTACCGCTGGCGCTCCGGACCGAACGGGCGGGATATCGGCGGCGTATCCCCGGTAGAGCCGACGGGTAAGAGGCAGGCGGTCGCGGCGCCCGGTCGGACCCCGCCCAAAGCAGCCG
>NZ_JBNBBE010000031.1:3611-10518 GCF_050031795.1 Stenotrophomonas sp. SrG
TTACTCGCCCGAGCGGGTGTCGACCTTGATGATTTCATCCTGGTTGACGAACAGCGGCACGCGGACCACGGCGCCGGTCTCCAGGGTGGCCGGCTTGCCGCCGCCACCCGAGGTGTCGCCACGGACGCCCGGATCGGTTTCGACGATCTTCAGTTCAACGAAGTTCGGCGGCTGCACGAAGATCGGCGAGCCATTGAACAGGGTCACGATGCAGGACTCTTCGCCCTTCAGCCAGTTCTTCGCATCGCCGATGCCGGCCTTGTCGGCCTGGACCTGTTCGAAGGTTTCCGGGTCCATGAAATGCCAGTACTCGCCGTCGCTGTACATGTAATCCATGTTGGTGTCGACAACGTCGGCCTTTTCCACATCATCGGTGGCCTTCATGGTCATTTCGACCACACGACCGGAGCGGATGAAGCGATATTTGATGCGGGTGAAGGCCTGGCCCTTGCCCGGCTTGACGTACTCGGTCTCGGTGATGACCGCCGGTTCATTGTTGACCAGGATCTTCATCCCGTTCTTGACGTCGTTCATGCCAACAGTGGCCATGCTGAAACTCCTGAATGGGCAAACGCCGCGCAGGCGCGGCGAGCCGGATAGAATGGAAAGGCTTTCCCTATGATAACCGCAGGCCCCCATTCCATGCAGCTCTCCGCCACGCCCCTGCCCACCCCCGTCCGCTGGCAGCAGCTGTGGCGCGAGGCGGTCCGCGACCCGCGGACCCTGCTGGAACAGCTGGGGCTGGACCCGGACGCGCTGCCGGTATCGGCCGAGGCGGCCGGGCAGTTCGCGCTGCGGGTGCCGCAGGGCTTCATCGCCCGCATGCGCCAGGGCGACCGCCACGACCCGCTGCTGCGCCAGGTACTGCCGGTGACCGACGAGCTGCAGCACGCGCCGGGCTTCACCCTGGATGCGGTCGGCGATGGCCTCGCCCGCAAGGCCACCGGGGTGATCCAGAAGTACCAGGGCCGTGCCCTGCTGGTGACCACCGGCAGCTGCGCGATCAACTGCCGTTACTGCTTCCGCCGGCATTTCGATTACGGCACCGAGAACGCGGCCCGCGAGGGCTGGCGCGAGGCCGTGGACGCCATTGCGCAGGACCCGGGCATCGACGAGGTGATCCTGTCCGGCGGCGACCCGCTGTCGCTGGCCACCCACAAGCTGGTGGAGCTGACCCAGGCGCTGAAGCAGATTCCGCACCTGCGCCGCCTGCGCATCCACAGCCGCCTGCCGGTGGTGCTGCCTGAGCGGGTGGACGAGGAGCTGGTGCAGTGGATCGCCGCCCTGCCCTGGCCGGTGGCGTTCGTGATCCACGCCAACCACGCCAATGAATTCGATGCATCGGTGGATGCGGCCATGGCGCGCCTGCGCGGGGCCGGCGCCACCCTGCTCAACCAGGCAGTGCTGCTGCGCGGGGTGAACGATTCGCTGCAGGCGCTGCAGGACCTGAGCGAGCGCAGTTTTGCTGCAGGCGTGCTGCCGTATTACCTGTACCAGGTGGACCGGGTACAGGGCGTGGCGCATTTCGAGGTGGACGATGCAACGGCCAAATCGCTGCACGCGCAGCTGACGGCGCGGTTGTCCGGGTACCTGGTACCGAAGCTGGTGCGGGAAATTTCGGGTGATTCCAGCAAACGTCCGGTGTGACGTCTGACGTATCCAGACCTCTGAACGTTACGTAACAATTCGTAGCCCCGGCCGTTGGCCGGACACCGCGCGCAGCGCGGCCCAAGCGTCCGGAGACGGTCGCGCAACGGTTGCGGCCAACACCCCGGCGTTTGGGCGTTCCGAAGCCGCGCGTCGGGCGTTCATGACGCCCGAACGAAAAGCAGCCGGCCAACGGCCGGGGCTACGAATTGTTACGGGCCCATTGGGATCGGGATCAATCAACCAAGGGGCCCGGAACATTTCCGGCGCCTTTTTATCTGCCCGATTCGATCATTTCCACGACATCGGTGGCCGTGATCGGCACGCTCAGCCAATAGCCCTGCGCCAGGTCGCAACCGCGCTGGCTCAGCAGGTCGAACTGCACTTCCTGTTCGATGCCTTCGGCCACCACGGTGATGCCCAGCGCGTGGGCCATGGCGATGATCGCCGTGGTCAGGGCCAGGTCGTCCGGGTCGCGCTGCATGTCGGCGACGAAGCTCTTGTCGATCTTGACCCCGTCCACCGGCACCTGGCGCAAGTGGCTCAGCCCCGAGAAGCCGGTGCCGAAATCGTCCAGCCAGACCTTCACGCCGGTGCGGTGCAGCTTGTCCAGCAGGGCCGCGGCCAGCATCTCATCGCCGATCACCGCCGTTTCAGTCAGCTCCAGGTGCAGGCGCGAGGCCGGCAGGCCGGTGTCACGCAGGCAGTCGGCCACCAGCTGGGGCAGCTCGCCGCCGCGCAGCTGGCGCGGAGATACGTTGACGGAGACGAACATGCCTTCGCCATCGGACGAATGCGGCCACTGCACCGCTTCCATGCAGGCCGCGCGCAGCACCTTCGGGCCGATCACTTCGATCAGGCCACTCTGTTCGGCCACTTCGATGAACACCGAGGGCGGAATAGTGCCCAGGGTCGGGTGCTGCCAGCGCAGCAGCACTTCGACCCCTACCATGCGGCGGTCGCGGGTACGGAAGATGGGCTGGTAGACCAGGCGCAGCTCGCCGCGCTCCCAGGCGCCGCGCAGTTCCTGCTCCATGTGCACGCGGCGTTCCACCGCATGGTCCATGGCCCGGCTGTAATAGCGGTAGCAGTTCTTGCCGGCGACCTTGGCCTGGTACATGGCGATGTCGCCATTCTTGAGCAGGGTGGTCGCATCGGCGGCATCGTCGGGGAACAGGGTCACGCCGATGGAGGTGCCGAGGAACAGCTCGCGGCCCTGCACCACCAGCGGCTTGCTCAGTTCGCGGACCAGCAGTTCAGCCAGCTGGCGCGCGCTCGCCGCCACGTCGCCATCGCCGATCAGGATCACGAACTCGTCGCCGCCAAAGCGGGCCAGCAGCGCTTCATCGCCGCCGGCCTGGGCCACGGCCGCACTGATGCGCTGGGCGAACTGCAGCAGCGCTTCATCGCCGGCCTCGTGGCCGAGGGTGTCGTTGACGCGCTTGAAGTCGTCCATGTCGGCGAACAACAGGCCCAAGCGGTGGTTGGACGCGCGCGCGGCCATCAGCCGGTGGTCCAGCGCCTCGCGGAACGCCAGCCGGTTGGTCAGCCCGGTCAGGGCATCGGTGTAGGCCATGTGGCGCACTTCGCGGTCGTGCCGCGCAATGGCCTCGCTCATCCGGCCGAACGCACGCACCAGCTCGCCCACTTCGTCCTGGCGGTTGCTGTTGCTCAGCTGCGGTCGATAGTCACCCGCCTCAATCTGGCGCGCGGCGGCGGCCAACCCGCGGATCGGGCCGACCAGGGTGCGCTGCACATACACGATGACCCCCGCGCCGATGGCCAGCAGCAGGCCCAGCATCAGCAGCAGCCAGCCCAGGTGGCGCTTGCCCACCTGCTGCAGGCGCTCGCCCAGGGTCAGGTTGGCCCGCTGCTCCATGGCCTGCACGTCATCCAGCGCCATGCCGACGCGGACCCCGCCGATGCGCTGGTTGCCGATCATGATCGGCATGGCGTTGTCGAGCACCTTCGGCGATTGCTGCACCACCAGCTTGCGCGCGCCCACTGCCCCGGCGGCCAGCGGATCTTCCATCGGGCGGCCGAAATCAATCACTTCGGTCGAACCGTCGTGGATCAGCTTGCCGTCCTCGTCGAACACCAGCACGTAGCGCACTACCTGCTGCCGCGAGGTATTGCGCACCAGCGCACCTACCTGGGCCAGGTCGTTGTAGTACAGCGGGTTGGCCAGCGCGTCGGACAGCTCGCGCGCCAGGGCCTCGCCCCGGCTGCGCACGCTGCGGTCGAACAGTTCGTGGATGACGCTGCCGCTGAGGTGCTTGACCTCCTCCTGCATCGCCGCCTGGCGCCCCAGGACCACGGCCACGATCGCCACCACCACCACCATCGCCCCGCCCATCGCCAACACGAAACGGGACTGCATTCCGGAACCCAACGGCCTCATTCCACTTCCATCCGCACGCGTGTTAGACCCTGTTTCAATTCATCCAAACGGTGCTGCATCTGCGCATCGACCCGATGGAACCCGGACGTACCAAAAAACTTCTCGAGCGCATCCTGCGCCTGCGGATCCGAGGCGGCATCCAGCAGTACCTGCTGCAACCTGTCACGCACTTTCGGGTCCAGCCCCGCCCGCACCACCTCCACCGCACGCGGGTACGGCTCGGTGCGATGGATGGCACGGAAGTCGCGGCGGAACGCGGCCGGAATCCGATGCGGATCGGCCCAGTCCACGCTGCTGACCGCGCCGGCATCGACCATGCCCTTGTGCACGAAGGTGGCGATGTTGGCCTCCGACCGCGCGAACACATAGCCCACCGTATCGGGCGCGGCCGCGTCGCGCGCGGACAACAGGATCTCCGGGGTCAGGCCGTTCTGCAACAGGGTCATCACCGGCACCAGGTAGGCGCTGGTGGAGGCCACGTTCTGCAGGGCCAGGGTGTGGCCCTTGAGGTCGGCCAGCGAGGTGATGGGGCTGTCGCGGCGCACGAAAAACACGGTCTGGTAGTCGCGCACGCCGCTGCGTTCGGTCAGCAGCAGCGGCTGGGCGCCGCTGCGCAGGCCCAGGTTGACGGCGGTGCCGGAGGTTTCGGTGACCCAGTCGACCCGGCCACGGCGCAGGTAGCTGGCCATCTGCTGCGCATCGGGCGCCATCAGGATGCGGCCTTCGGTGATGCCGACATCGCGCATGCGTGGAACAACATAGTCGAGCAGGGGTTGCAGTTGCGCATAGTGTGACTTGGGGTTGTCGCTGATCCGACCCAGCACCAGGACATGGCCCGGTTCGGCGTGGCCTGAATGGGTGTCATCAGGGGGGGCCGCTGCGGTGCCAGCCGTCATGACGCTGGCCAGACACAGCACCCCTCCCTGCAGCAGCCATCGCAGTACCGGCAATCCCATCCGCTCCCCCCAAGGAATCGAGACAGCCTACCCGAAAAAGTGAGACGTGCGTCGGGTCAATCGGGTTTAGCGTTCGCCAGGCGTGCCATCCGCTGGGCGTCGGCCAGAATGCCGCGCAGCAGCCGCACTTCCTGTTCGCTCAGTTCGGTGCGCAGGAACAGCCGGCGCAGTTTGCGCATGGCCGAATCCGGGGCGCGGCCCTTGTGGAAGTCGATCTCGTCCAGGGTCTGGCCGAGCTGGCCGAACAGGCCTTCGACCTGGGCGTGGCTGGCCGGCTGTTCACGATGTTCAGGATCGGCCGGCGCGGCCGCTTCCACTCCACCCAGGCTGGCCATGCGCAGCTCGTAGGCCAGCACCTGCACGGCGGCGGCGAGGTTCAGCGAGCTGAACTCCGGGTTGGAAGGAATGTGCACGGCCAGGTGGCACAGCTGCAGCTCTTCATTGGTCAGGCCGGTACGCTCGCGACCGAACACGAAGGCGACCTCACCATCGACCTCGGCCGCCTTGGCCAGGGCGCGCTGGGCGGCCACGCCGGGGAGCAGTTCTTCCAGCTGGACGCGGCGGGCGCGGGCGGTGCAGCCGAGCACCAGCCGGCAGTCGGCCACGGCTTCGGCCAGGGTGGCCACGACCGGGGCGTCGCCCAGCACGTCCTCGGCGCCGGCCGAGCGGCGGAAGGCTTCCTCATCCAGCGGCTTTTCGGGGGCGACCAGCACCAGCCGGCCCAGCCCCATGGTCTTCATGGCACGCGCGGCGGCGCCCATGTTGCCGGGGTGCTGGGTGCCCACGAGGACGAAACGGATACGGGAGGAAGCGGATTCAGTGGACATGAACAGGCCAAACGCGAGCAGGACAGTCACAAATGGTAAACTGTGTGACCGGCCTCTGCGCCGGGACCGCTCTTTTCCCCCGCCAGTACCCCCTACTCTGCCTTTCCGGGAGCTTTTCGCCATGCAGAAACCCGCCGTCACCGTCATGGTCAAGGCCGCCCGCCTCGCCGGCAACGTCCTGTTGCGCAACATCAACAAGCTGGAGGCGTTGAACGTCGTGCAGAAGGGGCGCATGGACTATGCCAGTGAAGTCGATGCGGATGCGGAAAAGGTGATCGTCAAGGAACTCAAGCGCGCCTATCCCGAGTACGGGATCATGGGCGAGGAAGGCGGCGTGCAGGCCGTCAACCGCTACATGTGGGTCATCGACCCGCTCGACGGCACCAGCAACTACCTCCGCGGCTTCCCGCACTACTGCGTCTCCATTGCCTTGGTCGAAAACGGCGAGCCGATCGACGCGGTGATCTTCGATCCGCTCCGCAATGAACTGTTCACCGCCAGCCGTGGCGCCGGTGCGGTGCTGAACGACCGCCGCATCCGCGTGGCCGACCGCAAGGACCTGGCAGGCGCGATGATCCACACCGGTTTCGCCCCGCGCGAGCGCAACCGCACCAGCGCCCAGCTGAAGGCGGTGGACGCGCTGCTGGTCCACGCCGAAGACGTGCGCCGCACCGGTTCGGCCGCGCTCGACCTGGCCTACGTGGCCTGCGGCCGCGCCGACGCCTACTTCGAAGCGGGCGTGAAAGCCTGGGACATCGCCGCCGGCGTACTGCTGGTCCGCGAGGCCGGCGGCCGCGTCTGCGACTTCAAGGGCGCAACCCCGGGCCGCATGGACAGCCGTGGCCCGGAAACCCAGCAGATCGTGGCCGGCAACGTGAAGAACACCGACATCCTGCAGAAGGTGCTGGTCAACACCGGCTACGCGGCCGAGTTCGACGCGAAGTTCTGATCTGGTTGATGTGAGATTCAAGCGACGGCGCCTGCGGGCGCCGTTTTTTTGTTTGGGTCCGCGCGTAGAGCGGTGGCTGTTCGGTTGTTCCTGCGCGGGGCGAGGACGGGGATGCCCTGGCCGGACA
>NZ_JBNBBE010000032.1:0-8580 GCF_050031795.1 Stenotrophomonas sp. SrG
TGTCAAGATGCAGTCGGGCATGCGCCCGCTGGTGGTGGCGATCGATCCCGGCCACGGCGGCCAGGACCCGGGCGCCGTGGGGCCGACCGGCAAGCGCGAAAAAGACATCACGCTGGCGGTGGCGCGTGAGCTGGCACGCCAGGTCAATGCGACCCCGGGCCTGAAGGCGTTCCTGACCCGCGATACCGACGTGTTCATTCCGCTGCCGATGCGCGCGCAGAAGGCACGTTCGGCCAAGGCCGACATCTTCATCTCGATCCACGCCGATGCCGCGGAAAACCGCGCGGCGACGGGTTCGTCGGTATACGTGCTGTCGACCAAGGGCGCGTCGTCGCAGCGTGCGCGCTGGCTGGCGGACAAGGAAAACGCGGCCGACCTGGTCGGTGGCGTGCGCCTGCAGCAGACGGAGGGCACGCTGGCCAATGTGTTGCTGGACCTGGCCCAGAGCGGTTACATGAAGGCCTCGGAAGACGCGGCCGGGCATGTGCTGGGCGGGCTGAAGCGGATCGGCAAGAACCACAAGCCGGCGATTGAGCGGGCCAACTTCGCGGTGCTGCGCACCTCGGACATGCCGGCGATGCTGGTGGAAACGGCCTTCATCTCCAACCCGGACGAGGAGCGCCGGCTGATGGACCCGGCCTACCAGCGCCAGATCGCTGGTGCGGTGTTGGATGGCGTACATACGTTCTTCAGCCGCCAACCGCCACCAGGCACGCTCTACGCGGCCCGCGCCCAGGCCGAGATAGACGCCGCCAGCACGGTCGCCGGCGGTAGCAAATAAAAACCCGCTTCGGCGGGTTTTTTTGTGGCGTCTGCCCGGCCCCGACGCACCCACTGGGGGCCCATGGTTGATTGATCCGGGTATCCGGACGTTACGTAACGGTCCGTAGCCCCGGCCGTTGGCCGGACACCGCGCGCAGCGCGGCCCAAGCGTCCGGAGCTCGACCTGCTCTCGATGGCGGCCATGCATCCGGGTGTAAACCCGAAACGAAACCGCGTATCAGGCGTCATGAACGCCTGACGGGCGTCTTCGGAACGCGTAAACGCCGGGGGGAAGGCCGCAACCGATGAATCGTCGGCTCCGGACGCTTGGGCCGCGCTGCGCGCGGTGTCCGGCCAACGGCCGGGGCTACGAATTTTTACGGGCCCATGGGGATCGGGATCAATCGACCATGGGCCCATTG
The DNA here is from genome assembly GCF_050031795.1 of Stenotrophomonas sp. SrG. Lineage (NCBI taxonomy): Bacteria > Pseudomonadati > Pseudomonadota > Gammaproteobacteria > Lysobacterales > Lysobacteraceae > Stenotrophomonas > Stenotrophomonas sp. SrG. Next base: position 1,185 of record NZ_JBNBBE010000032.1, read on the forward strand.
GCCAATCGATATCGGAATCCATCCCCACGATCCGGATATCATTCCCGCATGACCATCCGCCAGCTTCCCGAAATCCTCATCAACCAGATCGCCGCGGGCGAAGTCGTTGAACGCCCGGCGTCGGTGGTCAAGGAACTGGTGGAAAACGCGCTCGACGCCGGCGCGACCCGCGTGGATATCGACCTGGAAGAGGGTGGGGTGCGGTTGATCCGCATCCGTGACGACGGTGGTGGTATCGCGCCGGAAGAACTGCCGCTGGCGGTGTCGCGGCATGCCACCAGCAAGATTGCCAGTCTGGATGACCTGGAAGCGGTGGCCACGCTGGGCTTCCGTGGCGAGGCGCTGCCGTCGATCGCGTCGGTGAGCCGGTTTACCTTGGCCTCGCGCCGACGCGGTGACGAGCATGGCTCGGCGCTGCAGATCGAAGGCGGCAAGCTGGGCGAAGTCACCCCGCGCGCGCATGCACCGGGCACCACGGTGGAAGTGCGCGAGCTGTTCTACAACGTGCCGGCTCGCCGCAAATTCCTGCGCGCCGAGCGGACCGAACTGGGCCATATCGAAGAATGGCTGCGTTCGCTGGCGCTGGCGCGGCCGGACGTGGAGCTGCGCGTGTCGCACAACGGCAAGCCGTCGCGGCGCTACAAGCCGGGTGATCTGTATTCCGATGCGCGGCTGGGCGAAACGCTGGGCGAAGACTTCGCCACCCAGGCCATGCGCGTGGACCACAGCGGTGCCGGGCTGCGCCTGCATGGCTGGATCGCGCAGCCGCATTATTCACGCGCCAGCACCGACCAGCAGTATCTGTACGTCAACGGTCGTTCGGTGCGCGACCGCAGCGTGGCCCATGCGGTGAAGATGGCCTACGGCGATGTGCTGTTCCATGGCCGCCAGCCCGCGTACGTGCTGTTCCTGGAGCTGGACCCGACCCGGGTGGACGTCAACGTGCACCCGGCCAAGCACGAAGTGCGTTTCCGCGATTCGAGGTTGATCCATGACTTCGTCTACCGCACGTTGAAGGAAGCGCTGGCCGAAACCCGTGCGGGCATGACCGCGACGGGGGCGGGCAGCGAGGGCGTCGCCGAGGCTGCCGCGCCTGCCTACGCCAGTGCGGCGGCCGGCACGGGCTACGCGTTGGCGGGCGGTGGCGGTGGTGGCATGGGCAACACGGCCTGGCGCCCGCAGCAGTCGCCGCTGGGCCTGCGCGTGGCCGATGCCCCGTCGGCCTATGCAGCGCTGTACGGGCGCCCGGCCGGCAGCGATGCCGCGCTGCCGCCGATGCCCAGCGAGCAGGGCCTGCCGGTCACTGCGGCCGACAGTGGCGTGCCGCCGCTGGGCTATGCGGTGGCGCAGCTGCACGGCATCTACATCCTGGCCGAGAATGCCGAAGGCCTGATCGTGGTGGACATGCATGCCGCCCACGAGCGGATCGGCTATGAGCGGCTGAAGACCGCGCACGATGCCACCGGCCTGCATGCGCAGCCGCTGCTGGTGCCGATCACCCTGGCAGTGGGCGAGCGCGATGCCGATACCGCCGAGCGCGAAGCCGATACGCTGACCGCGCTGGGGTTCGAGATCACCCGGTCCGGTCCCGGTTCGCTGCATGTGCGCAGCATTCCCGCGCTGCTGGCCAACGCCGAGCCGGAAGGGCTGCTGCGCGATGTGCTCACCGACCTGCGCGAACACGGCCAGAGCCGGCGCATCGCCAGTGCGCGCGACGAACTGTTGTCGACCATGGCGTGCCACGGGGCGGTGCGCGCCAACCGTCGGCTGACCCTGCCGGAAATGAACGCGCTGCTGCGCGACATGGAAATTACCGAGCGGTCCGGCCAATGCAACCACGGCCGGCCCACCTGGGCCCGTTTTTCACTGGCGGAAATCGACCGCTGGTTCCTGCGCGGACGTTGAAGGGGAGCACGATGCGTACTTGGGGATGGGGACTCGGCGCGGCAGTGCTGGCGCTGGGCCTGGCAGGGTGTGGCGATAAAGAAGCCGCGCCGGCGCCGGCGGCGGTGGATCCGGCATTCGCCGCCGAACAGCAGCAATGGCGACAGCAGCGCTACACCGAGTTGCACGCGCCCGATGGCTGGACCAGCCTGGTCGGCCTGCACTGGCTTGAGCACAAGGCGCACTACATCGGCAGCGGCCCCGGCAGCGGCATCCGCCTGGCCGTGGGCCCGGCCAAGCTGGGCATGGTGGCGCACCGTGGCGACGTACTCACCTTCACCCCCGAGCGCGGCACGGCACTGACCGTGGACGGCAAGCCGCTCACCGGGCCGATCCGTTTCCAGAGCGACCGCGATCCGACGCCTACGCTTATCGGCTTCGATGATGGCAAGGGCCAGCTCAGCCTGATCCACCGTGGTGAGCGCTACGCGCTGCGGGTCAAGCATGCCGACGCCTATTCGCGCACCGGCTTCACTGGCCTGAACTACTGGCCGGGTGGTCCGGACTGGCGCATCAGCGCGCGGTTTGTTCCGCACCCGGCCGGCAAGACCCTGCCGATCGTGGACATCACCGGCCTCACCACCGAGATGCCGAATTCGGGTGCACTGGAATTCGAGCGCGATGGAAAGACCTGGCGGCTGGAAGCGCTGGGTGAGCCGGGGCGCGAGCTGTTCGTGATCTTCGGCGACCGCACCAGCGGCCATGGCAGTTACCCGGCTGGCCGCTACCTGGACCTGCCCGCACCGGATGCGAGCGGCAAGGTGGTGATTGATTTCAACCACGCCTACAACCCGCCGTGTGCGTTCACGCCGTTCGCCACGTGCCCACTGACCCCGCCGGAAAACCGCCTGGACCTGAAGGTCGAAGCCGGTGAGCAGGCCTATCACACACCCCAGGGAGGGGTTTGAGCATGACGATGCTGAAGCGACTGGCGGCCCCGCTGCTGCTGGCGACCAGCCTGCTGCTGGGCAGCGCAACCACGATGGCCGCCGCGCCGGCGGCAAAATCCACCGCGCCGGTGCCGCTGCTGTGGAAGGTGACCGGCCCGGGCGACAGCCGGGTGTACCTGCTGGGCTCGTTCCATCTGCTGCGTGCCGACGATTATCCGCTGGCGGCAGACGTGGACCAGGCCTTCGCGGCGTCCAAGCGCGTGGTGTTCGAACTCTCGCCGCAGGACATGCAGTCGCCGGACCTGACCCGCAAGATGCTGCAGGCGGCGATGCGCACCGATGGCAGCGAACTCAGGCGTGACCTGGACGACGCTACCTGGACCAAGCTGCAGGCCTACGCGCGCGACAACAACCTGCCGCTGGCACAGTTGCAGGGCATGAAGCCGTGGTTCGTCGGGCTGACCATCACGCTGTCGCAGTTCGCCAAGATGGGCCTGGACCCGGCGCTGGGGCTGGATCGGCATTTCATGACGCGCGCCGCCGATGCGGGCAAGCCGACCAGCGGCCTGGAAGACATCGATACGCAGGTGGCGGTGCTCTCCGGCATGTCCGCGCAGGAGCAGCAGCAGATGGTGGCCGAGGCGCTGGACCAGGCCAGCGAGGCCGATGCGATGGGTCGCAAGCTGCACGATGCCTGGCGCCGTGGCGACGACAAGCTGCTGTGGACCTCGATGGCCGCGGAAATGCGCGGCGAGTACCCGCAGCTGTACAAGCGCATCAATACCGACCGCAACAATGCGTGGGTACCCAAGCTGGAGCAGCAGCTCAAGGCCGGGCAGGGCGGCACACTGGTGGTGGTGGGCTCGCTGCACCTGCTGGGCGATGATGGCGTCGTCGAAAAGCTGCGCGCCAAGGGCTACCAGGTGGAGCGGATCTGCACCGGCTGTGCCAAACCCAAGCGCTGATTTCCAGGGGGCGCAAATGAAAAAGGCGCGGCCGTGAGGCTGCGCCTTTTTTCATGCGGCCCGGCGCTGCCGGGCGAAGCAGTCAACGGCGGGTCTTGCCGGCCGTGGGGGCTTCGGGCTTGCCGGTGCCCGTACCGGTGCCGGTCTGGGTACCCGGCGGACGCGGGCCGAAGCCGCCGCCCATGTTGCGCTGGAAGTCCTGCCAAAGCTCCAGGTTGCGTTCGGTGAGCTGGTTCATCATCGCCCACGGGGTCTGGCCGAGCAGGTTGCCCATCTGCTGACGGAACTGCTGCTGCTGGTCCAGGAAGACCTGCATGCTGCGCTCCAGGTAGTTGCCCATGAAGCCCTGCAGCGAATCGCCATAGAACCGGATCAGCTGGCTGAGCAGCTGGGTGGAGAGCATGGGCTCACCGTCCTGTTCCTGGTCGGCGATGATCTGCAGCAACACTGAACGGGTCAGGTCGTCGCCGCTCTTGGCGTCGCGGACTTCGAAGTCCTCGCCGTCCAGGATGAGCTGGCGCACGTCCTCAATGGTGATGTAACTGGAAATCTCGGTGTCGTAGAGACGGCGGTTGGGATACTTCTTGATGATGCGGTTCGCAGCCATGAAGCAATCACTCGTCAGCGTAAGGGCGAAGCATGGCGCAGCGCAGCAGGCGTTGCAACCTCCTTTGGTCATTTGGTGGCGTTCTTCATGCTGCGCAGCATGGGTGCAGCATTCCGGGGTATTCGCAACGCCTGCTGCGCTTGCCCACGTTTTGCTGCGCAAAACGTGGGCCCCGGCGGCATGCCTCCTATTCCCCGCGCCTTCGGCGCGCCCCCTTTAACAAAAGGGGGCTCCTCCTGCGGTGGGCGGGCGGGTGAAGTGCAGCATTTTTTTTGGCGCTATGCCGGTGGCGCCGGCCGTTGGGCGGTCTTGGAACCTGTGGAGGGGTAACGGTGTAAGCGTTACCAGCCCATGTGGTGGCCGCCGTTGATGTCGAGGTTGGAGCCGGTGATCCAGGCGGCTTCTTCGGCGACCAGGAAGGCGACGGCGTAGGCGATTTCCTCGGGCTTGCCGAGGCGGCCGGTGGGGATGTCGGCGATGATCTTGGCGCGCACTTCGTCGGGCACGGCCATCACCATGTCGGTGGCGACGTAGCCGGGCGAGATGGTGTTGACGGTGATGCCGAAGCCGGCATTTTCGCGCGCCAGCGAGATGGTGAAGCCGTGCATGCCGGCCTTGGCGGCGGCGTAGTTGGCCTGGCCGTACTGGCCCTTCAGGCCGTTGATCGAGCTGATCTGGATCACCCGGCCCCAGCCGCGGCGGCGCATGCCTTCAATGACCGGGCGGGTGACGTTGAACACCGAATTGAGGTTGGTGTTGATCACGTCGTGCCACTGGTCGGCGCGCATGCGGTGGAAGGTGGTGTCGCGGGTGATGCCGGCGTTGTTGACCAGGATCTCGACCGGGCCCAGTGCGGCTTCCACCGCGTGCACCATCTGTTCGGCGGTATCCGGATCGGAGACGTCGCCGGGGAAAATCGCCACGTCGCAGCCGCGCGCCAGCATCTTCTCGCGCCAGGCCAGGGCCTTGGCTTCGTCGCGGTAGTTGGTGGCAACCCGATGGCCCTGGTCGGCCAGACGTTGGCAGATGGCGGAACCGATACCGCCGGTACCACCGGTGACCAGTGCGACGCGAGATGTCATGAGCAGCTACTCCGGGGCCAACAGGGGGGACAGCGATTCTGCAACATCGCGGCGGAAAATGGGCGGCTCAGCAGGCGTCGGCGTCAAGGCGGATGTCACCCGGTGGCAATCGCGCCGGGTCGAAGTCGGCAACGGCCCGTTCGAGGAGCTCGGCAACGCTGCGGGTGCCCAGCAGGCATGCAGGATCCTGGCCAAGCTGCGCCCAGGCCTGCTGCAGGGCGGGCAGGGGACGATGGGCATCGACCGGGCGCGCGGCGGCGGATTTGGACAGTTTGAGCCCGTCCGGCTCCAGCAGCAGTGGCAGGTGCAGGTAGCGCGGGGTGGGCAGCCCCAGTGCCTGCTGCAGCAGGATCTGGCGCGGCGTGGAATCGAGCAGGTCAGCGCCGCGGACCACGTCAGTGATGGCCTGGTCGCTGTCGTCGACCACCACGGCCAGCTGGTAGGCCCAGTAGCCGTCCGCCCGGCGCAGCACGAAATCGCCGACTTCGGCATGCACGTCCTGGCGGATCCGGCCGCGCAGGCCGTCGTCGAACGCGACCACGCTGCCTGGCGGCACGCGCAGGCGGATGGCCGGTCGGGCGCGTTCAGTACGTGCCACGCAGTAATGATGAATACCCTGCTGGTCGGCCAGTTCGGTACGGCTGCAGTGGCAGGCAAAAGCCTTGTCCTCGGCCAGCAGGCGGTCCAGCGCGGCCTGGTAGAGGGTGTCGCGCTCGCTCTGGTGGACGATGGCGTCATCGCTGCCCAGGCCGAAGGCGGCCAGGGCGGCCAGTTGCTGGTCGATGGCGCCAGGCACGGTGCGGGGCGGGTCGACGTCTTCGACCCGGACCAGCCACTGGCCACGGGCGTGGCGCGCCAGCAGCCAGCTGCCGAAGGCGGCGAGCAGCGAGCCGGCGTGGAGGGGGCCGGTGGGCGAGGGGGCGAAGCGCCCGCGGTAGGCAGTCATGGACATGAACTATGAATCGTCGGTCAGGTTGCGACTTGAATTCAACATGAAGTCCCCGCAGATTTGCAGCAACACCCACCTAGAAAGCGTCCTTTCCCCATGTTCAGTCGTATTGCCCTGTTCCTCGCGACCAACTTCGCCGTGTTGATCCTGGCAGGCTTCGTAATGCGCCTGGCCGGTATCGATCCGGCAAGCATGAGCGGCCTGCTGGTAGTTGCGGCCATCTTCGGCTTCGGCGGGTCGCTGATCTCGCTGCTGCTGTCCAAGTGGATGGCCAAGCGTTCCACCGGCGCGGTAGTGATCACCGAGCCGCGCAACCAGACCGAGCGCTGGCTGCTGGCCACGGTGGAGCGCCAGGCGCGCGAAGCCGGTATCGGCATGCCGGAAGTGGCGGTCTATGACGGCCCGGAAATCAACGCGTTCGCGACCGGTGCCAACCGCAACAACGCGCTGGTGGCGGTCTCCACGGGCCTGCTGCAGAACATGAGCGAGGACGAGGCCGAGGCGGTACTGGGCCATGAAATCGCGCACGTGGCCAACGGTGACATGATCACCATGGCGCTGCTGCAGGGCGTGCTCAACACGTTCGTGATCGTGCTGGCACGCGTGGTCGGCGGCATCATCGACAGTGCGCTGTCGGGCAACCGCGAAGGCGGCGGCCGCGGCTTTGCCTACTTCATCATCGTGTTCGTGCTGGAAATGGTGTTCGGCCTGTTCGCGACCATGATTGCCATGTGGTTCTCGCGCCATCGCGAGTTCCGCGCCGACGCCGGAGGTGCGCACCTGGCCGGCCGCCAAAAGATGATCGCCGCACTGGAGCGCCTGAAGCTCAATCACGGCCAGAGCACCCTTCCGACCCAGATCGCCGCGTTCGGCATCGCCGGCGCCACCGCCAAGAAGCTGTTCCTGAGCCACCCGCCGCTGGAAGAGCGCATTGCCGCGCTGAAGGCCGCGAGCAACAA
>NZ_JBNBBE010000033.1:0-7739 GCF_050031795.1 Stenotrophomonas sp. SrG
TCGTGGCCTCGCTTTCGGTGCTGGGCGCTACCGCCGCGCGGCGCATCGCGCGGGTCGAGGGCGCCGACGGCGAGCTGTGGGTCGATGCGTCCAACGTCGTACCGCTTGTCCAACTTTCTTCCACCCGACCTTCCTGAGGGACCTTCGTCGATGACATTCCAGACAGCCAGCGCGTGGCTGCTGCTTGCCGCCAGCGGCATCGCCCACGCCCAGCCCTCCGACCTGCAGCGCGACCACGCCAGCATCCTGGCCATGAAGGGCGAGTACATCGTCGATTTCGCCTTCGATGAAACCGTGCTGCTCCAGCCCGGTTATGAGCGCGCGCCGGCCGTGCGCAGCGGCGGCAACGAAGTGGTGATCGTGGTCGAGGACAGCCCGAAGCGGATCGTGCTCCAGCACCTGCTGGTGGACGGCAAGAGCGGCCACGTGACCAAGCATTGGCGGCAGGACTGGGTGTACGAGGCGCCGAACCGGTTCGAGTTCAGCGCCGACCAGACCTGGCAGGTGCGTGCGATCGATCCGGCGGTGAACGCCGGCGCGTGGACCCAGTGCGTGTATGAAGTCAGCGATGCCCCGCGCTATTGCGGCACCGGCCGGTGGGACTACCGCAACGGCGTGGCCACCTGGACCAGCGACCTCAGCTGGCGGCCACTGCCGCGCCGCGAGTACACCCGCCGCAGCGATTACAACGCACTGGCGGTGGTCAACCGGCACACGCTCACCCCCAACGGCTGGACCCACGAACAGTTCAACACCAAGATCCTGCGCGGCGCCGACGGCAGCCAGCAGGAGATCGCGCGTGAGTTCGGCTTCAACGATTACAACCGCACCACCGAGGTCGATTTCAAACCGGCCTACGACTACTGGGCCGCAACGGCGGACTACTGGGCCAAGGTGCGCGCCCGCTGGGACGGTTTCCTCGGCCAGGCGCCGGGCGTACACCTGAAGACCAAGCTGGATGGCATGGCGATGATCATTCCGCTGTTCACCCAGGCGCAGGACCTGCAGGACGGCAAGCAGGTCAAGGACGCGCAGATCGACGCGGTGTTCAAGCAGTGGGTGGAACAAGCCCCCGAATGACGCTCACTCTTTGAACATCAGGAACGCGGCCACCACGATCAACCCGAACGCGGCGTAATGGTTCCACTTCAACGGCTGGTCCAGGTAGAACGCGGAGAACACCGCGAACACCACCAGCGTGATCACTTCCTGCATGCCCTTCAGCTGAGGGGCCGAGTACACCGCGCTGCCCAGCCGGTTGCCGGGCACCTGCAGGCAGTACTCGAAGAAGGCGATGCCCCAGCTGACCAGGATCACCATCATCAGTGGGGCGCTCTTGTACTTGAGGTGGCCGTACCAGGCGAAGGTCATGAAGATGTTGCTGCCCAGCAGCAGCAACACGGGGTACAGGTAAGCGGTGAACGACGTGCCGGGCATCGCGGGCATTCTCAGGGGGCAGGGGCGGGCAGCATACCTAGCGCCGACCCCTGCCGGTGTCATCAATCGCGTTCATGCCTCGCGAAGGGCCAGCGCGGGCGGGGTGTGCAGGATCCGTCGGGTGCCCCACCAGCCGGCCAGCATGCTCAGCGCCACGCCCAGTGCGCCTCCGGCCAGCAGCGGGCCCCACGGCGGGCTGAGCTGCAGTTCGAATACCTGGCGGGCCACGACGCTGCCCAGCAGTGCCGCCGTGCCCACCGCCAGCAGCGAAGACAGCAGACCCAGCGCGCCGAATTCCACCAGCACCGCGCCGCGCAGCTGGGTGCGGGTGGCGCCCAGCGTGCGCAGCACCGCGCTGTCGTAACGGCGTTCACCGGCGGTGGCCTGCAACGCGGCCAGCAATACCAGCACTCCGGCCAGCAGGCTGAAGCCCATCACCAGCTGCACGGCCTGGCTGACCCGGTCCACCACCTCGCGCACCCGCTGCAGGATGCTGTCGATATCCAGCAGTGAGATGTTCGGGTAATGGCGGGTCAGCCCGGCCAGGGCCGGGGCCTGTTCGCGCGGCAGGTGGAAGGCGGTGATCAGGTTGTACGGCGCATCGCCCACCGCCCCTTCATTGAGCAGCAGGAAGAAATTGACCCGGAACGAGTCCCAGTCGGCCTTGCGGATGCTGGTCACGGTGAAGCGCCGTTCCTGCTCGCCCATCTGCAGGGTGACCGTGTCGCCCAGCTTCATCCCGTAGCGTTCGGCCCAGCCCTGTTCGATCGAAGCTTCGGCAGCGGTACTGCCTGCGGCCCAATACCTGCCGCTCAACAGGGTATTGGCCGGCGGGAAATCATGCCGCCAGGAGAAGTTGACCGGGCGGTTGGCATCGTCATCGTCGTTGTTGTTGTCCTCGCGTTCCTGCCGCTGCGGTGGCCTGTCGTTGACGGCCAGCAGCCGGCCGGTGCTGAACGGCTCGATCCCGGGCGAATCCACGCCCAGGCCGTCCAGCGCGGCCAGCACCGCCTGGCGCTGTTCGGGCTGGATGTTCATCAGGAAATAGTTCGGGGTATCGCTGGGCAGGCGGTCGCGCCACTGCGCCAGCAGCCCCGGGCCGATCACCGACAGCAGCAACAGGGCGCACAGCGACAGCGAGAGTCCCACCAGCTGCATCACCGCCAGCCCGCGGCGGCGGGTCAGGGCGGCGAGGCCCAGCTTCCAGCGCCCGCGCAGGCGCGGCTGCAGCCCGCGCAGCAGCCACAGCAGGGTGGCCCCGGCCGCACCTGCCAGCAGCGCCAGCGCGGCCAGGCCGCCCAGAACCCAAGCGGCCAGCCGCACGTCGCCGGTGGCCTGCACGGTGAGCGCCACGGTGGCCGCCAGCGCGGCGGCATACACCAGCAGGGAACTGGGCGGCAGGCTGGCGAAGCTGCGGTTGAGTACGCGCATCGGCGGCACCTTGCGCAGCCGCAACAGCGGCGGCAGGCCGAAACCCAGCAGCAGCACCAACCCGATCCCCGCCCCGCTCAGCGCCGGGGTGGCCTGCGGCAACGGCAGCCGGCCCGGAATCAACCCGCCCAGCGCCTGTACCAGCCCGGCCTGCGCGGCCATGCCCAGCCCGATCCCGACCAGGCAGGCCGGGATGGCCAGCAGCACCAGCTGCAGCGCCATGGCAGTGAGGATGTCGCGATTGCGCGCGCCCAGGCAGCGCAGCACCGCCACCTGGTCGATCCGGCGCAGCGCGAAGCGGTTGGCGGCCAGCGCGGTGGCCACGCCCGCCAGCAGTACCGCCAGCAGCGCGGCCAGCGACAGGAAGCGGCCGGCCAGGTCGAACGCGCCGCGCACGCCACGCTGGGCATCGGCAATGCCGACGATGCGCAGGCCCTTGGCGCGCGGCTGCAGCCAGCCGCGGAAATCGGCAATGGCGGCCGTGTCGCCAGCGAACATCATCCGGTACGAGGCGCGGCTGCCCGGGCCGAGCAGGCCCGCACGGTCGACGTCGATGCGGTTGACCAGCAGCGGCGGCGACAGCTGCATCAGCTCGCCGGAGGTATCCGGTTCGGCCTGCAGCACGCGGGTCACGGTGAGCGTGCCGGCGCCGAATTCGAGGGCGTCGCCCACCTTCAGCCCCAGCGCCTGCATCAGGCGCGGGTCGGCATAGGCCTCGCCTGCCGCCGGGGTGCCGGCCACTTCGCCGACGCCGCCCGGGGCGCGGCTGACCCGCAGTTCGCCGCGCAGCGGATAACCGTCGCTGACCGCCTTGATGTTGGCCATCTGGCTTTCATCGCCATGGAACAGCACGCTGGGGAAGCTGACCATGCGCGTGCTGGCCAGCCCACGCGCGCGCGCCTCGTCGGCGAAGGCCTGTGGCACGTCCTCGCGGCCGCCCAGGCCGAGGTCGCCACCGAGCATTTCCGCCGCGCTGCTGGTCAGCGCCAACGTGACCCGGTTGACCAGCGTGCCCACCGCCGTCATCACTGCCACGCCCAGCACCAGCGCGGCGAACACGGTCAGCAGGTCGCCGGCGAGGAATTCCCGGCGCAGCGCACGCCCGGCATGGCGCAGCACGTTCATGCGGTGATTCCGGCGGCATCGACCAGGCGGCCGCCGTCGAGCCGGTAGATGCGCTCGCAGCGCTGGGCCAGGCGCAGGTCATGGGTCACCAGCACCAGCGTGGTATCGCTGGTGGCGTTGAGCGCGAACAGCAGGTCGCTGATCTGCTGCCCGGTGGCCTGGTCCAGGCTGCCGGTGGGCTCATCGGCAAACAGGATGCGCGGCCGTGCCACGAACGCACGCGCCAGCGCCACGCGCTGCTGCTCGCCACCGGACAGCTGGCGCGGGTAATGGCGGGCGCGGTGGGTCAGCCCGACCTGCGCCAGCACCTCGCGCACCCGCGCCGCATCCTCGCGCCCGGCCAGTTCCAGCGGCAACGCGATGTTTTCTTCAGCGGTCAGCGCCGGCAGCAGGTGGAAGCTCTGGAACACGAAGCCAACCTCGCGCGCGCGCAGCTGCGCACGGGCTTCCTCATCCAGCGCGCCGAGCGTGGCCCCGGCCAGGGCGATGTCGCCGCGGCTGGGCAGGTCGAGTCCGGCCAGCAGCCCGAGCAGGGTGGTCTTGCCCGAACCGGACGCGCCGACGATGGCGACGCTCTCGCCTTCATGGACGGTCATGTCAATGTTGTCCAGTATGTGGACTTCACCCTCCGGGCCACGTGCGGACTTGCCCACGTTGTGGGCGGCGATGGCGACGGGCGCGCTGCGGGGGGACAGGCTGTCGATGAGGATTCTCCAATGTACCGAGCAAAATGGGCGGGCCGGGCGGCCCAGGTGTTCTTGCTGCTGGCAGGGTTGCTGCTGCTGCCTGCGCTGGCATGTGCCAAAGGTGCCAACACCCGGCACGCGGTGCTGGTGGTCGGCGACAGCCTCAGTGCCGCCCACAATATCCCGGCCGCATCGGGCTGGGTGAACCTGCTTCAGCAGCGGGTTAGCCAGCAGATCACGCCGCCGCCGACGATCATCAATGCCAGCATCAGCGGCGAAACCACGGCCGGCGCACTGACCCGGCTGCCGGCCCTGCTGGAGAAGCATCGGCCGTCAGTGGTGGTCATCGAACTGGGCGGCAATGACGCGCTGCGCGGGCTGAGCCCGGCGCAGCTGCGCGGCAACCTGGAAAAGATGATCGTGGCCAGCCAGAAGGCCGGCGCCAAGGTGCTGCTGCTGGGCATCGATGTACCGCCCAACTATGGCCCGGCCTATCGCGACCGCCTGCGCCAGGTGTATGCGGGCCTGGCCAGCCAGTACAAAGTGGCGCTGCTGCCGTTCCTGCTGGAGGGGGTGGCCCTGCAGCCCGGGCTGATGCAGGGCGACGGGCTGCACCCCACCGCCAAGGCCCAGCCGAAGGTGCTGGACAACGTCTGGCCGCTGCTCAAACCTTTGTTGAACGCCCCGCCGAACTGATCCGTGAGCGGCTTCACATCGCCTCCACCGACGATCCGGCATGTTTCACAAAGCTGAAGAAAGAGGGACTCCCATGCGTCAGACAAAGGAAACCTCCGGCCTGGTGCTGGTGGTCGAAGACAACCGCAATATCTCCGAGATGATCGGGGAATACCTGGAAGGCCGCGGGTTCGAAGTGGACTACGCCCAGGACGGGCTGGACGGTTATCGTCTGGCGGCTGAAAACAGTTACGACGTGGTGGTGCTGGACCTGATGCTGCCGCGTCTGGACGGCATCGAAGTCTGCCGCCGGCTGCGCAACGATGCGCGCAAGTCGACGCCGGTGCTGATGTTGACCGCGCGCGATACGCTCGACGACAAGCTCACCGGCCTGGGCTTCGGCGCCGACGATTACCTGACCAAGCCGTTTGCGATCCAGGAGCTGGAAGCCCGGCTGCGCGCGCTGATCCGGCGCGAACGCCGCCAGGTGGGATCGGAAGTGCTCAAGGTCGCCGACCTGGTGCTGGACCCGGTCAGCATGCGCGCCACGCGTGCGGGCACCGAGCTGCAGCTGTCGCCCATCGGCCTGCGCCTGCTCACCATCCTGATGCGCGAATCGCCGCGCGTGGTGACCCGCCAGGAAATCGAGCGCGAGATCTGGGGCAACGGGCTGCCGGATTCGGACACGCTGCGCAGCCATCTGTACAACCTGCGCAAGATCATCGACAAGCCGTTCGACCGTCCGCTGCTGCACACCGTGCAGAGCGCCGGCTACCGTATTGCCGATATCGCCCAGCCGATGAGCTGATGCGCAACAGCGCAGGGCGCACGATGGTGGGGGCTTGCGGCCCCGATGTACACGATGCCCCGGCACTTTCCGGGGCATCGCCGTTGCTTGCACGATGGAATAACGGCGCGCTTTCCTATAATCGCGGCGACTCGACCTGGACTTCGTAATGCCGCACGGTCTGCCGCGCAAGATCCGCATTGTCTTCATCCTGCAGGCCGTACTGGCCAGCCTGGGCATCCTGCTGGGCGCGTGGCTGGTCTCGCTGGTGATCAAGCACAGCCTGGTCAGCAGCGCGCTGCAGGAAGAAGCGACATATTTCTGGGACCTGCACGCGGCCTCGCCCGCGCAGCCGCCGCCGAACACGCGCAACATCCGCGGTTACCTGCTGGAGGCGGGGCAATCGGCGCTGAGCCTGCCGCCCAACCTGCGCACGCTGGCGCCGGGCTTCCACGAGTTGAAGGCCGACGACCAGCTGGTGCTGGTCGATGCGCGCCCGGAAGGGCAGCTGTACCTGGTGTTCCTGCGTTCGCGCGCGGAGATGCTGGCGTTCTGGTTCGGCATCGTGCCGGTGCTGTTGACGCTGCTGGCGGTGTATGGCGCGTCGTGGATCACCTACCGGGCGTCGAAGCGATTGGTCTCGCCGGTGAACTGGCTGGCGCGACGGGTGTCGCGCTGGAACCCCGGCCATCCGGAGGCGTCGGACCTGGCACCGGACAAGCTGCCGGCGGACATGCAGGGCGAAACGCGGCAGCTGGCGGCGGCCCTGCATTCGCTGGCCACGCGGGTCACCGCGCACGTGGCACGCGAACGCAACTTCACCCGCGATGCGAGCCATGAACTGCGCACGCCGCTGACCGTGATCCGGGTGGCCAGCGACATGGCGCTGGGCGACCAGGACATGACGCCGCGGCTGCGCCGCGGGTTGCACCGCATCCAGCGCGCGGGCCGCGACATGGAGGCGGTGATCGATGCGTTCCTGATCCTGGCACGCGAGGCGGACGTGGAGCCGCAGATCGAGCTGTTCGACGTCAACGAGATCGTGCGCTACGAAGTGGACAACGCGCGCGAGCTGATCGCGGGCCGGCCGGTGGAGATCCACCTGCACAGCGAGGCACCGGTGCACCTGCACGCGCCACCGCGGGTACTGCAGGTGGTGGTCAGCAACCTGCTGCGCAACGCGTGCAGCTACACCGACGAAGGCCGCATCGACGTGGACGTGCTGGACGACCGGGTGGTGGTGCGCGACACCGGCATCGGCATGTCGGCCGAAGCGCTGTCGCGCGCGTTCGAGCCGTTCTATCGCGCCGAACCCAGCCGCCCGCAGGGTACCGGCCTGGGCCTGTCGATCGTGCGCCGCCTGTGCGACCGCTTCGGCTGGAAGATCGCCCTCACCAGCGAACCCGGCATCGGCACGCAGGCCACGATCATCTATCGCTGACGCGTAAAGGCGCAGAGCATCGGCGTTTCCATTGCCCGCGTGCAGGTGAGCGGCGGGGGTGGGCCCGCGGGGGCGCCGTGAACCTGTGGTGGTCAAGTTTTTCTGGACACTCTCAAGGGGCGTTCAGGCCACCTGCGCTTCGTGGAGCGCAGGCGGT
>NZ_JBNBBE010000034.1:2500-5186 GCF_050031795.1 Stenotrophomonas sp. SrG
CAGTACCGTGAGGGAAAGGCGAAAAGAACCCCGGAGAGGGGAGTGAAATAGATCCTGAAACCGTGTGCGTACAAGCAGTAGGAGCTCGAAAGAGTGACTGCGTACCTTTTGTATAATGGGTCAGCGACTTACTGTTCGTGGCAAGCTTAACCGTATAGGGGAGGCGAAGGGAAACCGAGTCTGATAAGGGCGCATAGTCGCGGGCAGTAGACCCGAAACCGGGTGATCTAGTCATGGCCAGGGTGAAGGTGCCGTAACAGGTACTGGAGGCCCGAACCCACGTCTGTTGCAAAAGACGGGGATGAGCTGTGATTAGGAGTGAAAAGCTAATCGAACCCGGAGATAGCTGGTTCTCCTCGAAAGCTATTTAGGTAGCGCCTCATATGTATCCTCTCGGGGGTAGAGCACTGTTATGGCTAGGGGGTCATCGCGACTTACCAAACCATTGCAAACTCCGAATACCGAGACGGACTGTATGGGAGACACACGGCGGGTGCTAACGTCCGTCGTGAAAAGGGAAACAACCCAGACCCACAGCTAAGGTCCCAAATTCACTGCTAAGTGGAAAACCATGTGGAAAGGCACAGACAGCCAGGAGGTTGGCTTAGAAGCAGCCACCCTTTAAAGAAAGCGTAATAGCTCACTGGTCGAGTCGGTCTGCGGGGAAGATTTAACGGGGCTAAGCAGTGAACCGAAGCTTGGGGTGTGCATATTTATATGTACGCGGTAGAGGAGCGTTCCGTAAGCCGTTGAAGGTGGATTGAGAAGTCTGCTGGAGGTATCGGAAGTGCGAATGCTGACATGAGTAACGATAATGCGGGTGAAAAACCCGCACGCCGAAAGCCCAAGGTTTCCTTGCGCAACGTTAATCGGCGCAGGGTGAGTCGGCCCCTAAGGCGAGGACGAAAGTCGTAGTCGATGGGAAGCAGGTTAATATTCCTGCACCTCGCGTAAGTGCGATGGAGGGACGGAGAAGGTTAGGTGTACCCGGCGTTGGTTGTCCGGGGGAAAGGCGGTAGGTTTGGATCTTTGGCAAATCCGGGATCCTTCAAGACCGAGCACCGAGACGAGTCTTTAAGACAAAGTCACTGATACCACGCTTCCAGGAAAAGCTCCTAAGCTTCAGCTTACGCAGACCGTACCGTAAACCGACACAGGTGGGTAGGATGAGAATTCTCAGGCGCTTGAGAGAACTCGGGTGAAGGAACTAGGCAACATGGCACCGTAACTTCGGGAGAAGGTGCGCCCTTTTTGGTGGCTCATGCGAGCTATAGCTGAAGAGGGCCGCAGAAACCAGGCCGCTGCGACTGTTTATCAAAAACACAGCACTCTGCAAACACGAAAGTGGACGTATAGGGTGTGACGCCTGCCCGGTGCTGGAAGGTTAATTGATGGGGTCAGCCGCAAGGCGAAGCTCTTGATCGAAGCCCCAGTAAACGGCGGCCGTAACTATAACGGTCCTAAGGTAGCGAAATTCCTTGTCGGGTAAGTTCCGACCTGCACGAATGGCGTAACGACAGCGGCGCTGTCTCCACCCGAGACTCAGTGAAATTGAAATCGCTGTGAAGATGCAGCGTTCCCGTGGCAAGACGGAAAGACCCCGTGAACCTTTACTATAGCTTTACACTGAACGTTGAGTTCGTCTGTGTAGGATAGGTGGGAGGCTATGAAACCATGGCGCTAGCTGTGGCGGAGCCATCCTTGAAATACCACCCTGTCGTGCTTGACGTTCTAACCTGGGCCCATTATCTGGGTCGGGGACCGTGTATGGTGGGTAGTTTGACTGGGGCGGTCTCCTCCTAAAGAGTAACGGAGGAGCTCGAAGGTACGCTCAGCGCGGTCGGACATCGCGCACTGTGTGCAAAGGCATAAGCGTGCTTGACTGCAAGATCGACGGATCAAGCAGGTAGGAAACTAGGACTTAGTGATCCGGTGGTTCTGTATGGAAGGGCCATCGCTCAACGGATAAAAGGTACTCCGGGGATAACAGGCTGATACCGCCCAAGAGTTCATATCGACGGCGGTGTTTGGCACCTCGATGTCGGCTCATCACATCCTGGGGCTGTAGTCGGTCCCAAGGGTATGGCTGTTCGCCATTTAAAGTGGTACGCGAGCTGGGTTCAGAACGTCGTGAGACAGTTCGGTCCCTATCTGCCATGGGCGTTGGAGATTTGAGAGGGGCTGCTCCTAGTACGAGAGGACCGGAGTGGACGAACCTCTGGTGTTCCGGTTGTCACGCCAGTGGCATTGCCGGGTAGCTATGTTCGGAAGCGATAACCGCTGAAAGCATCTAAGCGGGAAGCGCGCCTCAAGATGAGATCTCCCGGGGCACAAGCCCCCTGAAGGAACCATATAGACTATGTGGTTGATAGGTCAGGTGTGTAAGTACAGCAATGTATTGAGCTAACTGATACTAATGATCCGTGTGGCTTGACCATATAACCTCAAGTTGCCTTGGCCGACATGACATGTCGATAGAGCCCAAGTGCACGCTACGTCACAAGAACTATGAGAGGCAGGCGCCTGAATCCGTTGTTTGGATGGCGACGCTCCAACCGTCTCCCTGGTGAAATTAGCGCTGTGGAACCACCCGATCCCATCCCGAACTCGGAAGTGAAACGCAGCTGCGCCGATGGTAGTGTGGCTCAAGCCATGCGAGAGTAGGTCATCGCCAGGGTTTACACCC
>NZ_JBNBBE010000035.1:0-4558 GCF_050031795.1 Stenotrophomonas sp. SrG
TGCCATGCACCATGAAGTGCAGCTGATGCTGCTGGCCGATCCGCTGGAGCTGGCGCCGCCGGATGGCGTGCTGCCGTTCCTGTCGCAGGGCCGGCAGGTGGTGCTGGACCTGCACGATCGTGCCGTGCGCGAACACTGGCACGTCCGCTTCGTCGAACCGCTGGAAGCGCTGCAGCGCAGCCTCGGCGCCCGCCGCATCCAGGTGCACGTGGTCAGTACTGACGATGCCAGCGACTGCTGGCTGGGCCCGCTGCCGTCGGCGGTGGTTGCATGAGCGCGGCCACCTCGCTGCCGCTGCGCGACGTGCACCTGCCGCCCATCCCGTCCTGGTGGCCGCTGCCCTTGGGCTGGTGGCTGGTGCTGGCGGCGCTGGCGCTGGTCGTGCTGTTGGCCTGGGCGTGGCGCGCGCATCGACGGCGCCAGCAGCGGCGCTGGTTGCGGGTGTTCGACACTGCGGTCAATGCTGCGCAGGACGGAAGTGCCCAGGTAGCCGCGATGGCTGAACTGCTGCGCCGCGCCGCGCGCCGCCGCCAACCGGGCGCGGAACTGCTGCAGGGCCAGGCCTGGCTGGAATTCCTCGATGCCCCCGGCAGCCGCGCCTTCTCCGACGGCGATGGACGCCTGCTGCTGGACGGGGGCTACCGTCGCAGCCTCGACGCTGCCGACGTGCAGCGCGTGCGCGACCTCGCGCGCGCACGCTTCCTTGAACTGATCGACAGGCGCGGCCGATGAACCCGGGCCTGTCTTCCGTGCTGCCGTGGCTGGATGCGCTGGCCTGGCCGTGGGCGTTGTTGGCATTGCCGCTGCCGTGGCTGATGCGCTGGTGGCCACGCCGCAACGCAGCGGCGCCCGCGCTGCGCGTGCCATATGCCGCCGGTGCGCTGGCCGAACTCGGCCAGGCCAGTGGCGTGGCCGGCTGGCGGATCGGGCGCCTGCTGCTGTGGCTGGCCTGGGCCTGCCTGTGCGTGGCCATGGCCCGGCCACAGCAACTCGGCGAACCGGTCACCCCGCCGCAGCAGGGCCGGCAGATGATGCTCGCCGTAGACGTCTCCGGCAGCATGAGCGAACCGGACATGATGCTGGGTAACCAGGTCGTGCAGCGTCTGTCCGCGGCCAAAGCAGTGCTGGCCGATTTCCTCGACCGCCGTGCCGGCGACCGGGTCGGGCTGCTGATCTTCGGCGAGCGTGCCTACACACTGACCCCGATCACCGCCGACCTCACCACCGTGCGCAACCAGCTCACGGACAGCGAAGTCGGCCTGGCCGGCCGCGACACCGCCATCGGCGATGCCATCGCACTGGCGGTCAAGCGCCTGCGCGAACAGCCCGAAGGCCAACGCGTGCTGATCCTGCTGACCGACGGCGTCAGCAACGCCGGCGTGCTGCAGCCCCTGCGCGCGGCCGAACTGGCCAAGGCCGAAGGCGTGCGCGTGTATCCGGTGGCATTCGGCGGCGACGGTGGCATGAGCCTGTTCGGCGTGCAGATCGCCGCCGGCGACGACCCGGTGGACGAGGCCACGCTGCGCCGCATTGCCGAACTTACCGGCGGTCGCGCGTTCCGCGCGCGCAACACCGACGAACTGGCCGGCATCTATGCCGAGCTGGACCGGCTGGAGCCGATCACCGCCGCAGGCGCGGCGGTACGCCCCTATATCGAACGCTATGCGTGGCCGCTGGCACTGGCCATGCTGCTGGGTGGGCTGGGCTGGCTGCTGCCGAGGCGCTGGGCATGAATACCCTCTTGAACCACGTGCATCTGGCGCGCCCGGCACTGCTCTGGGCGCTGGCCGCGCTGCCGCTGATCGCACTGCTCTGGAGCTGGCGCCGCCGGCGCAGCAGCGTCTGGCGGCAGAACGTGGATGCGCACCTGCTCCCGCACCTGCTGGTGGCCGGCGGGCGCCGCGCCTGGAGCGGGCTGGCGCTGCTGTTGCTGGGCTGGACACTGGCCGTGGTGGCCCTGGCCGGCCCGGGTTGGCGACAACTGCCGCAGCCGCTGTGGCAGGCACCGGCGCCGCTGGTGGTGGCGCTGGACCTGTCCTCGCGCACCACCGCCACCGACCTGCCGCCGTCGCGCCTGCTGCAGGCGCGGGCCAAGCTGGCCACGCTGCTGCGCGAGCGCAGCGGCGGGGAAGTGGCGTTGCTGGCCTACGCCGACGATGCGTTCACCGTTGCCCCGTTGACCGGCGATGCCGCCAACGTGGCGCTGTACCTGGATGCGCTGGCCCCGGACGTGATGCCACGCGACGGCCAACGCGCCGACCGTGCGATTGAAGCGGCGGTGCTGTTGCTGCAGCAGTCCGGCGCCAAGGGCGGCGATATCCTGCTGCTGACCGACCGTGCCGATGACCCCGCACGTGCTGCCGCCGCTGCCGCCAAGGCGCAGAACATCCACGTCTCGGTACTCGGACTCGGCACTGCGGCCGGTGCGGCCTACCGCAGCGGCGATGGCCAGATCGCGCGCGCGCAGCTGGAGCCGGACACGCTGCGCGCGGTGGCCGATGCCGGCGGGGGTCGCTACGCGCCGGTGGCCGACGACGAGGGTGACCTGAAATCACTGGGCGTGCTGACCCCGCGCGCCAGCGCAGGCGAGCAGCAACACCGCGAAGGCGAAGGCCTGGCCTGGCGCGATGAGGGCTTTTGGCTGCTGCCGCCGTTGATGCTGCTTTCGCTGTGGGCCTTCCGTCGCCGTGGGGTGGTGGCCGTGGCCCTGGTCTGCGTGATGCTGCCGCTGGCCATGCCCGCGCCCGCGCAGGCCGCCGAGCGCAACTGGTGGCAGCGCGCCGACCAGCGCGACCAGCAGCGCGTGGCCGAGGGGGTGGATGCCTACCGGCGCGGCGATTTCCAGGCAGCGCAACAGCAGTTCGAGGGCGTGAACGACGCCGAGGCCCGCTACAACCTCGGCAACGCGCTGGCCCGGCAGGGCCAGTACGACGCGGCGATTGCCGCCTACGACCAGGCGTTGGCCCTGCGCCCGGGCATGCCCGACGCGGTGGCCAACCGTGCCGCCGTGGACGCCGCCCGCAAGCGCAAGCC
The DNA here is from genome assembly GCF_050031795.1 of Stenotrophomonas sp. SrG. Classification (NCBI taxonomy): domain Bacteria; kingdom Pseudomonadati; phylum Pseudomonadota; class Gammaproteobacteria; order Lysobacterales; family Lysobacteraceae; genus Stenotrophomonas; species Stenotrophomonas sp. SrG. The sequence goes on from NZ_JBNBBE010000035.1 coordinate 3,034, forward strand.
GCCACCGGGTGCCGGGCAGCAACCGCAGCAGCAACAGCAGAAGCAGAATCAGTCGCAGCAGTCCCAGCAGCAACAACAGCAACAGAAACAGGACCCCTCCTCGAAAGGCGAGCAGGGGCAGCCCAAGCCGGGGCAGGGCACGCCGCCGCAGGACCCGCAGGCGGGCAAGCCGGATCCGGCCGAACAGGCGCGGGCCGATGCGGCCCAGCGCGAGCGCATGCGCCAGGCGTTGCAGAAACAACAGGCCGACGCCGGCAAGACCCCGGCGCAGCGCCGCGAGGCGAACGAGACGCCGCAGCAGCGCGAGCAGCGCCAGGCGGTCGAAGCGTGGATGCGGCGGGTGCCCGATGAACCGGGCAACCTGCTGCGGCAGAAATTCCAACTGGAAAGCGAACGCAGGAAACGGGACGGACAATGAGCGCAGCATCCCCCACGCAACGTTGGTGGCGCGCCTGCGCCTGGCTGCTGCTGGGCGTGAGCAGCCTGGCCCAGGCCCAGCCCCGCGCGTGGCTGGATCGTGATGCGATCAGCGACACCGACACGGTCACGCTCAATATCGAGTCCGATGCCGGCGCACCGGATTACGCGCCGTTGCAGGCCGATTTCGAGCTCAGCGGCCAGACCAGCAGCCGCCAGGTGCAGTGGAGCCAGGGCGCGATGCAGTCGCGCTCGTTGTACGGCGTAGCGCTCAGTCCCCGGCGCAGTGGTGTGCTGACCATCCCCGCGCTCCAGGTGGGCGCGGCGCGGACCGCGCCATTGCAGTTGACCGTGGCCGCCAGTGCCGCTGCCACCCCCGCCGTGCCCGGCAATGCCACTGCCTTCGTCGAAATGGAGGTCGATGACGCCAGCCCCTACGTGCAGCAGAGCGTGGGCGTGGTGGTGCGCCTGTACTACGCTTCGCAACTGCTGTCGGGCGAACTGGGCGTGGATGCGCCCGAAGGCGCCTCGATGCAGCGCATCGGCGAGGATCGCAGCCTGGTCCGCGAGATCAACGGGCGGCGCTACAACCTGGTCGAGCGCCGCTACCTGCTTATTCCGGAGCGCAGCGGGCCGCTGGTGCTGCCCGGCGCGCGCTTCAACGGCCGCAGCGCGGGCGGCTTCTTCGATGACCTGTTCGGCGGCGATGGCCGGCTGCGCGCCAACGCGCCCGATCGCACCCTGCAGGTGCAGGCACAACCCGACGCCGCACCGCAGCCGTGGTTGCCATTGCACGACCTGCGCCTGCGCTACACCGCCGCGCCCACCCGCGCCCGTGCCGGCGAGGCGGTCACGGTGGTGGTGGAAGCGGTGGCCGACGGCGCCACCCGCGCGCAGTTCCCCGAACTGCCGCCGCTGGATGCGGGCCCGGGCGCGCAGGTGTTCGCCGAGCCGCCGCAGTACGACGAAACCTTCAACGGCAGCACCCCGCGCCTGACCCTGACCCGCCGTTATTCGGTGGTGCCACGCGAGCCGGGCACCCTGGTGATTCCCGGCCCGCGCATGGCCTGGTGGGATGTGCGTGGCCGCCAGGCGCGCACCGCCACGA
>NZ_JBNBBE010000036.1:0-1285 GCF_050031795.1 Stenotrophomonas sp. SrG
TCAATGAACACCCCCAACGCCGCATACGACTGGGACCTGGTCGTGGTCGGCGCCAGTTTCGCCGGCGCCGCCTGCGCACTGGCCGCTGCCGAATTCGGCCTGCGCGTATGCGTGCTGGAACGCAAGGAAGATCCAGGCGCGCGCCTGCATACCACCGGCATCCTGGTCAAAGAGGTCGTTGAACAGACCTGGCTGCAGCGCATTCCGCCCGCACTGCTGCAACGCGTGGAACGCGTGCACCTGTATGCGCCGAACCTGCGCAGCGTGCAGCTGGCCGCACCGGGCTACTACTTCATGACCACCGACACGCCGAACTTGATGCGCTGGCTGGCAGCCGAACTGCCTGCGCATGGTGTCGAGCTTCGCCTGCAGCAGTCCTTCACCGAGGCCGTGCGCGATGGCGAGGGCTGGCAGGTGGCCGGGGCAGGGCGCACGCGCTATCTGGTGGGCGCTGACGGCGCCCGTTCGCGCGTGGCCCAGCGCACCGGGCTGGGGCGGGTGCACGACACCCTGTTCGGGATCGAGCAGGAATTTGCCGGCCTGCAGCTGCCAGAAGGTGGCGCGCTGCACTGCTTCGCCAGCCGTCGCTTCGCGCCCGGCTACATCGGCTGGGCAGCGCAGAACCCGACCGGTGTGCAGATCGGGCTGGCGCTGCGCCACGACCCCGCGCATGCGCGCCAGCCGGACCTGGCGGGTTTCCTGGCGCACATCCGCAGCGTGATCGGACTGCCCGAAGCGGCCCGCCCCAGCGCGACCCGCGCCGGGCTGGTCCCCTGCGGGCTCGCACGCGGGCCGATCGCCGCGCCGGGCGTGATCCTTACCGGAGACGCGGCCGGTATCGTTTCGCCGTTGTCGGCCGGTGGCATCCATTCGGCTTGGCGGCATGGCTGGACGGTCGGCGATGCGGTGGCCCGCCACCTGCGCGGCAGGGGGCCTGCGGCCGAAAGCGTCGCCGTCCGCGCCGCGCCCACGTTCCGGCGCAAACGGGTGCTGCGCTGGGCCATGGACCACCTGCAGGCGGATTGGCCGCTGGATCTTCTGCTGCAGTCCCGCCTGCTGCGGCGGGTGGCCGAACAGGTCTATTTTCATCGTCGCGGCATGCGCCTGTACGGCTGAATACCGCTGCATAAACCTGTTGACGACGTGAAGGAATCCCGACACAATAGCGCTCCTTCGACGCAGGTGCCGGTCGCAGGACGCAGCAACACTGCGGGAATAGCTCAGTTGGTAGAGCGCAACCTTGCCAAGGTTGAGGTCGCGAGTTCGAGTCTCGTTTCCCGCTCCA
>NZ_JBNBBE010000037.1:0-1222 GCF_050031795.1 Stenotrophomonas sp. SrG
TGTGGTGGTCAAGTTTTTCTGGACACTCTCAAGGGGCGTTCAGGCCACCTGCGCTTCGTGGAGCGCAGGCGGTACCAGGCCGTTGGCGTTATGCAGCCGGCGCTGGTTGTACCAGTCCACGAACTTTTCGATATCTGCCGCTGCCTCGTACCGTGTGGGGTACTTGGCGTACAGCCATTCTCCCTTGAGGGTGGCGAAAACCCGCTCTACGACGGCGTTGTCCCAGCAATTTCCCTTGCGGCTCATGCTCTGCGTAACTCCGTTGTCGCGCAGGATTTCGGCCATGGCGTGGCTGGTGTACTGCCGGCCTTGATCGGAGTGAAAAAGCAGGCCCGCTTTGGGACAGCGCTGCTTCAATGCTCCTCGCAACGCCCTGACGGCCAGCCAGGCATTTGCTTCATGGGAATGAGCCCATCCCACGATCCGTCGGGCATATAGGTCCACAACAATCGCAAGATACAGCCAGCCCTGCTGGGTCGGGATATAGGTGATGTCGCCTGCCCATACTTGGTTCGGTGCCTCCGGATTGAACTGACGATCCAGCACATTGGGAACGGTCAGGGCCTGTGGCCCAAGGCTTTGATACTTATGACGCTTGTGTTGCCGGGCCCTCACCCCGGCCCGGCGCATCAGCGTGCGGGCCCGGTACCGGCCAACCTGCAGCCCAATGTTGGCCAATTCCTTGGCCATACGGCGCGACCCACAGCTGCCCCGATGCGATTTGTGAATGCGCCTCACCAGGTCGACCTGGCTCAGTAGCTCGTGGTCGATCTGTTCCTGTCGACCCCGCCAGGCGTAGTAGCTGCTGCGCGGGTAGTCCATCAGCTGGCAGACCAATCGGATCGGAGCAGCCTTCCCCAGTTCTTCGATCACTTGTTCCGGCGATCGTTGTCCCGAACGAAGAAGGCTATGGATTTTTTTAGTAGATCGCGCTCCTCCTTGAGCCTTCGATTCTGGGATTCCAGCTCTGCAATCCGGGCCTGAGGGTCAATCGGCGGCCCCTCGGCGTCGGGGTTGTGCTTCCGCTGCCATTGATCTATCCAGCGCCTCAGCGCGGTTGGGCCGACCTCCATCAGCTGGCAGACCTCTCTTACCGTCTGCCCCTCCACCACGACCAGGCGCACGGCCTCGTCTCTCATACCTTGGGTTATCTGTCTTGCCACGGGTCACCTCGATGCTTGGATTGATCCTATCGAGTGTCCAGCCGGATTAGACCACCTCA
>NZ_JBNBBE010000038.1:0-698 GCF_050031795.1 Stenotrophomonas sp. SrG
TCGCCTTCGAACTCGGTGTGCGGCTTGATCGAACCCGGCTTGCACAGCACCTGGCCGCGCTGGACGTCGTCACGCTTGGTGCCGCGCAGCAGCAGACCGGCGTTGTCGCCTGCCTGGCCCTGGTCCAGCAGCTTGCGGAACATTTCCACACCGGTCACGGTGGTCTTCTGGGTGTCGCGGATACCGACGATTTCGATTTCTTCGCCGACCTTGATCACGCCGCGCTCGATACGACCGGTCACCACGGTGCCGCGGCCCGAGATCGAGAACACGTCTTCCACCGGCATCAGGAAGGTCTTGTCCACGTCACGTTCCGGCAGCGGGATCCAGGTGTCCAGCGCCTCGACCAGCTTGATGATGGCCGGCACGCCGATCTCGCTCTGGTCGCCTTCCAGCGCCAGACGGGCCGAGCCCGAGATGATCGGGGTGTCGTCGCCCGGGAAGTCGTACTTGCTCAGCAGCTCGCGGACTTCCATTTCGACCAGTTCCAGCAGCTCGGCGTCGTCCACCATGTCGGCCTTGTTCAGGAACACGACGATGTACGGCACGCCGACCTGACGCGACAGCAGGATGTGCTCGCGGGTCTGCGGCATCGGGCCGTCAGCAGCCGAGCAGACCAGGATCGCGCCGTCCATCTGGGCAGCACCGGTGATCATGTTCTTGACGTAGTCAGCATGGCCCGGGCAATCGACGTGGGC
>NZ_JBNBBE010000039.1:0-446 GCF_050031795.1 Stenotrophomonas sp. SrG
GAACACCGAGTTCGCGATGATGAACCCGAGGGGGGCGCCGAGCTGCGGGAACGTGCCGTACCAGGCGCGCTTGCCGGCCGGAGCGTTCTCGGTCGCGACGAGCGCCGCGCCCGACCACTCGCCGCCGAGCGCGAAGCCCTGCGCGAGACGGAGGAAGAGCAGCAGCAGGGCCGCCCACCACCCGATGTCGTCGTAGGTCGGCAGGCAGCCGATGAGGAAGGTCGCGATGCCCATCGTCAGCAGCGATGCGACCAGGGTCGCCTTGCGCCCGACCCGGTCGCCGACGTGGCCGACGACGCCGGCGCCGAGCGGGCGCGCGATGACGCACTTGGAGACCGCCGCGCGGCCGCCCCGCGCGCGCTGCTCCTGCGTGTTGGCCAGGGACGGGCTCTTCCACAGCTCCCCCAGGCGCGGCGCATGCCCGTGGATCGTGACCTGCTCCTGGA
>NZ_JBNBBE010000040.1:0-439 GCF_050031795.1 Stenotrophomonas sp. SrG
TTGCACGGCCCCCCCCGGTGGGGGCGTTCGGCGGCGCGTGGCCCTGCGCGCGGGCCGCGCGAGCCAGCCGAGGCGCCCGCCCACCCTCCAGCGGACGCCGCGCGGCACGGGCCGCGGGTGCGGCCGCGGGGGGGCTCCCCCCCCCGGCTTTGGTGTGTGCGCGGGGGGGCCTGCCCCCAGCCTCCGGCCCCCACCCGGGCGCCGATGCCCACCACCCAGCACTCACCGCAAGACTCGAAGCCACGGCCCCCCACCCCGAGCCCGGTGCCCCCCGTCTCGCCGTACGCTAGGCGCACCCCACCCGCCCGCAGGTCCGCGCGATGTTATCCAGCTAATCCCCACCCCGCATTATGACGTCGCCCCGCCGCTGCCCCTCCGACTCTGTCGTGCCGCAGAACTGCACCGGCTCCTCGCTGAGCGCCAGTGGCGTGACCAGGTC
>NZ_JBNBBE010000041.1:0-411 GCF_050031795.1 Stenotrophomonas sp. SrG
GCCTTTCTCCGTGTGCCCCGACGTTTCCGTCGTTGCGAGCCGCCCATTATAGCTGGCTTTTCCGCTTCGTCAACACCTTTTTTCGAGGCGTTTTGCGTATCGACTAACAGTCGATACCTACCTGGTGGTAGATCACGACCGTTGGTCGTGATGCCCGGAAGACCCGAAGGTCTTTCCGTCGAAGCGAGCCGCCTATTATGTCAGGCTTTTTGAATCTGTCAACAACTTGTGAGGGGAACTTGAAGTTCTTCTTGAAGTTGTTGCTGCAAGTGCATGTAAAAAGCATGTGCTTGCAAAAAAAGGAAAACCCCGCTGCGCATGCAGCGGGGTTCTCGGGTGTAAACCCTGGCGATGACCTACTCTCGCATGGCTTGAGCCACACTACCATCGGCGCAGCTGCGTTTCACTTCC
>NZ_JBNBBE010000042.1:0-386 GCF_050031795.1 Stenotrophomonas sp. SrG
CCCCCCCCGCCCCCCGAGCGGTTCAGCGCGAGGGCTACCACGGTGATCTTGACCGCGCGCGACTGGTCGGCTGTGCCCTCTGTGTACATGTGCATGTGATGTGCCAGGGCGGTGGCGAGCTGCAGCGCCAGCACGTTGGCGGTCAGCAGCGGGTTGCTCACTGCGGGGGCGCGATACCCGGTGGTGGGCCGCGCGGCGGGGGATCGCCTGCGGGCGCTGGGCGGCTGGCCGGGGCGGCTGGGGGGCGGGCGCGGGGGCATGGGGGACGGGCTGGCCGCGCAGCTCGGGCGGGTGCGCGCCGGCGGCGGCCGGCGGGTGGCGCTGGCCGTGCCGCGGCGGGGCAACGGCGCGGGGAGGGACCGGGGGCCGACGGCGGCCAGGACCGA
>NZ_JBNBBE010000043.1:0-381 GCF_050031795.1 Stenotrophomonas sp. SrG
CGCAAAGAAGTCCGCGTCCTCTGGAGCCGGCGTCGCCAGCCCGAGCACCTGCTGGAACAGCGCGGCCAGTGCCTGTTCCGTGGGCGTCTGCGCGCAGCGGCCGGCCGCATGGGTGTCCGGCAGCGGCAGCGCGGCGCGGTCGAGCTTGCCGTTGGCCGTCACCGGCCACGCCAGCACCACCACGATGGCCGCCGGCACCATGTACTCGGGCAGTTGGGTGCCGAGCACGCCGCGCAGGCTGCCAGCGTCCAGTGCGTCACCGGATACGTACGCCACCACACGGGCCGGCATGCCCGGGTCCTGGTCGCGCAGCAGCACCTCGGCGCGGGCCACGCCGGGCAGGCCGCGCACCGCGGCTTCAATCTCGCCCAGCTCGAGGCG
>NZ_JBNBBE010000044.1:0-377 GCF_050031795.1 Stenotrophomonas sp. SrG
GCTGCCGTCGATCTTCGGCCTGGCCGCCGGCCTGTTCCTGGTCTACACCGCCGACGTGCCGGCCGCACTGACCTGCTACATCCCGATGTTCAAGTCGGTGGCGTTGCCGCTGGCGGGCATCAGCTTCGTGGCCATTGCCTCCTTCTGGATCGTCGGCTTCTCCAACGCGGTCAACCTGACCGACGGCCTGGATGGGTTGGCGATCATGACGACGGTGCTGGTGGCCTGCGCGCTGGGCGTGTTCGCCTATGCCTCGGGCAACGTGGTGTTCTCCAACTACCTGCAGAACCCGCAGATTCCCGGGGCGGGCGAACTGGTGATCCTCGGCGCGGCGATCGCCGGCGCGGGCCTGGGCTTCCTGTGGTTCAACACCTACC
>NZ_JBNBBE010000045.1:0-371 GCF_050031795.1 Stenotrophomonas sp. SrG
CCGGCCAGGGGCCCTCCCGGGCGCCCCCCCCCCCGACCCCCGGCGCGCCCCGCCCCCCCCCCCCGCCCGCCGCGCCCCCCGCGGCCCGCCCCCCGCTTCCCCCCCCCCCCCCAACCCCACCTCCCCCCCCCCCCCCCCCGCCCCGGCCCAACCCGCCGGGCGCGGGACCGGACCGCACGCGCCCACCAACACCCCCACCCCAACACCCACAAACCACCCACAAACACAACCAACAACCCACCCCCCAACCCAAACCCACCCCCCAATAGAACGGCCCCAGCGCCGGTGGCCGGGGGTTTGACCCCCACCCGAAAAGCAAGAGAATTAAACACAAACACCACACCCACCAAACCCCACCGGGGGCCCAGCAG
>NZ_JBNBBE010000046.1:0-364 GCF_050031795.1 Stenotrophomonas sp. SrG
GTCCGGTTGTTTCCCTCGAACAGCGTAATCTCGCTGTTCCCGGCAAAGAAATCCGGCAGCATTGACATGCTAGATCCCTTTCCATCAAGCGTATCGCCGCCGAACTTCACCAGCCGCCAACCATTTCCGGAGGCAGAGGTATCGAAACGGCCGACGGTCTGCGGCAGCGTGCTGTCGCTGGTGATGTAGATGAAAGCGTACCCTTCCCCGCGAACGTGGTTATACCCGCCGAATAGTCGGATCAGGGTCGCCTTCTTCGCCGGGCGAAGGCGCAGCGAGCGCGCTTCGTCGTTGATGGAGCCCGAATTGCCGCCGAGGTTGAACGCGCTGTTGGGAATCGAGCGTCTACATTCCACCTCCTGGG
>NZ_JBNBBE010000047.1:0-364 GCF_050031795.1 Stenotrophomonas sp. SrG
CGCCGAGCAGCGCGGCCACGCAGCCGCCGCCGTGGCGGGCACCGACCTGCTGGTCACGCGCAAGCAGCTCCGCCTGCCCCAGGCACGCGTTCCGCCCCCCCTGACGCGGGACACACCGACGCCCACAGGCCGCACAGACCAGGAAGCGGCCACCCCCCCGCTCCCCCAGCACGCCGCCGCGGGCCCGGACGCACACGCCGCCGCCCGCCAGCGCACGCGGCCACCGGGTGCCGGGGGGCTGCCGGTGCCGCCACGGGAGATGCAGGCTCAGTGGCGGCGGTCCGCGCCGCAGGGCCGGCCGCGGAAGCAGGCGGCCGCCGCGAGGGGCGGGCGCGATCCGGGGGGAGGGGGGCGGCGCGAGGGG
>NZ_JBNBBE010000048.1:0-363 GCF_050031795.1 Stenotrophomonas sp. SrG
GTACTCATGACCGTGGTCGGGCTGGCGGTGTAGCTGGTGCTGTACAAGATCGTGATCGCGTCCTGTGGTCTGCACAAGGACAGTCGCAGCCAGCTGCTGGCCCTTGACATGATCGCTTCCCGGTTTGCCGACTTGACCCAGCTTTCAGATTTCCTCTGGACACGGCCTTACATCGTGGAAGATGCACCTGTGGCGTCGGCTCTGATGTGGGCGGCTGCCGTGCTGGGCTGGGCCGCGTTCGTTGTATGGGTCGTGGTGAAACGGCCGCGGCAAGCGCTGGTCTGCCTGCCGCTGTCCGCATTGATTCCCCTGGCTGGCATCGGTGTTATCGCGGTGGGCCAGGCGTGGTGGCCAGTGCCACGT
>NZ_JBNBBE010000049.1:0-362 GCF_050031795.1 Stenotrophomonas sp. SrG
GGTTCCGGATGACGGGGGCCGCGGCGGCGAGGAGTCGGCGGGGCATGCTCGCGCGGGCGCCGAGTTCGAACAGGCGCAGTCCGAGGGTGACGCCTTCGTCCGCACGCTCCAGGTAGCGCTGCGCGGTCAGATCTGCGACGAGACGGGATACCGTCGACTTCGGCATCGTGGTGCGCTCCGCGAGTTCCGTGATCGAGATGAAGCCACCCGACTCGCGGACCGCGTCGAGGATCGAGATGATCCGGTCGAGCACGGAGGCCGCCCCACCCGCACGGGTGGGGGTCGTGTTCCATTCGGCGAGACTCGTCATCGAGTATCTCCTCCCAACGGGTTGAATCGTCGTCGACCGCCCCAGTACGTCG
>NZ_JBNBBE010000050.1:0-361 GCF_050031795.1 Stenotrophomonas sp. SrG
TCTCGGTGGTGACCTCGCACGACCAGGTGATGACCCTCAACGGCACGGTCAACAAGTCCGGCATCCTGCTGTTGCTGACCGGGCTCACTGCTGCCTTCGCCTGGAGCCAGGCCATCGGCGCCGACGGCCAGATCGCCCCGGGCGCGAGGATCTATGCCATCGGCGGCGCCATCGGCGGGCTGGTCCTGGCCCTGGTGACGGTGTTCAAGAAGGAATGGTCGCCGGTCACCGCGCCGATGTACGCGCTGGGGGAAGGCTTCTTCCTGGGCGCGATCTCGGCGGTGTTCGAAGCGCGCTGCCCGGGCATCGTAGGCCAGGCCGTGCTGCTCACCTTCGGCACCCTGTTTGCCCTGCTGGCGGA
>NZ_JBNBBE010000051.1:0-353 GCF_050031795.1 Stenotrophomonas sp. SrG
CGTGGATGCAGTCGGCGCTGTCAACGGCCCCATCGGCGCGGGCCACCGCGGCGTCGTGCACGTGCGGGGCAGCGGTGGGGTTCAGCGTTCCAGTGTTCATTGCAGCATCTCCTGGCACATCGGTCGGGGTGCCTGGCAACCACCCTAGTCGCCCGGCAGCGCGGCCGGGAGTAACAAGATCGGCGTGAATCCGGACAGCGGCGTGGCCCACCAGCGCTGCGTGCGCCCGCGCCCGGTCGCGCGTGCCTGGCCGGTGCTTACCAGTGCCGCCAACGCGCGCTGCACCGTGCGCTGGCTGGAGCCCAGCGCCAAGGCCAGTGCCGAACTGGACCAGGCCGCCCCATCGGCCAGCA
>NZ_JBNBBE010000052.1:0-352 GCF_050031795.1 Stenotrophomonas sp. SrG
TGCCTGGGTCAATGCGCCGACCATTGACGTTGCAGGCGGCTACAACATCGAGGTCGCACCCGGAGTTCGACCTGCTCGACCACATTTTCCTCACGGTCACCGACACCCCCCGCTCAGTCGCGTTCTATCCGGCCGCGCTGGTCCCGCTGGGCATCGTCACCCGGCTCGACTACGACGGCCGGCAGGGCCCACCCGGCCACCCGGACCTGAAGGGCTTGGGCGCAGGCGGCCGGGTTTTCTTCTGGCTGCGGCAGGGCGTGGCGGCGGCGCAGGCGCAGGCGGCACATGTGGGCTTTGTGGCAGATTCCCGCGCGATGGTCGATGCCGCGCATGCCGCCGCGATGGCCGCCGG
>NZ_JBNBBE010000053.1:0-351 GCF_050031795.1 Stenotrophomonas sp. SrG
CGTCATAGCTGGCACCGTGCAGGAACGCACTGCGGATCAGCGAGCGGCGGCGCGGTACCAGGGTATCCAGGCAATCATCCAGACGCGCGCGGTCGGAGGCGTGCTCGGCCGCCTGCGCCGGCTGCGGCGCGAAATCGGGAATCTCTTCGGCCACCGACAGGGCATCCCGCGGGCGCGGCGGCGCCGAGCGCAGGCGATCAATCGCGCGGTTGCGCGCCATCAACGAGAGCCAGGTCATGGCCGAGGCCCGCGTGGCATCGAACTGGGGGGCCTTGCGCCAGACCGTGGTGACGACGTCCTGCAGGACCTCGTCGGCATCGCGGCGGTCGCGCAGGGTGTGCAGGCAGATCG
>NZ_JBNBBE010000054.1:0-351 GCF_050031795.1 Stenotrophomonas sp. SrG
GCGCGTCGCACGACGGAGAGGCAGCCGGTGGTCTGGGAGGGGAGCGACGCGGGGGGGGTGGAGGTGAAGGGGGAGGAGGCCGCGAGGGAGGCCGAGGGGCTGCGGGGGGGGGGACGCGGGCGGGGGGGGCGGGGGGGGGGTCGGGGGTGGGCGGGGGCGGGGGCCGCGGGGGCGGGCGCGGGGCGGGGCGGGCGGGGGGGGCGGGGGCGGGGCGGGGGCGGGGGGGGTCGGGGGGGCGGGCGGGGGCGGCCGGGCGGGGGCGGCGGGGGGGGGGCGGGCCGGGGGCCGGGGGCGCCGGCCGGCGGGGGCGCGCGCGGGCGGGGGGGCGGGGGCGGCGGCGGGCCGCCGGGG
>NZ_JBNBBE010000055.1:0-350 GCF_050031795.1 Stenotrophomonas sp. SrG
GGGTAGAGCGGGGCGCCATCCAGGTCCAGCGACTTCTGGGCGATGGCCTGGCGCAGCGGGGCCCCGCCGGTCATCGGCGGGTACTGGTTCAGCCCGCCGTGCATGGCCTTGACGGTTTCATCGATCTGGCGCTGCGGCGCGGAGAAGTCCGGGAACCCCTGACCCAGGTTGACCGCGCCGTGTTCGGCCGCCAGCTGGGACCTCACGGTGAAAATGGTGGTGCCCACCTTGGGCAGCTGGGTCTGGGGGTTCATCGGCAACCGGGGGATCAAAGGCGGAGACCCCGTAGGGTACGAAATCTGGAGGCCGAGGCCTCGGCCATTGGGTTCGGGATCGATCCGCCGGTACAC
>NZ_JBNBBE010000056.1:0-349 GCF_050031795.1 Stenotrophomonas sp. SrG
TTGCACGGCCACGTGGTCGAGTTCATCCAGTGGTACGTGGGTGAGCACTACTGGCCCTCGTTCAACATAGCCGACGCCGCCATCGTGGTCGGCGCCAACGGCATCGCGGTGTTCGGCCTGTTCGACGGCAAGGCCGCCAAAAAGGCGGATAATGCCAACCCGTAACCCCCCGCCGGCCGCTGCCGGGAGACCTGTCTGATGGATGTGCTGCTCGCCAACCCGGGTGGATTCTGTGCCGGTGTCGATCGTGCGATCGTGATCGTCAAGCGCGCGATCGAATCGCTGGGCGCGCCCTTCTACGTGCGCCATGAAGTGGTGCACAACCTCTTCGTGGTGGACGACCTCAAGA
>NZ_JBNBBE010000057.1:0-334 GCF_050031795.1 Stenotrophomonas sp. SrG
CCGCGCGGTGTGTTCTGGGGCGGCGCGCCCGGTGCCGACGCGGGCGTGGCCGTCTGCGTCGAGGATGCCGCTGCCAGCGGGTTCGACGGCGCGGCCGCCGAGGTAAAAGCCGGGGCCAGCCGCCGCCTGGTGCTGCGCTCCGGTCAACGCCGCCTGCTGCCGTTGAGCGGCTATCAGCGGCATCAGGTGGAGGTCCTGGATGCGCCCGGGCACGCACACGACGCCAGCGTGCGGGTGACCCATCCCGGCCCTGCCCAGCAGCGCTTCCGGTTGCCAGGCAGGGTGAGCGCATTGCCGGTGGGCGTGGAAGCCACCTTCACCTATATCGGCAGCG
>NZ_JBNBBE010000058.1:0-334 GCF_050031795.1 Stenotrophomonas sp. SrG
TGCCGTTGGCCGAGCTGTTGGAGGAGAAGGAGATCACGCCATCGATGCACGTCATGTTCTGCTCGATGATCTGGGTCAACGAGTCCTCGACCACCTTGGCCGATGCGCCCGGGTAGGAGGCGCTGATCTCTACGGCGGGCGGTGCCACTTCCGGGTACAACGACACCGGCAGCTTGAGCACCGCCAGCGCACCGGCGAGCATGATGATGATAGAAATCCCCCACGCGATGATGGGGCGATCAATAATGTAACGACCCATGGTATTCTCGGATTAGTGCTTGTCGGCCGCGGCCGCCGGAGTTGCCGGCCTGGCCGGTGCGGCGCCCAACTCGGT
>NZ_JBNBBE010000059.1:0-333 GCF_050031795.1 Stenotrophomonas sp. SrG
GCCAGTGTCCCGTTCATGGGACTTGAACTCCCGTCGCCGGTATAATCCCAATGCGGCCCAGTCGGCCGCCGCTGCGGGCACCCAGGCGCAGGCTCCCGCCGCGCTGCAGGTTGGCGGGCGGGGTGACCTCGCGGAAAGCCTTGCCGGAGAAGGCCGAGGGGCGCTTTTCACCGGTCAGGGCCAGGTCCAGCGAGGGCGTGCGGCCACCGATGACGCGGCCTAGAATGTTCTGCAACCACATGGATGGCGTCCTCCAATTCGGGAATGGCGCCCGATTAGTCCTCGAACTCCCCCTTGATTAGTCCGAATTAAGGGGAATAATCGTCCCGTACC
>NZ_JBNBBE010000060.1:0-333 GCF_050031795.1 Stenotrophomonas sp. SrG
CCAGTACACCGAAGCCCGCCTGGCCCTGGCTTCGCTGGTGCTGGCGTTCTGCCGGCGCGGCCACGGCCGCCTGCTGGTGCCACCCGAGCCCAGCCTGGGCGAACGCATCCGCGACCTGATTGCCGCCCCGCCCGAACGCGACTGGCAATCGCGCGAGTTCGAAGACCAGCTCGGTCTCAGCGGCGCCACCCTGCGGCGGCGCCTGGCCAGCGTGCAGTCCAGCGTGCGCGAGCTGCTCGCCGATGCGCGCCTGGCCCACGCCATGAACCTGCTCGACACCACCCCACTGCCACTCAAGACCGTGGCCGCGCGGGTCGGCGCCCGCTCGCCGGG
>NZ_JBNBBE010000061.1:0-333 GCF_050031795.1 Stenotrophomonas sp. SrG
GTGGTGACCCATGACCGCGACGGCGCCGCCGAAGCGGCCGATTACCTGCTGTCGCTGGGCCTCCGCGACATCGCGCTGGTCACCGGCCCCAGCGCCTACCGCTCGGCGCACGAGCGCACCGCCGGCTTCATCGCTGCCCTCGCCCAGCGCGGGATCGAGCTGCCGCCCGGGCGCATCGTGGAAGCCGGCTATACCTTCGCATCCGGTGTGGCCGCCGCCGAAAAGCTGCTGCTGGGCAAGCAGCGCCCGACCGCGATCTTTACCGGTCACGATGAAATGGCCGCCGGTAGCTACAAGGTGGCGCTGCGCGCGGGCATCAACATGCCGCGCCAG
>NZ_JBNBBE010000062.1:0-333 GCF_050031795.1 Stenotrophomonas sp. SrG
TCTCTAGCCCTTCTGGAACTGAAAATGCGACTGGATCTGTTTGCACAACAACTGAGTAGCCGTCAGCGTTGTCCGATAGCTTTACGGCACGCGACGACGGCTCGAACTCAATTGGGGCTATAAGCACTGAAAACGAGACGGGTCCGTCTGGAAGATCAGACAGGTCAATTGTCTGATCTTCCGTTGCGCCTGTGCTTTCGTGCTCATCCAACTTATCGATGGCGGGGACGCGGTAACCAGATATCTGACATGGCCTCTCGGTCTTGGTCAGTGGCGCAATGTAGCTGGCGCCCCCATTTTGGTGGTAATTCACGCGACCCGACTGATGAATCG
>NZ_JBNBBE010000063.1:0-331 GCF_050031795.1 Stenotrophomonas sp. SrG
CGGACCTGATCCGTTCGTGGTCCTTCGGCGAAGTGAAGAAGCCGGAAACCAGCAACTACCGTACCTTCAAGCCGGAGCGTGACGGCCTGTTCTGCGCCGCCATCTTCGGGCCGGTCAAGGACTACGTGTGCCTGTGCGGCAAGTACAAGCGCATGAAGCACCGTGGCGTGGTCTGCGAAAAGTGCGGCACCGAAGTGACCCTAGCCAAGGTGCGCCGCGAGCGCATGGGCCACATCGACCTGGCCTCGCCGGTCGCGCACATCTGGTTCCTCAATTCGCTGCCGTCGCGCATCGGCCTGATGCTGGACATGACCCTGCGTGACAACGAGCG
>NZ_JBNBBE010000064.1:0-330 GCF_050031795.1 Stenotrophomonas sp. SrG
CCTCAAGGTCGATGCTGATCTGCTCGGTCGGATGAAGTGATGGGGACAGCCACAGCGGCGAAGAAGGATTCTCCTCACTCCCCAGCGCGAGCTGAACGGTTGCTCCAGATACGTCCCTCACGCTGCTCCGCAGTGGTGACGTTACTCACCGCCTGTTCGCCGAGGCGATCACGCAACTGCTGCAGGTAGAGACTCCGCGGCGCCACAACCTGGCCAACTGACTGCACCATGCCAGCTGGTTCTTCAGGCGGGAACTTCCCCGGTGTTACAGGCCCGACCTGTCCCACGCTCCAGTTCATCGCGAAGGGCGGCGCTTGGACGACGTAGATG
>NZ_JBNBBE010000065.1:0-328 GCF_050031795.1 Stenotrophomonas sp. SrG
TCCGTGACCCGACCCCTTGTCCGTGCCGCCCGGGCTGCCGCGCTGCTGTGCGCCCTGCCGATGCGGTCTTCTGCCGCCGACCGGGTCACCGGGCATGGCTTCGCCACCCGCTCGGAAGTGATCGCCCCGCTCGCGATGGCGGCCACCTCGCAGCCGCTGGCCACGCAGATCGCGCTGGATGTGATGACGGGCGGTGGCTCGGCGGTGGATGCGGCGATCGCCGCCAATGCCGCGCGGGGGCTGATGGAGCCCACCGGACACGGGGTGGGCGGGGACCTGTTCGCGATCGTGTGGGATCCGAACACGCAGAAGCTGTACGGCTACAACG
>NZ_JBNBBE010000066.1:0-328 GCF_050031795.1 Stenotrophomonas sp. SrG
CCACCCGCACGTCGCGCAGGCCGGCGCGCACCAGCTCGGCATCTCCGCGGAAGCAGCCGCTCAACCCCCGCGCCAGGTTCGCGCTTTGCGTGACGAATTCGGATAGGTGGTAGCTGCCCTGCAGCGCCGCACGCGCTCGACGGGTTTCCAGGACGGCGTCTGGATGCACCAGCAGGCTGGACCACCCGGCGGGCACCGGGATGCTCACCAGCCGGTCCGCCGTGCTGAGCACCAACCCGCCCAGCAGCATCGGGCCGTGGGTGTCGCCGTGCCGGCCGCCACTGGCCACCGCCTCACCGCGCAGCGCGAACGGATACAACGCCTCGCG
>NZ_JBNBBE010000067.1:0-328 GCF_050031795.1 Stenotrophomonas sp. SrG
CGGGCCAGGGCCCGCGCGCGTCGCGCACGCGGCCCTTTGCGGTATCCACATCGACGATGGCGGTGTCGGCCTGCAGGTTGCCCGGGGGCTCCCAGGCCTGGGCCAGCAGCGAGAACAGCGCGCCGCGCTGCATGCCGATGCCGTGCAGGTGCGCAGGCAGCGCCGCATAGCGCATGTCCATCACCGCGCGCCCGCACGGCGTTTCTCCGTACAGCCGGCGCACCGGCGCGCCGTGCCGCAGCACCTCTGGCAGCAGGTCCAGCTGCCACAGCACGTCCAGACCGCTCGGCTGCAGCCGGAACCCCGCGCCTACCGGACCGGGCTTGGG
>NZ_JBNBBE010000068.1:0-327 GCF_050031795.1 Stenotrophomonas sp. SrG
ACGCGTTGATCAACGGCTCGCCCCACATGAACTCGATCCAGCCCGCCAGGGCCAGGTAGGGCCCGAACGGAATCGGCGTGGCCCGGTCGCGGCCGCGCGAGTACCGCCAGATCGAACCGATGATCGCCCCAAGCACCGACGAGAGCAGGATGATCGGCAGGATGCCCGTCAACCCACACCAGGCGCCCAGCGCGGCCCGCAGCTTGAAATCGCCGTGGCCAATGCCTTCCTTGCCGGTGATCTGTGTAAACAGCCACCACACCGACCACAGCAGCAGGTAGCCGGCAATGGCGCACAGCAGGGCAGGCTTGGCCGGCATGTACAGGT
>NZ_JBNBBE010000069.1:0-326 GCF_050031795.1 Stenotrophomonas sp. SrG
CGTACGCAAGGCGCTGGAAGCCACGCACGCGCAGAACCGGCTGGGAAAGGCGGAAGAAGTGGCAGCGCTGGGGGCCTGGCTGGCCAGTGCCGACGCGTCGTTCGCCACCGGTACGTATTACGCCATCGAGGGCGGTTACCTGGCCCAGTAAACACCGTGGGGCTGGGGCGGGCCTGGCCCGCTCCTGCACGCCATGCTCACGCCGGATTTCACGGCACTCCCACGACGCTCTCGCAAGGCTTGAGGCATTGCCGAGGAGAGCTGGATGGGACTGGAACAGGATCTGTCGATTCTGCTGCGCTTCGCCGCTGCCATGTTGTGTGGGG
>NZ_JBNBBE010000070.1:0-326 GCF_050031795.1 Stenotrophomonas sp. SrG
CGTCAACCATGTGCGGATCGGCGCGCCCAGCAACATCCAGGATGGCACCATCATCCATGTCAGCCACCACAGCCCCAACAACAAGGGCGGCTACACGACCCTGATCGGAGAGGGCGTCACCGTCGGCCACGGCACCATCATCCATGCCTGCACGATCGGCGAGTACAGCCTGATCGGGATGGGGGCGTGCATCCGCGATGGCGCCACCGTGAGCCGGCACAGCTTTGTCGGCGCCGGTGCGGTGATCGGGCCGGTCAAGGTGGTGGGCGAAGGCGAGCTGTGGGTGGGCAACCCGGCCCGACCGGTGCGTACGCTCAGCGATCAGG
>NZ_JBNBBE010000071.1:0-326 GCF_050031795.1 Stenotrophomonas sp. SrG
TTGTTGATCAACTACGCGGCGTTGATGATCTTGTTCGGGTTTCTGCAGATATACCTGCGGGTTGGCCACTTTCGGGGTGCGGTCCGGGAGGAGTACCGCACGCTCCTGCGTTCCTGCCTGGTGCTGGTTGGCTCGGTGCTGGCGTACCTGATCCTGCACAAGGCTCTCGTGGACCTGACGGGTGCCACCGAGGTGAGCAGGGCCGGTCTGCTGCCCATCGGGAACGTTGGTGCACGCCTTCACGACATTGGGGCGCTGGGCGGTTTTCTGTGGGATCGAAGCCTGCTGGTGACATACGGCACCGCGGCCAAGGCGCTGCTCTGGGG
>NZ_JBNBBE010000072.1:0-323 GCF_050031795.1 Stenotrophomonas sp. SrG
CGGCTGCCGCGTTGTGGAGCAAGGCGCGGCGCGCGACATCGCGGGGGTACACCACGGCAGAGTCGATTGTCCCGGTGAAAAGCTCCTCGAAGGCGATGGCCCGATTTCGAGTGTCCACGAACAGTGCGGCAAATATCTCCTGCTTTCGTCCGCGCAAGCGCTGCTTGAAGTAGCGCATGGAGGTCGTTGCATCGAGCATGCTCTCTCCGAGTTCCAAGTCAGCAAGCAGATAGCGGTCGGTCTGTTCAATTGCGGCGACCAATTCGCAGGCCCGTGCAAGTCCAAGTCCGGGCAGTTTCTTCAGCTGCCGCACGTCCTTGTCA
>NZ_JBNBBE010000073.1:0-322 GCF_050031795.1 Stenotrophomonas sp. SrG
CGATAGGAATACCATCGCGCTTCGCGCGATAGCCGACTAACAGGCGGCTCTACCCAGTCGGCTCTTCCCCAGTCGGCTCTACCCCCTTCGGGCACGCATTTTGTGCATCAGCCGCGCACCGGCGCGTCGCCGGCCACGTGGTACGTGGCCGTGCTGCGCGGCAACGGCTCGCGGCCCCGGATGCGGTCGGCGATCTTCTCGGCAATCATGATCGGGGTCGCATTGAGGTTGCCGGTGATGATGCGGGGCATGATCGAGGCGTCCACTACGCGCAGGCCCTGCATGCCCTGCACGCGGCCCTGGCCGTCCACCACGCTCATCG
>NZ_JBNBBE010000074.1:0-321 GCF_050031795.1 Stenotrophomonas sp. SrG
GCTCGACACGGTCCGGACGCTCCGCGAACGGGGTCCGGCCGCGATCGGCGACCTCCTCGTCGCGTCGCACGCCTCGATGCGCGACGACTTCGAGATCTCGGTCCCCGAGCTCGACACCGCGGTCGACGCCTCTCTGGCGGCGGGCGCCGTCGGTGCGCGCATGACCGGCGGCGGCTTCGGCGGTGCCGCGATCGCGCTCGTCGCCCGCACCGAGGTCGAGACGGTGTCGGATGCCGTAACCGCGGCGTTCGCGGCATCCGGCTTCGCCGCCCCCACGATCTTCACCGTCACCCCGTCCGACGGCGCCGGCCGGGACTGACC
>NZ_JBNBBE010000075.1:0-321 GCF_050031795.1 Stenotrophomonas sp. SrG
CGCACCGCCCGGCCACGCGCCAGCCCAGCCGCGCCCTGGCCGACGGCCGGGCTGCGCCGCTGCGGGCCGCCGGTGCGCCGGAGTTCGCCTTCATCAACGACCAGGCCGGCAGGTTCTCGTATTCGGGCCTGAGCCGCGCGCAGGTGGACCGCCTGCGCGACGAGTACGGCAACTACGCCGTCGGCACCGGCCGCATCTGCGTGGCCGCGCTGAACCAGGGCCACCTGGAATACGTGGCCAAGGCTGTGTCGACCGTCGCCACGGGCTGGGGTGCGGGTCCGGTGAGATGAAGGAGGGCCGGCGCGGGCGGGCGGGGGGGTG
>NZ_JBNBBE010000076.1:0-320 GCF_050031795.1 Stenotrophomonas sp. SrG
TTGTCATCGTCCACCGCTACCCCGTTCTCATCGGTGCGCAGGTGCTCGCGGGCCGCGCCGTAGTCGAAAGCCACCGTAGTCACGCCACTGGCCATCGCTTCCAGCGTGACGTTGCCGAAGGTCTCGCTGCGGCTGGGGAACAGGACCAGGTCGCCGCTGGCAAAATGGCGCGCCAGCGCATCGCCGCGCTGCACCCCACAGAAGAGGAAGTCCGGGTTTTCATGGGCCAGTTTCTCGCGGGCCGGGCCATCGCCCACCCACACGAAGCGGGCCTTGGGCCGCTCCTGCTGCAGCCGGCGGAACGCTGTCACCGCCAGCGC
>NZ_JBNBBE010000077.1:0-320 GCF_050031795.1 Stenotrophomonas sp. SrG
GGCAGGCACTGCGCCGGCGTGGTCGGGCCTCCTACGGAGGGAGCATGTAGGTCTACGGGGACGCGCAAGTTCTGAGGGGATCGGCGTGAGTTCGCGGGAGTGGGGGTGGGGGTGGGCTTGGTGGGTTGGCGGCGCGCGGGGGTGTTGGGGTCGCCGCGGGGCGGCGCCGGCGGGGGGGCGGGGCGGCCCCCGCGGCTGCGGGGGGGCTGCCTCCCGGCGGGGGGGGGCGGGGGGGCGCCCGGCGGGGCAGCTTGGGCGTCGTTGAGGCTGGCCGTGAGCCAGCGCTCGTCGCGCGCGCGCAGGGCGGGCCGGCCCGGGCG
>NZ_JBNBBE010000078.1:0-319 GCF_050031795.1 Stenotrophomonas sp. SrG
TCGCCTGGACAAGCAGCAGGAAGAGGCCGCGCAGAAGAAGAAGCTGGCCGAGCAGGAGCAGAAGGAAAACGACGCCAAGGCCGCGGAAACCGCGAAGAGGCTGGCCGAGATCCTCGCCAAGCGCGCGCAGCAGGAAAGCGAGATCAAGCGCGCAGAACAGAAACTTCGCGAGGTCACTGCGGCGCGGGCGGCCGCAGGGCTATCCACCGCCGGTGCCAGCGGCGCCGCCGAGCCGGGCTCCGGTGGCGGCGTCTCCTGCGTCGACCTGCGTGCGAAATACGCGGCAGCGATCCATCAGAAGGTGCTGGCGGCATGGTCA
>NZ_JBNBBE010000079.1:0-319 GCF_050031795.1 Stenotrophomonas sp. SrG
CATCAAGGCCATCGCCCCGGTGCGCGTGTCCGAGATGGGTGCGGCGGCACGGGAGGGGCTGGCCCGCGGGCAATCGCTGGAACAGCGCATGGCGGTGCTGCTGGCGGCGACCGACCGGCGCTGGGCCGAGTGCATGGGCGGGGCGGGTGGGTACGTGCGAGGCGCCGTGTAGATCCTCGTTGGTGTGACCCCGCCCGGCGAACGCGGGGTGTGCGGGGGCTATCGTGCCCCGCGCGGCGCCTGCCGGCCCGGTGGCGATCCGGCAGAGCGGAGCCCGACGCCGGTCTTGTGCGGCCGGGGGCGAGGCAGGGTGGGCTAG
>NZ_JBNBBE010000080.1:0-317 GCF_050031795.1 Stenotrophomonas sp. SrG
TGGGCCTGATCTTCCTGTGGGACGTGGCCTTCGGGCTGTGGCAGATGCGCCAGCGCCGGCCCGATGACAACGCCGGCGCGCGCGGCTGGGCCGCCGCCGGGTTCGCGCTGACGGCGCCGTGGATGCCGGTGTTCTCCAACCAGGCGTTCCTGCCGGCGCTGGCCATCATCTGGCTGGCGCTGGTGTGCCTGCTGGTTGCCGCTGTACGCGCGGCGCCGGCCACCGCCAGTGCCGGCCAGCGAGCCTTCGCCGCCTATGCGCTGGCGCTGCACGCGGGCTGGCTGACCTTGGCCGCCTTCATCAACACCGCCCAGGTG
>NZ_JBNBBE010000081.1:0-316 GCF_050031795.1 Stenotrophomonas sp. SrG
GGGCTGGAACGTACTGTGATAGTGCCACTGTACCTCCGTCGGCAGCCGCCGTCCCAGCTGGCGCACCTCACCTCGACACGGGTGGCTGGCATGCTGTGCGCATGAGCGAGCCCCCGATGAGCCTGGCCGGACAGGCGCACGCACCCAGCGGGTATGCCGACAGCGTGCCCGACGCGCCACTGCGCGCGCCGCCGCGGGGCGACCATGCCACCGACGTGTGCGTACTGGGCGCTGGCTACACCGGCCTGTCTGCCGCGCTCTCGTTGGCCGAACGCGGCTACCGGGTGACCGTGCTCGAGGCGCACCGGGTCGGCTG
>NZ_JBNBBE010000082.1:0-314 GCF_050031795.1 Stenotrophomonas sp. SrG
TATCTGCTGGCTGGCGGTCAGCCGGTCGACGCCGGGTCCATTACCTCCCACGCGGACGGGTCCGCAACCACCGTAAATGAACTGGGGGATGTGAAGCAGCTTGAGATCGGTGGCGCGCAGGTCCGAGCCATCACCAAGACAGTGGACGCCCAGGGGACACGCTCCCAGATCTTCGACACCAACGGCCGCCTCACGTGGAAGGTCGACGCTGTCGGTAGTCGGACGACCTTGTCCTACTTGGAGCCCAACAGTGGCGCAGGATCGCAGATCGTCACCCGCACCGTGGAGTCCATCGGCCGCATAGGCCGCACAAC
>NZ_JBNBBE010000083.1:0-312 GCF_050031795.1 Stenotrophomonas sp. SrG
TGTGAGATCGGGTCGTCCCGCGCGGGAGTAGCGCGGGCGGCGCCGGAAGAGGGCCCGAAAGGGTCGCTTCCGGAGTCCACCTGGTCCGGCGCCGGAGCCTGGGCACACTCCCTGGGCCGGGTCCATGAAACCTTTCAGGGTTCACGGGCTTCCATGTAAACCGGAACCTTGTTAGTATCGCTAGGTCACTTTTTGATCCATCCTGCCGGATCGGCGCGCCTCGGGTGCGCTGTCGGCCATCACTCAGCTGGAGAACCGCGGCATGGCGCGTATTGCAGGCGTCAACCTGCCAGCCCAGAAGCACGTCTGGGT
>NZ_JBNBBE010000084.1:0-311 GCF_050031795.1 Stenotrophomonas sp. SrG
GTGGCCCACACCTGGCCGTTACGGCCAAGCGCGATACCCCCCCTCGACACCGGCGGCAGTCCCTGCGCGGCACCGACCCGTTCCCGCAGCGTCATGCTGAGCCCGTCCCACCGGTAGCGCTCCAGTGCGCCCCTGCGCGCCATCCAGACCTCATCGGCGCTGACCCAAGCCATGTCGAAGAGGTTGCCGGGCGGAAGGCCGGGCACGCGTTCAAAGCGGTCCTTCTGCCACCGCAGCAGCCCCATCTCGCCGGTTTCGCCCTGGTCGCCCATGATCCACAGCCCGCCGCGCGGATCGTGCAGCAGCTGCTC
>NZ_JBNBBE010000085.1:0-311 GCF_050031795.1 Stenotrophomonas sp. SrG
CGTTGGCTCAGACCTGCGACCTGCAGGTATCCATTCCCGGCTGTGGTGCGGTGGAAAGCCTCAACGTGGCATCGGCTACCGCCGTGTTGCTGTCGCCTTGGTATGCACAGCGGTAAATTCGGGTAACGCTTGCGCGCTGCCCTGCGTGATGTGAGCGACTTCTCCAAAGGAGTCGTGCCTACGGTGGATTCGGATTTTTCGCATGGTGCGCCGCGTTCTTGCTGCGGCACAGTGCAACGCGGCGCCGTACTGTGTCGGTGAGGAGAGACACCCACCCAGAGCGGCGCCGGTGTCCGGATCCCGGTCTGTTC
>NZ_JBNBBE010000086.1:0-311 GCF_050031795.1 Stenotrophomonas sp. SrG
CGCCACGGCAGCGGGTTCGCGGTCCCCGTCCGAGTCGCCCCGGACGGCAACCTGCAGGGCCAGACCGTGCCGCAGCCGCGCGAAGTGGGCGCGATCGGCATGCGCGGCGCGTTCGCCCGGCTCAACGCGCAGAACCGGGCGCGGGTGGAGGAATCGATCATGGCCTCCTCCGGCTTCGACGGCAGCGGCACGCTGACCCTGCTGGGCGACCCGCAGGACCTGACCCGGCCGTTCAACTTCCGCTACGATTTCCACGCCCGTGATTACGTCGATTTCGGCGTGGTCGGTGGCATGGTGCTGCCGGACCCGCC
>NZ_JBNBBE010000087.1:0-311 GCF_050031795.1 Stenotrophomonas sp. SrG
GTCCAGCGCGCGGATGTCCAGCTTCCAGTCTCGGATACACATCTGACGCTCCCGACGAGTCCCAGCGTGTGTCGAGCTCTGTGGGCGCCGGAGCAGGAAGCGCGGCTGGGTGGGGGGGGGGGGGGCGTGGGGGGGGGGGGGTGGGGGGGGGGGGGGTGTGCGCCCCGCGGGCGCTCGGGGGCGGGGGGCGGGGGGGGGGGGGCGGCGGGGGGGGGCGCGCGGCGGGGGCCGGGTGGGCGCCGGGGCCGTCGGCGCGGGCCTGGCCGGGGTGCGGCTCGGCGAGGGCCGGCCCGGGGCGCGGGTCGGCAGGG
>NZ_JBNBBE010000088.1:0-309 GCF_050031795.1 Stenotrophomonas sp. SrG
GGATCACGCCGGTGCTGCGCGCGGCATGGGTCACCGTGCCCAGGCACTCGCGCCAGTCGAGCTGGCGGTACAGCACCGTGGTCACGAGCAGGGCATACACCACGGCAATGGCCGCGCTTTCCACGGCGGTGAAGATGCCGGCACGGATACCCACGAAGATCAGCGCCACCAGGCCCAGGCCGGGCAGGGCCGAGACCCTGCGCAGCAGCACCGCACGCCCGCCGGGGAACACTTCCACCCCGTAGCCGCGCCGGCGCGCCACCCCATAGCCGGTGACCAGCAGTGCCACGGTCATCCGCAGCGCCGGCA
>NZ_JBNBBE010000089.1:0-309 GCF_050031795.1 Stenotrophomonas sp. SrG
GCTGGAAGCACTGCTGGGCACGGTGCTGTTCTAGCGCCATGCCCGTGGCGTGCGCCTGACCGCCGAAGGCCGCCAGCTGGCCGACGCCGCCGCCGCCGCCCTGCGCGACACCAACGCCGTGGCCGGCAACCTGCACCCGCAGGCCGCTGTGGTGCCGCTGCGGATCACCACCCTGCGCTCGCTGTCGTACTGCTGGCTGGTGCCGCGCCTGCCGCGTTTCTCTCGCCTGCATCCGCGCATGCGGATCGAGCTACAGCCCAGCAGCGACCTGGTCCGCTTCGACGAGAACGGTCCGGAACTGGGCATCCG
>NZ_JBNBBE010000090.1:0-309 GCF_050031795.1 Stenotrophomonas sp. SrG
ATTCACCCCCCGCGGGGTTTCGACACTGCCGCCGCGCTGCCCCACACCGGGCTGCAACCGACCCCACTGCGCGCGGCCCTGTGGGGAAGCGCCCGCGACTTCGGCCGGGTCCGCGATGCGGCGGTGCACTGGGGCCCGCGCTCGCTCGACCTGGACCTGCTGCTGTACGGCGAGGCAGTGAGCGACCTGCCGCAGCTGAAGGTGCCGCACCCCTACCTGCACGAGCGCGCGTGCGCGTTGCTGCCGCTGGCCGAGATCGCCCCGGGGGCGCTGCTTCCGGGGCCGGGTCGCGTGCGGGACGCTGCGATG
>NZ_JBNBBE010000091.1:0-308 GCF_050031795.1 Stenotrophomonas sp. SrG
CGTGATGCCGCCCGGCCACACTTCGATCGTCATGCGTGCCGCTCCTTCTATACCGGGTCCAGACACCGGGATGACTGCCGCCACACACGCTAGCGGCCAGGGCATCTAGGCTGCGTCATCGTCGTCTCCGGCAGTGCGACCCGGCGGGCACCGCCCAACACCGCTACCTTGCGGCGGGCTGGCTTCACGGCAGATGAAGGACGCGTTGGAAACGAAAACGCCCACCGCAGCGGTGGGCGTCACGGTCAGCCAAGGCAGCCGGTTCTGGGGGTGCCGGCCAGCGACTCGTCGTCGGAGCCTTCGTGGAT
>NZ_JBNBBE010000092.1:0-308 GCF_050031795.1 Stenotrophomonas sp. SrG
GCGATGGCCGGGCCGAGGCGCTTGACGTCCAGTACCTGGTCACGCCAATGAACGCACTAGCACGATGCGCACAAGTGCCCGGCGCGGGCGGCTTCCAGGGTGGCACGCTCTTCCTCCAGCGCCCGAAGCTGCTGCAAGGCGTTGCCAGGGGCCGGCGCGTACAGGGCGGCGATACGCTCGCGCAGCTGCTCGTCGTCCAGCGACATGAGTGCTGGCAGGAACAGCTCGGCCGGCGTGGCGACACTGCGTACGAAGGAGCGGCGCAGATAAGTGCCCTGGAAGCGCTGCTGCATGGAACGGATGTCGAA
>NZ_JBNBBE010000093.1:0-308 GCF_050031795.1 Stenotrophomonas sp. SrG
CAAGGAAAAGACGACCCAGGGTGCAGTCGTGGCCGTGGGCCCGGGCAAGCCGCTGGACCACGGCAGCGTGCGCGCGCCGTCGCTGCAGGTTGGCGACAAGGTGATCTACGGCCAGTACGCCGGCAGCACCTACAAGAGCGAAGGCGTGGAATCCAAGGTCCTGCGCGAAGACGACATCCTCGCCGTCATCGGCTGAGTTTGCGCCGCCGGGCTCGCCCCGCCGCGTGTTATTTTTTGAGATCAAAGCAGCCGGGCATCGCCCGGCGCCACATAAAAGGGAATAGCAATGGCTGCCAAGGACATTCGTT
>NZ_JBNBBE010000094.1:0-307 GCF_050031795.1 Stenotrophomonas sp. SrG
CATCGACCAGCACCAGCTGGTCGTCGGCCTTCAACTCGTGGAAGCCCGGCGCCAGCGTGCGCAGGATGGGCGGCAGGCTCAGCGCCGATTGCCCCGCCTCCAGCAGGTAACCGCGGATGTTGCGCGTGGTCGGCGGCGGCTGCGCGGGCGAGGCCGCGTGCAGGTCCCAGAAATATGTCGCTTCTTCCTGCAGCGCGCTGCGGACCAGGCTGTGCTTGATCACCAGCGAGACCAGCCACGCGCCCAGCAGGATGCCCAGGCTGGCCAGTACGGCCAGCAGGATGAAGACAATGCGGATCTTGCGCGG
>NZ_JBNBBE010000095.1:0-306 GCF_050031795.1 Stenotrophomonas sp. SrG
CCTTGGCGTCGCGCTGCACGCCCTGCGCGGTCACGAAGGCCTGCAGTTCCCACCGCCCCTGTGCCTGCCCCACCTCCTCGGGAATGGTCACCTGCGCGCGCAGGCCGTCCTTGCCGGCCACCCGCGGCACCGGCCAGCTGCGCCCGTCCGGTGCCACCAGCAGTGCTTCGCCGCCCGCCGGCAGCGGGCGCGCTGCCGAGCGTCCCGCCGCCCGCGCCGCGTTGCCACCGTCGTGCTGCAGGCGTGCGTTCAACAGCCCGCTGCCACCGGCCAGCACCTGCTGGCGGTCGGCCTGCAGGGTCAGCG
>NZ_JBNBBE010000096.1:0-305 GCF_050031795.1 Stenotrophomonas sp. SrG
TGTTGCAAGAACCTTACACCGGTGGAGATTGTGAATCTCGGGGGCCGGCTATGGCCGGCCATGGCACCGGTGCGGCAAAATGGCGTTCTCCCCGTATAGTTGGCATTCCCATGAAAATCGACGAAGTTCGCCACCCGCTGGTGCAGCACAAGATCGGCCTGATGCGCGATGCGTCCCTGAGCACCATGGACTTCCGCGAGCTGGCCATCGAACTGGGCGGCCTGCTGGCCTAAGAGGCCACCGCCGACCTGGACACCGAAGCGCACACCCTTTCCGGCTGGGCCGGCCCTTTGACCGTGGTGCGA
>NZ_JBNBBE010000097.1:0-305 GCF_050031795.1 Stenotrophomonas sp. SrG
CGGCGTCGTGGTGCTGGGGTGCGGGGTGGGGGGCGGCCGCTGCCGGGCGCGTGGGGGGCTGCGCCGCCCCGGCCCCCGCCGCCCCCGGCCGCGCGCGGCGCCCCCCCCCCCGCGCCCCCCCCCCCCCCAACCCCCCCCCCCCCCCCCCCCCCCCCGGGCCCCACCCCCGCCCCCCCCCCCCCCCCCCACCGCGCGCCCCCCGCCCCCCCCCCGCGCGACCCCCCCCCCCTCCCCCCCCCCGCCGCCCCGCCGCGCGCCGCCCCCCCCGCGGCAGCCCGGCCGCACCGCCCGCGCCGCGCACCGGA
>NZ_JBNBBE010000098.1:0-303 GCF_050031795.1 Stenotrophomonas sp. SrG
CTGCGTCATCGGGGTGCTGGCCTCGTAGCGCAGGTGCTGCTGGCGGCGGCCCAGGACCGCGGGGGTACGTCACGTGTCGAGGTCTTCCGGCAGCGGGTGCAACGCGAGAGAGCCGGGGCGCTCGCGCAGGTTCGCCCCGGCTTGTTTGGGTACCCGCACGCGCAGCCAATCGTTGCCGAGCGTGGGGGTGTCGAACTCGTTGCGCTCCATGAACTTGCCGGTCGAAGGGGCCTGCTTCGCTGCGCCCTGCATCCACGATGGCGCTTGTACGAGGTACGGAATGGTCTGGCCCGCCGGCAGGAT
>NZ_JBNBBE010000099.1:0-302 GCF_050031795.1 Stenotrophomonas sp. SrG
CCCTGGCCGGGACGCTGCGGCATCCGGCCGTGGTCTCGCCGGTCATGGGCGCGCGCACCTTGGCGCAGGTCCAGGACAATCTCGGTGCGCTGGACATCGTGTTCAGTGCTGCGCAGCTGCAACGCCTGGACGCGGCGAGCGCGCCGGCACCGATCTTCCCCGCGCGTTTCATCGCACGGCCGAGGGCACAGCAGCTGATCACTGGTGGAAGCCGGATCCGGAGCCGGTAGCACCGGGCCCGCCTACGACCAAGGTCGGACGGCCGGTCCACCGCCATCGGACTATGCTCGATCCCATGCCTT
>NZ_JBNBBE010000100.1:0-301 GCF_050031795.1 Stenotrophomonas sp. SrG
TCAGCGCATCGAACAGCGGCGAGGCCGGGCAATGGGCCTGCTGGTCCTCCTTGCTGAACCCGAGCAACGCTACCGGCAGCAGCTTGCCCAGGTGCGAGGTGGCACCGCGCGGCCAGGTGCGCTCCGCACGACCGGCCAGCAGCTCGGCAAAGGCTTAGTTGAAGCTGGGCCGGCGTGCGCGGCGACCGTCGAAGATCTTGCGCTCGAAGGCGTAGGCGATGCTGGCCTGGGCGGCGTCGACATGCGCGTCGGGTGCAATGACGAGCGCCTCGGCGGCCAGCTGCAGCGCGGAGCCGGGATC
>NZ_JBNBBE010000101.1:0-301 GCF_050031795.1 Stenotrophomonas sp. SrG
CGCTTCGTCGGCGCGCTCGACGGTCGACGTGCCGCGAGAGATCAGACTGCCGCGATAGATCATCCGCAGCGCTTCCTTGCACGCCACCGGCATCACCGGGGCGTCCTCCCACTCCGCTTCGGCGATGTGCAGGTAGGCCACGCCGATGCTGGCCAGGATGTGCGCGGCGGCCAGGTAGGTGGCCTGCGGGGTGTCGTCGCCCGCGCCCTGCCGGGTGGTCAGCGGGCCCGGGCGCACGCCGAGGCGGGCTGCGCCCACTTCGGCGGCGACTGCGGCGGGCACTTCGCGCGGGAACCGCGGG
>NZ_JBNBBE010000102.1:0-300 GCF_050031795.1 Stenotrophomonas sp. SrG
CCCGGCATTGCGTGGGCCGGCCAACGGCCGGCGCTACCGATGCACTGTGCCGCCCGATGATTGATCGGGCGGCTTTATTTCACGCCAACGCCGGGTTGAGCGTGTAGGTGCCGTGCAATGCGGCTTCGGCCAGCACGTGGCCGTGCATGGCCGTGTGCACGTCGGCGGCGGTGAACGGGGTGGGCAGCTCGAGCGTGGCCCCGTCCAGCGCGAACAGGCGGAAGAAGTAACGGTGCACGCGTGCGTCGTTGAACGGCGGGTACGGGCGGGCGTAGCCCAGGGCCTGGCCGGCCATGGCGG
>NZ_JBNBBE010000103.1:0-300 GCF_050031795.1 Stenotrophomonas sp. SrG
TTGGAATCGGTGATGGTACTGGCTTTGAAGGACGGCTTGTCGGCGTTCTTGATCAGGCTGGCCAGGGGGGTCTGCAGGTTGGGCATGCCACTGGTCAGGGTGGCCAGCGCCGACAATTTGGCACTGGCGGCGGTACCGGCGGAATTGATCTGGTTGTCCTGCGGTTCGCGCTCCTTGGCGACCAGCTGGGCCACCAGGGTGGGAATATCGAGGCCGGTACCAATGGGGCCAATCGCCATGTCTGCAGTCCTGTCTTGAAATGTGGGCACGCAACCGCCTGCGCTTCCTGCAGGTGGTATC
>NZ_JBNBBE010000104.1:0-300 GCF_050031795.1 Stenotrophomonas sp. SrG
CTGGCCGGCGCTGCCGAACATCTCCACGAACTGCGGCAGCAGCAGGGCCCCGAACAGGGTCACCACGAACGCCATGGCCACACTTGCGGCCACCCCCACCCACGGCAGGATGCCGGCCCTGCGCTGCAGGA
This sequence comes from Stenotrophomonas sp. SrG, assembly GCF_050031795.1. NCBI lineage: Bacteria > Pseudomonadati > Pseudomonadota > Gammaproteobacteria > Lysobacterales > Lysobacteraceae > Stenotrophomonas > Stenotrophomonas sp. SrG. The sequence continues at coordinate 132 of NZ_JBNBBE010000104.1, forward strand.
GCGGATGGGCTAGGTTCACCCCTGGCTGGCCCCTTCCACGGAATTGATCCCTGCCTCGATCCGGTGACCATCCGGGTCAATGACGAATGCTGCGTAGTAGCCAGCGCCGTAATCCGGCCGCAAGCCCGCCGTACCATTATCTCGACCGCCGGCCTGGAGGGCGGCGAGA
>NZ_JBNBBE010000105.1:0-300 GCF_050031795.1 Stenotrophomonas sp. SrG
CCGGCTTCCTTGCGCTGACCAGCATCTCCCTGCACGCCGTGCACCACTGGGGCGGGGTGTCGTGGAACGGGCGGCTGTGGTCGTCCACGCTGGCACAGTCCAGTTTGACGGTGGTGTGGAGTGTGCTCGGCGTGATCAGCTGGGTGTGGGGTTCGCGCCGCGGGCAGCGCGCCCGGTGGCTGGTGGGTGCGGTGCTGATGGGCGTGGTGCTGGCCAAGCTGGTGCTGAGCGACCGGCAGCACCTGGGCAACCTGCTTGGTATGGCTTCCTTCATTGCCTCCGGCCTGCTGTCCACGGTCG
>NZ_JBNBBE010000106.1:0-299 GCF_050031795.1 Stenotrophomonas sp. SrG
ATCGACGCTGGCCTCGATGGAACTCGGCGGCGGCGGCGGGCTCGGCGGACTCGGCGGCGTGGCGATGTCGTTCGGACGCGGTTCCGGCACGTCGATCACCGGCGCCTGCGGCGGCGGCGGCCCCGGCGAGGGCTTGGGCGGCGACCGGGTCTTGACCGGCGGCGGCGGCGTGTCAGTCGGCGGCGGCGGCGGCGGCGGCGGTGGGGGCGGCGGCGGAGCGTCGACCGGGGTCACCATGATGTTGCGTTCCTTCTCCGTCACGGCCTTGGGGGCCACGGCGGGGATGAGGAGCAGCATCA
>NZ_JBNBBE010000107.1:0-299 GCF_050031795.1 Stenotrophomonas sp. SrG
CGACAACGCGCTGCTGGTGCCCATGCAGGGCATCGCCCGCGACGCCAAGGGCGACACCAGCGCCATGGTGGACGGCAAGGACAACAAGGTCGAAGTGCGCCCGGTCAAGGTCAGCCGCGCGCTGGGCCGCAAGTGGCTGGTCGAAGACGGCCTGAAGCCCGGCGACAAGGTCATCGTTGAAGGCCTGCAGAAGTTCCAGCCGGGCATGCCCGTGCAGGCAACCGAGATGGGCGCCGCACCGGGCTGGCCGGCAACGCCGGCGGCCGCGGCCGACAAGCAGTAAGCGGAGAATTCCATGG
>NZ_JBNBBE010000108.1:0-298 GCF_050031795.1 Stenotrophomonas sp. SrG
AAGGATGCAGCGCCGATCGCGCAGGAGGGGCGCTGGAGCGGACCCTGCTGCGCGCCGTCCTGCTCGTACCGGCCTTGTGGGTCGCCCAACCCGCGGCGGCGCAGCGGCCCCCGGTCACCACGCCGGCCGCAGGCCCCACCGTGACCACGCTGAACCACGCCTTCGACCGTGCCGCGCCGCAGCCCCTGCCGTTCTGGGCGCCGCGCACCGTGCTCGGGTTCGACGAGGTGGTGCACGGCCCTGGCCGCCTGCAGGTCACCTGCACCGACGACCCCGCGCGCGGGCGCTGCCCGCGCAG
>NZ_JBNBBE010000109.1:0-298 GCF_050031795.1 Stenotrophomonas sp. SrG
CCACACGGACAGCATTGGTAGTGACGCGGTCAACACCAAGCTGTCCACGGAACGCGCCGATTCGGTTGCGCAGTACCTGACCGCCCAGGGCGTTCAGAGCGTGCGTATCGAGACGCTGGGGGCCGGCAAGGCCTACCCGATCGCCGATAACAGCACCGACGCCGGTCGCGCCAAGAACCGCCGCGTGGAACTCCGCGTGATTCCGTTGCAGCAATAAAAGGCGCAAGCGCCTTGTATTGCTGCGTTGCATCGGCCACGCCGATGCAACGCAAAAATGCCGCCCCAACGGGCGGCCGTT
>NZ_JBNBBE010000110.1:0-298 GCF_050031795.1 Stenotrophomonas sp. SrG
TGAACTGGCTGTGGTCGGCCAGGTCGACGATGCGCGCCGGGCCCAGCAGCATCGACGATACCGCCGTGCGACGGCGGTAGAAGGTGGAGGTCACCAGCAGCTCGCCTTGTTCCAGCGTGATGCGGCGACGGAGGAACGCCCAGCTGAGCACACCGCCCAGCACCAGCAGGCACGGCAGGGTGATGGCCATGTCCATCGGTGTGCGTTGTTCCTGCAGGTGCGTGGTGACCAGCAGCACCGCCACGCCCAGAAGCGGCAGCCACAGCCAGAGCAGTCGCCACAGAGGGGCGGGCGCCAC
>NZ_JBNBBE010000111.1:0-298 GCF_050031795.1 Stenotrophomonas sp. SrG
TCCGATGCGTGGGTGACCAGCCCGCTGCTGTCACGGAAGCTGGCAATCACGCCGGTCACCAACTGGCCATAGGCCGGATGGTCCATGCCGCCCAGAGGAATGCCTGCGTTCGCGCCGAACCGGGTGGCGGGCGAGCGCCCGGGCAGCACCAACCGCAACCGACCGCCTAATGGATCCACTTCGATGGCAAGCGATTCGGTGAACACATTCACTGCTGCCTTGCTGGCGGTTTTAAGGCCTACGAGTAGCAGCGCCTTGTTGCTCGCCGTGGAAGTCACGTTGACGACCAGGCCCGCGA
>NZ_JBNBBE010000112.1:0-297 GCF_050031795.1 Stenotrophomonas sp. SrG
CCGTCCAGCCGCGCACGAATCGTCGCGGCCACATGCTGGCCCAACTGCTTGGCGGCCGGGGCAACGCCCGGCACCGGCCGTCCATCGGCCTGCAGCAGCGCGGCCAGGTCGCCGGCGACGAAGATCTCCGGGTGTCCGGCCAGGGTCAGGTCGGGCTGCACCGGCACGCGACCGGCGCGGTCCAACGGCACCTCCAGCGTCCGCGCCAGCGGCGAAGCGGCCACGCCCGCGGCCCACACCACGGTCCGCGCCCCACCGAACAGCTCGCCGAGCTGGAAGCCCTCGCCGTCGATATGG
>NZ_JBNBBE010000113.1:0-297 GCF_050031795.1 Stenotrophomonas sp. SrG
CATCGCCAGCAGCACGCTGCCGGGCTCAGCCTTGGCCGCCACAGCCAGCGCGCTGGCCACCGGGGCACCGGCCGAGATGCCGACGAAGAGGCCTTCCTCGGCCGCCAGCCGGCGCGACGTTTCAATCGCGCGGGCGTCGTCGATGCTCAGCAGTTCGGCGTAGACCTCGCGGTTGAGCACGTCCGGCACGAAGTCCGGGGTCCAGCCCTGGATCTTGTGCGGCTGCCACTCCGCGCCGCCCAGCAGCGCCGCGCCTTCCGGGTCAGTGGCGATGATGCGCGGTTCCGGGCGGGCCCC
>NZ_JBNBBE010000114.1:0-297 GCF_050031795.1 Stenotrophomonas sp. SrG
GACACGATGGCGGACTTGACGATGGCCAGGCCACGGTCGGACTTCCCCGGGTAGCCCGGCTCAACCGCCGCCGACAGGCTCTGGGCAAAACCCAGCGAATCCTGCTGCAGCTTGGTGATGCGGTGGCCCTTGCCGGGATCGTTGGTGTACAGGCTGAAGGCCGGCGCGAGCGAGCCAACGACTTCGTTGACCAGCTGGCTGGCCGCGGCGTTGTCCAGGTCGGTGTCGTCGACCACCGTGCCCGGCTGCAGGTCGCTGGCCGGCACGAAGTTCTGCCCGAACCGGAGCGGGTCGACG
>NZ_JBNBBE010000115.1:0-296 GCF_050031795.1 Stenotrophomonas sp. SrG
TTGTAGTACGACTGGGCGAACAGCACGCCCAACATCAGCAATGCGGTGTCCACGCTCGACAGTTCCACCCAGCTGTCATAGCGGTGGCCCTGCTGCATGTCCAGGACGTGGTAGTAGAAACCCTTGTAGCCGCCCTTACCGGTGCGCTGCGGGCCCAGCGGCATGTCGCGGAAGAACTTCAGCGTGGTCAGCGTGCGGTCCACCGCCTGGGTACGGCTGACCCAGCCGTTTGCCACGCCGATCGGGTACGCGGTCTGCGCGTAGCCCACCGAGGCGATGCTGGCGAACGGGCGCGA
>NZ_JBNBBE010000116.1:0-296 GCF_050031795.1 Stenotrophomonas sp. SrG
GCGCTGGTGGGGGTACTGCGGCTCCGGGGGGTGGGCGGTCAGGCCGAGGATGGTGGGGGCGGGGCGGTGGGTGGGGGCGGGGGGGGGGGGGCGGGGGGCAGCGGGGGGCGGGTCGGGCTGGCGGGCGGGGGCGGGGGGGGGGGGGGCTGGGGGGGGGTGGGGGGGGGGGGGGGGGTCGCGCTTGGGGGGGGGGGGGGGGGGGGGCGCGGCTGGGGGGGGGGCGGCCTGTGGGGGCGGTGGGGGGGGGTGGGGGGGGAGTGGGCGGGCGGCTGGGGGGGCGTGGGGGGGGGGGGGGG
>NZ_JBNBBE010000117.1:0-296 GCF_050031795.1 Stenotrophomonas sp. SrG
CCTGCAGGGGCAGCGGGGGGCCGTCCCCGCCGCGGGCGCGCGCCGGGGCGGGGGCGGCGCGGCGGCGGGGGGGCGGGGGCGGGCGGGGGCGCGCGGGCCGTGCGGGGCGCGTGGCGCGCGGCGCCGCCGGCGCGCCCCGGGCCCCGCGCCCCGCCCCCCGCCCCCCCGCCCCCCCGCCCCCCCCCCCGGACCGCGCCGGCGCCGGGCGCTGGGTGCGCGCCCGCGCGGCCAGAGCGGCATCGCAGCCCCCCACCCCCTCGGCGACCCGCGTTGGTTCGGCCCGGACCGCGTGACCT
>NZ_JBNBBE010000118.1:0-295 GCF_050031795.1 Stenotrophomonas sp. SrG
GCCGGCGGGGGCGGGTTTGCGGGGGACGCCGTAAACCTGTGGGGGTCAAGTTTTTCTGGACACTCTCAAGGGGCGTTCAGGCCACCTGCGCTTCGTGGCGCGCAGGCGGTACCAGGCCGTTGGCGTTATGCAGCCGGCGCTGGTTGTACCAGTCCACGAACTGTTCGATATCTGCCGCTGCCTCGTACCGTGTGGGGTACTTGGCGTACAGCCATTCTCCCGTGAGGGTGGCGACAACCCGCTCTACGACGGCGTTGTCCCAGCAATTTCCCTTGCGGCTCATGCTCTGCGTAAA
>NZ_JBNBBE010000119.1:0-295 GCF_050031795.1 Stenotrophomonas sp. SrG
AGGCAGCGGCCGCCAGCTCCGCGCTGCCGGTTTCGCCGGCCACCGTGCAGCAGCAGACCATGGCGCGCACGGTGCTGGTCTCCGGCCCGGTCTCCGCGTAGGAGGAAATGCAGCTTGGCGTCGAAATCAGCGGCCAGCGCGTGACTGCACTGCCGGTGGACGTCGGCCAGTGGGTCCAACAGGGCCAGGTGCTGCTGCAGCTGGACCACCGCACGCTGGACAGCGACCTGGCCCAGGCCGACGCCTCGCTGACGCAGGCGCAGGCGGCGCAGGACCTGGCGCGGATGAACTACGA
>NZ_JBNBBE010000120.1:0-295 GCF_050031795.1 Stenotrophomonas sp. SrG
CTGGCCAGCCGTCGCGACGAAGCCCCACGAGGGCCCGTGCCGACCCCGTGGTGGCCATCCGATCTCCCCGGCCTGCCCTTGCGCCATCGCGGCAAGGTGCGTGATGTGTTCGACATTCCGCGCGAACGGCTGCCCGCCGGCACGCCGCCGGGGGACTACCTGCTGATGGTCGCGACCGACCGACTGTCGGCCTTCGACGTGGTGCTTCCCGATCCGATTCCCGGCAAGGGCGAAATGCTCTGCCAGGTGTCCAACTACTGGTACGCCAAGACCGCGCACCTGATGCCCACCCACC
>NZ_JBNBBE010000121.1:0-295 GCF_050031795.1 Stenotrophomonas sp. SrG
GTGGTGGCGGCCGACCGCCGGTTCTCGTCCACCCGGCGCCTGCTGGGCATCGGCGCGCGCATGCGCGATTTCGGCAAATCGATGCTGGTCTGCCGGATGCAGGTCGAGGGGCCGCACCAGCACACTGCGTGGGAGTGGGTCGGCTATGGCCGCACCATGGCGCTGCTGCCGCTCAACGGCGACCAGGCCTCGGCGGTGATCCCCCTGCCACCGCGTGAAATCGAACGGCTGCTGGCGCTGGACGCGGCGACCTTCGGACGCAGCATCAGTGCGTGGTTCGAACCCCGCCTGGGGG
>NZ_JBNBBE010000122.1:0-295 GCF_050031795.1 Stenotrophomonas sp. SrG
CTGCAGAAGATGCTGGCGCGCTGGGACCCCGTGGACAACGAACGGATCCTGTCCGGCAGCGGCGTGATGAACCTGTATCCCTGCCTGTGCGGCATTCGTGGGGTGGAACCGCAGTGGTCCACGCCGGAAGCCCTGATCGCCGCCGCGCACGCGGGCGACGACGCGCTGGCGGTCGAGCCGATGGAGGTGGTCTGCGGTTGGCTGGGCAGCCTGGCCGGGGACCGGGCGGTGATCTTCGGGGCGCGCTCGGTGTACCTGGCCGGCGGCAGCTCCAGCCACGTGGCCCGTTTCCTCG
>NZ_JBNBBE010000123.1:0-295 GCF_050031795.1 Stenotrophomonas sp. SrG
CGGCGGTGCGGGCCGCCGCCCGCCCAACGGTCGTGCGCTACCCCGGGAGGTACCGACCGTTGGTCGGTACGCCTTTCCCCGACCGTCACGCCCCGGTAGGTACCGACCGTTGGTCGGTACGCCTTTCAACACCCGTCACGCCCCGGGAGGTACCGACCGTTGGTCGGTACGCCTTTCAACGATCGGTACGCCCCGGCAGGCCCCGACCGGTGGTCGGTGCGCCGTTCAACCAACGTTACGCCCCGGGAGGGAACGAACCGTGGGGGGGACGCCTGTCGACACCCGGGACGCCCCG
>NZ_JBNBBE010000124.1:0-295 GCF_050031795.1 Stenotrophomonas sp. SrG
CCTGCTTGAAGGCCATCGACGACGCCAGCTAGAACGCCATATCCGAGGAGTCGACGTCAGGGTCGGAGCCGAACACCAGCTCCACCATGCCGTCCACGACCGGGAAGCCAGCCAGCGGACCGCTGGTGATCGTTTCGCGCAGGCCCTTTTCGATAGACTGGATGAATTCCTTCGGAATCACGACACCGGTGATGTCGTTGACGAACAGGAAATCGTCCTTGATGTTCGCCGCGATCTTCGGATCGGCACGGTCTTCAGCGCTGATCGGCGACAGCGCGATCACGACGAGACCGTA
>NZ_JBNBBE010000125.1:0-295 GCF_050031795.1 Stenotrophomonas sp. SrG
AAGCGGGGCGGGCGGTCGTAGGAGAGGTCCACAGGGGTGGGCCGTGCTGCCGGGCGGATGTCGGGGTGTTCGAGGAGCGCGCGGTCGGTGGGGTGTGCCCCGTGGCCGGCGAGGGCGCGGCCGCGGTGCGCGGGGGCGCGCGCGTGTCGGCGCGGGACCAGCGCCCCCGCAACAACGTGGACAACAACCCCCCCCACGCACCCGCCGAATGCGATGCAGGCAACGGCGAAGCCCCCCGCCCCGGGCCGGTACAGGACGAACGCGCCCAGGTCGAACCGCAGGTGAAACGGCCCAA
>NZ_JBNBBE010000126.1:0-294 GCF_050031795.1 Stenotrophomonas sp. SrG
ATATCCAGAACCTGGGGCTGCTGAGCGGCGTGCGGGTGCTCGGAACCCGAGTACACCTTGAGCTTGCGGTACCTGGCGCGGCCCAGCGGGCCCTTCGGCAGCATGCCCTTGACGGCGGTTTCGATGCCGCGCTCCGGGTGGCGCTCCAGCGCCTGGGCCAGAGTTTCGGTCTTCAGGTTGCCGCTGTAGCCAGTGAAGCGGTGGTACAGCTTGTCCTGCAGCTTGTTGCCGGTGACGGCAATCTTTTCTGCATTGATGACTACCAGGTAATCACCGGTATCAACGGGAGGGGTG
>NZ_JBNBBE010000127.1:0-294 GCF_050031795.1 Stenotrophomonas sp. SrG
GCCTGGGTCCAGCCGCGGGCCGCCAGGCGCGCGTCGATGCCGTCGACGCTGCGCTGGCTGACCAGCGGCGATGCGCCCTGCGGCTTCATCGCCCAGCGGTAGGTCCGGAAGGAGGCGAAGTTCGCCCCCGGGTCGAAGTCGGTGTGCACGGTGGGCGTACTGGCGCTGGCCACCAGCGAGGTGGCGAGGACCGCGATCGCAAAGGCTTTCATCACACGACACTCCGGGGCGGTGAACTGGCTTCCAGCCTAGCCCCCTCCTGCCTGCGTGGTCATCCGCATAACTACGCAGGCC
>NZ_JBNBBE010000128.1:0-294 GCF_050031795.1 Stenotrophomonas sp. SrG
GCAGGCGGCTCTTGACGTCATCCAGCACGTTGAGCACCAGGGGGTTCTTCGTCCAGCTCGAGCCGGCCCGCGAGGTGGTCGCGGTGGGGGCGCACAGCACCTCGAAGTCGCGCTTGCCGGCAATGAAGTCGTCCAGCTTGGTGATCAGCAACGACCCGGCGGCATAGGTCTTGCCACCCACCGTCCACGGATCGCGCAGCTCCAGGGTGAGCCACTGCTTGCGCAGGCCTATTTCGGCCGAGTACGGCGCATCGATCCTGGTCAGCGTGCCATCGTCGGCGCGCAGGTAGATCT
>NZ_JBNBBE010000129.1:0-294 GCF_050031795.1 Stenotrophomonas sp. SrG
GGCGGGCCCCGGCCGGGGGGGCGCGGCGTCGGGGGGGGCCGGGGGGAGGGGGGGGGTCCGGGGCGCTGGGTGGGGCTGGGGGGCGGGGGGGGCCGGGGCGGGGCGGGGGGGCGCGGGGGGCCCCCCGCGTGTGGCCGGCGTGCGGCCCCCCCGCCCGCCCCCGCGCCCCCCCCCACCCCCCCCCGCAGGGCCGCCACCGCCCCGGCCGGCGCGCGCACGCGGGCGGGGCCCCCCCGGCCACCGCGCGCGCCAGGTCGACGCCCCCGCCGCCGGCCCGCACGATCCCGCCCGATT
>NZ_JBNBBE010000130.1:0-293 GCF_050031795.1 Stenotrophomonas sp. SrG
AACGGGGCTGCGTTCGGCGCGTTCGTGGACATCGGGGTACACCAGGACGGCCTGCTCCACATTTCGGCGTTGGCCGACACCTAGGTCAAAGACCCGCGCGACGTGGTCAAGGCCGGCGACATCGTCAAGGTGAAGGTGCTGGAGGTTGACGGGGCCCGCAAGCGCATCGCGCTGACCCGGCGCCTGGACGATACCCCGGCCCCCGCCAAGGCCCCCGGCGACCGCGATGCGCGCCCGGCCGGCGGCGGTCGGCGCGACGGCGGTGGTGGTGGCGGCGCCCGCCAGGGAGGCCG
>NZ_JBNBBE010000131.1:0-293 GCF_050031795.1 Stenotrophomonas sp. SrG
CGCGGCCGGCGCGGCAGCGGACGCCCCCGCGCACAAGGGCGGCAGCAGCGCGATGCTGCAGCGCCTGTCCGCCGGGGCCGACCAGCCCGAACCACTGCTGGCCGCGTTCGCCCACGGCATGTCCACCCAGCCCGGCGAGCTGGGTGACATGGGCCTGCGCCTGCAGTCGGCGCAGCGCAGTGCCGACTGGGTCAGCTCTGGCCGCGCCATGCGCCAGCTGATCGACAAGTACTTCCGCACCATCGAACAGGACAGCCCCGACGGCCAGCCCGACAGCCTGCGCCTGCGCGAGC
>NZ_JBNBBE010000132.1:0-293 GCF_050031795.1 Stenotrophomonas sp. SrG
CGTAACGCTCGGCCGGGTTTTCGCCGGCGGCGTGGATCTGCAGCAGGTGGTCCAGCGCGTGCTTGCCGTCCGAGAGCAGGGTGGCGCCCACGCCCAGCTGGTCCAGCACGCTGCGGTTCTGCTGGCGGGCAACCCGCGAGTCGTCCACCACCAGCACCTGCAGCTGCGGGGCGTCGGCCGGCCGCGCCATCGAGGGGTCCAGCACGGCCTCGCCACGCACCTGGGCGATGTCGGCCAGCGCGCTTTCCACGTCGATCACCTGGATCAGCTCACCCTGGAAGCGGGTGACGGCG
>NZ_JBNBBE010000133.1:0-293 GCF_050031795.1 Stenotrophomonas sp. SrG
TAGATGCGGGCGAGGAGTTCGCGCACGGGGCGGTAGGCGAACAGGGCGGTCCACTGGATGTTCAGCTGGCCGTACCAGAGGTCGCAGGCCAGCAGGTGGCTGACGTCGCTGATGGCCTGGGCGCGGTCGTCGGCGCCGTGCTGTTCGAGGCCGATCATGTTGTAGATCGCCAGGGTGACGGTGGCCTGGGCGATGGAGGCGTTGCGTTCGCCCAGCGCGCCGAGCCGGGGCAGGCTGAAGGTGGGCAGGGCCAGGGCCGCTCTGACCAGCGGCGGCCAGGCGACCGGTGCGAG
>NZ_JBNBBE010000134.1:0-292 GCF_050031795.1 Stenotrophomonas sp. SrG
TCGGCGTCAAGCTGAAGGAAGGCGACGTGGTCAAGGTCAAGGTGCTGGAAGTCGACAAGCAGGGCCGTATCCGCCTGTCGATGTAGGCCGTCGAGGAAGGCGAAGGCGCCTCGGCCGAGTAATCGACCGCAACACCAAGGTAGGTGACGACCGGTGGTCGTCACCCCCTGAAAAAAAACGGGCCTTCGGGCCCGTTGTTTTTGCCTGTCGCAAGTCAATACGTTTCCCATTAGCGGCGCCAGAAGATGTCCGCCGGACCGATTCGCTGGACATCCCACGAAGACCGGGCGCG
>NZ_JBNBBE010000135.1:0-292 GCF_050031795.1 Stenotrophomonas sp. SrG
CGAATCTGTACCGTTGCCGCCACCGACCGAGACCACAGTGGCCTCCACTGCACGCGACCCTGCACCCAGCGCCACCGCGTTGGCACCGGACGCACCGGCAGCGGAGCCGATGGCGATGCCGTTGGCACCGTTGCTGACGAAGGCACCGTGGCCCACGGCCACGCCGTTGGTGGCGTTGGTCGAGGCCAGGCGGCCGACCACGGTGCTGTTGTCACCGCGTGCCGACGCATCCGCACCGAGCGCCGTGGCGCCGGTGGCCGAGGCGGTGGCCGCGGTACCCACCGCGCTGCTG
>NZ_JBNBBE010000136.1:0-292 GCF_050031795.1 Stenotrophomonas sp. SrG
CGGTTAAGCTTGCCACGAACAGTAAGTCGCTGACCCATTATACAAAAGGTACGCAGTCACTCTTTCTAGCTCCTACTGCTTGTACGCACACGGTTTCAGGATCTATTTCACTCCCCTCTCCGGGGTTCTTTTCTCCTTTCCCTCACGGTACTGGTTCACTATCGGTCGGTCAGTAGTATTTAGCCTTGGAGGATGGTCCCCCCATGTTCATACAGGGTTTCACGTTACCCGCCCTACTCGTCTTCACTGGAGTGGCCCTTTTAAATACAGGGCTATCACCTTCTATGGCCAG
>NZ_JBNBBE010000137.1:0-292 GCF_050031795.1 Stenotrophomonas sp. SrG
CTGGCGGGCCGAGCTGCACCTGGACGTGCGCGGTGGCGTGGGCGGCGCGGTACGCGGCCGGCACGTATGCGTGCTGGAGGTCACGGTGACCGATACCGCGCGGGCGGCCATCCACCTGCCCGAGCACGGCGGCTCTGCCGCGCCGATGGACCTGCAGTTGCAGTTGCGGGCCGGACCACCGCCGGCCAGCGTCGGCGGCGAGGCCGTGCTGGACATGTGCCTGTACGACGGGCTGGGTTCCCCCAGCAGCCAGCTGGTGCTGGTGGCGCGCGATCGCGGCCCAGACGTGCCG
>NZ_JBNBBE010000138.1:0-292 GCF_050031795.1 Stenotrophomonas sp. SrG
TAGGGGACTCTACCGGTGCATTGCGTGCTGGTCTATCACGTTCGGCGACGCATTGGTAGGGTCGCATCCCTATCGACCGCCGATAACGGTGATCGGCGCGACGAAGGCTTCACCTCCGAACGAAACGCGTTTTTTGCGCCAACGGTCATGCCACAACCGGACGTTCGAACACGGTCGGGGGGGGGGGGGGGGGGGGGGGGGGGGGGGGGGGGGGGGGGGGGGGGGGCGGGGGGGGGCGGGGGGCGGGGCCCCGCGGAGAGGGGGGGCGGGGGGCGGGGGGACGCCCGCAGAG
>NZ_JBNBBE010000139.1:0-292 GCF_050031795.1 Stenotrophomonas sp. SrG
ACCATTGCATCGCGCTTATTTCGCCGATACCGTCCGCACCCGACGACCACCTGCATCCTCAGGGTGTCGTCGTCGGCAGAACGGAGAATCGCATGCAAACGGAGTGGCTGAAGTACGGACTGCATCTGAACTTTCGCATTCACCCACTGGGCCTTGCCATCGCGCTTGTCTACGCTTTTGCGTACTGGGTAGCACGCGAGGTGTCGATGGATCAGTCCTATCTTCCCGCCGGCATACGTATCGCAGCACTCGTTCTCTCTCCGCTGCGACTTTGGCCCTACCTTCTCGTCGG
>NZ_JBNBBE010000140.1:0-292 GCF_050031795.1 Stenotrophomonas sp. SrG
CCATGATGTGGATCCAGGCGCTGTGCTTTGCCGGCTACCTGTGGAAGACCAAGCGCTTTGCCCATTTTGAACTGTTCTCGCACCTGGATCTGCCGCGCTGGGCGGCGATCTGGGACCTGCTGCGTACCGGCCTGCCGATCGGCATCACGGTGCTGATGGAGTGCGGGCTGTTCATCGTTACCGCCCTGCTGATCGGTCGCCTGGGCGCCACCGAGGCGGCCTCGCACCAGATCGCAATCATTGTGGCCCAGCTGTGCTTCATGATCCCGATTGGCTTGGCCGAATCCACCAA
>NZ_JBNBBE010000141.1:0-292 GCF_050031795.1 Stenotrophomonas sp. SrG
GGATTGAGCAGTGAGAGGAGGGGCTGCGAGCGCGCGGGGGGTTGGTGGAAGGGTGGGGGGAGCGGGGGAAGGCCGGGCGTGGGGTGGCGCTGCGCGGGAGCGGGCGGGGTGGCTGCGAGGGGCGGGGTGGATGGGGTGGCGGTGGGCACCGCGCGCAGGGACCCGGGCCGCGGCCCCGGGTCAGGCGCCCCTGTCGGACCGCTGCGCCGGGTCGCGCCCGCGGGGCGCGCCGGCGGGGCGCCCGGGGCGGCGTCGACCTGGCGCGCGCGGGGGGCAGCGGGCCGCTGCAGCG
>NZ_JBNBBE010000142.1:0-291 GCF_050031795.1 Stenotrophomonas sp. SrG
TTGTTGTGCGATGGGTGTGTCCCAGCGCCGGGCGTGTTCGGGGGTGGGTGGGGTCTCCCCCCCGCGGCCGCCCCCACGCCGGGTGTATGGTCCGGCGATTGGGCCGGTGGAGCGGCCGGGCAGAGCCCGGCGCTGCGGTTGGTCGAGGCCGGCCAACGGCCGGCGCGACCGGGCGGTGGGCGCCCGCGGATTACTGGCAGGCTTCGCAGGCTTCCGGGTTTTCCAGCGAGCACGCGATGGCTTCTTCCGGGCTGAACACCATTTACGGGGCAGCCGCAGCGGTGTGGCTGA
>NZ_JBNBBE010000143.1:0-291 GCF_050031795.1 Stenotrophomonas sp. SrG
GGCCGGCGCGCCCGCCCCCGGCGCCCGCCCCCCCGGCGCCCGGCCCGGGCGGCGCCCGGGCGCCCGCCCCGCCGCGCCCCCCGCCCCGGCCCCCCCCCCCGCCGCCCCCCCGGCCCCCCCCCCCCCCCCCCTCGCCCAGCCCCCCGGCCCCCCCACCCGCCCCCCCCCGGCCCCCCCCCCCCCCGCGCCGCCGGGGGGGGGCGGGGCCCTTCCCGCCTCCCTCCCCTCCTTGCCCGCCGGGGTGGCGGGGGGGGGGCGGCTGGGCGCCCCCCCCCCCCCCCGCGCCCATGG
>NZ_JBNBBE010000144.1:0-289 GCF_050031795.1 Stenotrophomonas sp. SrG
TGGCGGCCACTGCCACGATCTCCACGCCGAGCACCGCGAACACATACGCGTCGGGGAACCATTTTTCCGCCCAGGCCGCCGCCCGCAGCGCTGCGCGTGCCATCCAGCCGTCGCGTGGTGCCGCCGCTGCGTTGCTCGCCATGCCCTACCCTCCCCGGTTCATTGGGGGGCAGTGTGCAGGAGGGGGACAAGGCTGTCAGTCACCTATTGGTAGCAACCCGATGTCTCGAACGCGGCCGGACCGCGGCGTCAAGACCAACGGTCGTGACCTACCGGCCAGGCGCCAGCG
>NZ_JBNBBE010000145.1:0-289 GCF_050031795.1 Stenotrophomonas sp. SrG
GTTGAGCTTGCGCGCGTTGGTCTGCACGAAGTTCAGCAGGCGGTCGTTGATCATGCCCACTTCGTGGCCACGGCCCACCGACTGCGAGAAGGCGTGGATTTCCTGGCCCGACACTTCCTTGGCGATGTAGGTGGCCAGCAGGCGCGCGGCCAGGCGGCCGTACTCGGGCTCTTCACCGATCAGCTGGGCGGCGGTGCGGATGGACAGCTCGTCCAGTTCCTGGGTGGTGGCGCCGTTGTTCAGGCCGGTAATGGTGCGGGTGGCCACGCGCATCGGGTCGAACGAATGC
>NZ_JBNBBE010000146.1:0-289 GCF_050031795.1 Stenotrophomonas sp. SrG
CCGGCCGCTTGCAGTTGTTGCACAGTCGGCGCGCAAGTCGCTGAGCACTCACAAGCGTGACCGACCGGCTGATGTTGAACGGTGCAATACCCATGTTCATCAGGCGCGCGATGGTCTGCGGACCGTCGTTGGGATGCAGGGTGGAGAGCACCATGTGGCCGGTCTGCGCTGCCTTGACGGCGAGCTCGGCCGTTTCCAGATCGCGGATTTCGCCGACCATGATGATATCTGGATCCTGTCGCAGGAAGGAGCGCAGCGCGGCTGCGAAGGTCATGCCGCGCTTGACGTT
>NZ_JBNBBE010000147.1:0-289 GCF_050031795.1 Stenotrophomonas sp. SrG
GTGCCCAGGTGCTGCAGCAGCGGCAGGCCGAACGCGGCGGTCTTGCGGGTGCCGGTCTGCGCGCCGGCCAGCAGGTCGCGGCCTTCCAGGGCCAGCGGGATCGCCTGCTGCTGGATCGGGGTGGGGTTTTCATAGCCCTGCTCGGACAACGCGCGCAGCAGGAACGGGGCTAGGCCCAGGTTTTCAAAAGACATCGGGTGGAAGCTCCAAAGACGAAGTAACGCCAGGGCGATTGGCCGGACGCAAGGCAGATCGAGTTGATCGGCTGTCTCGGAGCGGTCCCGTGAAC
>NZ_JBNBBE010000148.1:0-289 GCF_050031795.1 Stenotrophomonas sp. SrG
GGTGCAGGCCGGCGCGGTGGGGTTGCGGCGGGGGGGGGGCCGGGGGGGCGGCAGGGGCGGGGCGGGGATGCGGGGCGGGGGCCGGGGGGTGTGGGGGGGTGGGGGGGGGGGGGTGGGGCGGGTGCGCCAGGGGGCGGTGGAGGGCGGGGGGGTGGCGGCGGGGGGGGGGGTGGGGGGGGGGGGGGGGTCGCGGGGGGGCGGGGGGGGGGGCGCGGGCGGGGCGCGCGCGCGGGGGCGCGCGCCGCCCGCGGCGGCGGCGGGCCCGGCCCCCCGGCAGCGCAGCCGCCGA
>NZ_JBNBBE010000149.1:0-289 GCF_050031795.1 Stenotrophomonas sp. SrG
GTCTACGACCGCGTGGACGCAGCTGGGAAACTGGCCTACGCCGCCTACTCGGGCAGGCATGCGATGCTGGGCAGCGAGCGGTGGCAGGACATCTAGGCTCTGAGCACGCGGCGGGCGCGGCGGCGCCGGCTGCTGGGCGAGGGGGGGCTGGCGCGGCAGGCGGGGGGTGTCCTGGTGGGCGTGATCGAGCGGCGGCCGGTCCGGGGCGGCGGGAGCGGCCGGGGCGGCGGGATCGTGGGCGCGGGCAACCGGTCCGGGGGTGGGGGGTGGGGGAGCCAGGTGGCCTCGC
>NZ_JBNBBE010000150.1:0-288 GCF_050031795.1 Stenotrophomonas sp. SrG
TCGCCGACAAGGGAGTACTTCCGATGGAGGAGAAGCATGCGCAGTTCAAAGATGGATTCCTGCAACGATCCCAGCCAGCAGGTTGGCATCGGCTGGTATCAGCCCACGAGCCTACGCATTTCCGCCCTGCGGCACCCTGCCGGCAATATCCTGCCGCCGGACCTGTCCATTCCCTACCGGTCGCTGTGCGGAGTGTGGTTGGAGCGGTTGGGGTTCAAGACCGGTCATCGTGGGTGTGTAGAAGTGACACCCGGGCGCGTTACGTTGACGCTGGATGAGACGCCGGTG
>NZ_JBNBBE010000151.1:0-288 GCF_050031795.1 Stenotrophomonas sp. SrG
CGCCAAGGGCTACACCGATTACCCGAGCGTGTCCGGGTAATCGCCCTCGGCATCCGTACACCGGCAACGAACTGAACGTCGCGTTGCCCGGTGCATGCCACACCTGCTGGGTCGCCTTCTGGTAATCGCCGGGCTTGGCCAGGTAGATGTTGGGCCCGAAGGTCTGCGGATTGCGGTCGTCCAGCGGGAACAGGCTGGACTGCACCTGCACCATCACCCGGTGGCCCGGCTGGAACTCGTGGTTGGCGGTGGGCAGGCCGAATTTGTAATCGAGCACCTGGTTGGAGG
>NZ_JBNBBE010000152.1:0-287 GCF_050031795.1 Stenotrophomonas sp. SrG
CTGCGGCCAGTGCTCGGCACCGGGGATGATGTCCTGCAGCTGGCTCAGCATCTGGCAGCCGTTGCACACGCCCAGCGCGAAGCTGTCCTGGCGGGCGAAGACGCCGGCAAAGGCATCACGCAGCGCGCTGCGCTCCAGCACCGAGGTGGCCCAGCCGCGGCCCGCACCCAGCCCGTCGCCGTAGCTGAAGCCGCCACAGGCGGCCAGGCCGGTGAAATCGGCCAGGTCGACGCGGCCGGCGCTCAGGTCGCTCATGGGCACGGCCACGCTGCGGCAGCCGGCGCGGT
>NZ_JBNBBE010000153.1:0-287 GCF_050031795.1 Stenotrophomonas sp. SrG
TTGGGCTCGGCAAGCGTGGCGTCGCGCGCTTGCCGGGTCGCCACGAACGCCGCCTCGCGCACCCCGTCATGCAGGTGGATGTTATGTGCGCGCTGCTCGCCGATGGTGGGTTCATTGGCGACCGCGCGCCCGCCCGGGCCGTAGTCGTGGCAGATGAACACCCGGGTGGCATCGGGCAGGGCACGCAGGCGTTGGATCGAGCGGTACAGCAGGCCGGCGTCGCCCCCGGGAAAATCCCAGCGTGCGGTTCCGCCATCGGGCATGAACAGCGAATCGCCGGTGAACAC
>NZ_JBNBBE010000154.1:0-287 GCF_050031795.1 Stenotrophomonas sp. SrG
TGCTGTAATCGTCCGTCGTTCTCTAACACCTACCTCAAGACGTTCAACCGGCCCAATGTGGACTTGGTGACCGAACCGATTCAGCGGATCACCGAGAAGGGTCTGCTGACCGCGGACGGCGTCGAGCATGAAGTAGATGTATTGATCTGTGCCACGGGATTCGCGATCTGGGATCACATGCCGGCCTTCCCGACCGCCGGGCGAGGCGGCAAGGACTTGAAACGATTCTTCCAGGAGAGCCGCTATCAGGCTTACCAGGGTGTTTCGATTCCCGAGTACCCTAACTT
>NZ_JBNBBE010000155.1:0-287 GCF_050031795.1 Stenotrophomonas sp. SrG
TGCTCGGTCTGGCCGGCCCGCGGCAGCTCGGCAGCCGCACGCGCGAACAGCAGGGTGATCGATGTGCCGGCACCGGGCGCGGAATCCACCAGCACGTGGCCGCCGGACTGCTTGACGACGCCGTACACCATGGACAGGCCCAGGCCAGTGCCGCGCCCAACTTCCTTGGTGGTGAAGAATGGTTCGAACCCGCGGGTCAGCGTCTCGGCGGACCTGCCGTGGCCGGTGTCCTTGACCCGCCGCCTTGCGTAATGGCCCGGCGGACCGTCGGGGTTCTGCGCGGTGAA
>NZ_JBNBBE010000156.1:0-287 GCF_050031795.1 Stenotrophomonas sp. SrG
CCGTTGGCCAGAAAGCCACTCATCCGAGCGTAGGCGTCTGCCGCGGCCGACTCGCTCTCCCCGGCGACCTCGTCAATTTCGATCGCGCCGAACAGCAACGTGTCGTTGGCCGACCAGCGCACGCCCCCGCGCCTGCCGTGCTGCACCGGGCTGGCGCCCTGCCAGATCTCGACCAGCGGCGGGCCCTGTTCGGCCAGCGGCACCTGCAGCCAGCGCGGGTCGTCGCAGGGCGCGGCAGTGGTTGAGAAGCCGAACACGGCCAGCGAGCGCGGGTCGGCCAGGGCGGC
>NZ_JBNBBE010000157.1:0-287 GCF_050031795.1 Stenotrophomonas sp. SrG
GGCCGGCTGGGCCGAGGTGCTCAACCAGTACAAGCGCCGCGCCCATCTGATTCCCAACCTGGTGCAGACCGAGGAAGGCTATGCCAACCAGGAGCGCCAGGTGCTCACAGACGTGACCGATGCCCGCGCGCTGGTGGGCCAGGTCAACGTGAATGCCGACGACGCCGAGTCGCTCCAGCAGTTCCAGCAGGCGCAGGGCGAGCTCCGTGGCGCACAGGCGCGGCGGCTGGTGGTGACCGTGAACAACCCGTAACTGAAAGCCGACCAGGGCTTCCGCGATCTGCAGG
>NZ_JBNBBE010000158.1:0-287 GCF_050031795.1 Stenotrophomonas sp. SrG
GGCTGGCGGCACCGCCGCCAACGCCCGGGTGTGGAAGGGGCGCGTGGGCGCCGCCGGCGCGGGGGTGGAGGGCGACGGGGGGGAGGGCTTGCTGCGCGGCGGGCGCGGACGGCGGCGCGGGCGGGGCGGGGGGGCGGGGGTGGTGGGGGGGGTGGGGGGGGGCGGGGGCGGCCGCGGGCGGGGGGGGGGGGGGGGGCGCGCCCCACCCAAACCAACCGGGGGGGGGGGGGCCGGGGGGGGGGCCGGGGGTAGAGCCGACTGTCAGTCGGCTGCCAGGAGTACCGGGA
>NZ_JBNBBE010000159.1:0-286 GCF_050031795.1 Stenotrophomonas sp. SrG
AAATCGGAGCGGGCGTTGGCCAGATTAAGCGCAGACAGCCCGGACCTCGAGCGGTGGCCTGTGAATAATGCCAATCACCTTTCGCATCCGCCGGTATTGCCATGACGGTTGCAGCGCCCCGTATCCGCATGTTGATCGATGGCCAGTTCGTCGAATCGGCCAGCTCGCACTGGCAGTACGTGGTCAACCCGGCCACCCAGGACGTCCTGGCCCAGGTGCCGTTCGCCACCGTGTGCGAAGTGGACGCCGCCGTGGCCTCGGCCAAGGAAGCCTTCAAGACCTGGCG
>NZ_JBNBBE010000160.1:0-286 GCF_050031795.1 Stenotrophomonas sp. SrG
GGCAGGTTGAACTCATTGGGCAGCGCCCATTCGGTGCCTGCGGCGAAGTACCAGCCATCGGTGGCGGTGTTCCAGACATCGTTGGTGTAGGCCACGGTCACGTTGTAGTGCTCGGCGAAGCTGGTCTGGGTGATCAGCTCGGTGTACGCCAGTTCGCTGGAGCCGGGGTAGCTGTAGTGGTTGAGCCTCACGTCGAAGTTGACGCTGTCGGTGACGTCCACGCCGTAGCCGTTGAAGTAATCGACTTCGGCATCCGGGCCGCCGTCGCCGAAGTCCACGCCCGAAC
>NZ_JBNBBE010000161.1:0-286 GCF_050031795.1 Stenotrophomonas sp. SrG
ATTGCGGTGGCGGCTGAACCGTTAAGCATCTCCCGTGGTCGCGCGGTGTGCGGCTCTGGATGGATCCCAACACGGCACGTTTCGTGTGACCATTACTGGCCTGAAGACCTGCTTGAACCCCATGCTCCAACTGTCCGACCCCGCCCTGCTCCGCGATATCGCCGAGATCGGCCTCATCGCGGCTGTGCCACGCATCCTGGAAACGGTTGCCCACATCACCGGCTGCCGGTTCACGGCCATTGCCCGTTTGACAGATACCACCTGGACGGCGTGCGCCACCCACGAA
>NZ_JBNBBE010000162.1:0-286 GCF_050031795.1 Stenotrophomonas sp. SrG
GCGCAACACCGGGCTCTGATACACCTATCAGGCAGCCCACCACGCAGCCCTTGGCTACGTCTGGAACGGCGACGCCGCGTTCGACACCGCCGGGGGGGGGTCGGGCAGCTGCCGGGGCGGCGCCGGGGGGGGGGGGGGGGGGGGGCGCGCGGGGGGGGGGGGCGGCGGGGGGGGGCTGGGGAGGGCGGCGGGGGGGGGGCGCGGGGGGCCGGGGCGGGCGGGCGAGTGGCGGGAGGGCGGGAGCGGGGGGGGCAGGCCGGGCGCGGCGCCCGCGCTGCCGGGCCGG
>NZ_JBNBBE010000163.1:0-285 GCF_050031795.1 Stenotrophomonas sp. SrG
AGGTTACCGTGATCGTCGCCTTCGAAGAAGACTTCCACGAAAAGCTTCCGTACCTGTTCCCGCACACAGATGCCAAGGCATGGTTCGACGGCCCGCGTGAAGGCCGCCACGAATCGGCGTTCCGCAACGGCACCCTGCCGGGCGCCTACCTGATCCTGGCCGCGCGCGCGCTGGGCCTGGATGCCGGCCCGATGAGCGGTTTCGACCCGGCCCAGGTGGACGAAGCCTTCTTCAAGGGCACCACCATCAAGTCGTATTTCCTGGTCAAGATGGGTTACGGTGATT
>NZ_JBNBBE010000164.1:0-285 GCF_050031795.1 Stenotrophomonas sp. SrG
CACAGCCCCCCCGTCGATGATGAAGCTCATCGCCTGGTCCACTGTCCAGGCGGTCGGGGTCAGCAGCTCCACCGGCACGATTTCCAGATACCCGGAGGTCGGGTTGGGGGTGGTCGGCACAGACACGGCCGCCAGCTCGCGGCCGGTGCCCTGTTCACGGATCACCCGGGTGACCAGGCCCACCGCCTTCATGGCCCGGTGCGGGAAGTCGATCCGCACCACGCGCTGGGTCGCACCCGGCTCGGTCTGCAGCATGTCCAGAAGTTTCGTGGCGCTTTCATAGAT
>NZ_JBNBBE010000165.1:0-285 GCF_050031795.1 Stenotrophomonas sp. SrG
GTTCGATGCCGTCCTGCACGGCCGCTTCCAGGTCGCAGCCGGGCCCGATCTCCAGCAGGCTTTCAGCGCGGATCGCAGCGCGCACGCCGGCTTCCAGGGTGACGTAGCGCGACTTGTCGCCGAACCGCGTCCAGCAGCCTTCGATGTTGTCGCGGTCCTGCACGACCGGGCCGATCAGGGCGATCTTCTGCCCCTCCTTCCGCAGCGGCAGCACGTTGCCTTCGTACTTGAGCAGCACGATGGAACGGCGCGCGGCATCGCGCGACAGTGCGTCATGCGCGGCGA
>NZ_JBNBBE010000166.1:0-285 GCF_050031795.1 Stenotrophomonas sp. SrG
CGGCAGTGCCGGCGGCGCCCAAGGTCCTGGACAGCATCGACGACATGTCGCCCTGGAAGCTGATGGTGTCCGACCAGGTCAGCGGCTCGCTGCGCAGCGTGGCCGGCGCCAACGGCGGCCGCGCGCTGTGCGGGGACTACGACTTCCACGAAGTCTCCGGCTACGTGGCGATCCGCCGCGAGCTGCCCATCACCTGGCCGGACCACTACCAGGTCGGCTTCCAGCTGCGCGGCGATTCGCCCGGCAATGACCTGCAGTTCAAGCTGATCGGTACCAGCGGCGACA
>NZ_JBNBBE010000167.1:0-285 GCF_050031795.1 Stenotrophomonas sp. SrG
CCACTGCCCTGCCCCCGCGTGAAGCCATGGACTTCGACGTGGTGATCGTCGGCGCCGGCCCGGCCGGCCTGGACACCGCGATCCGCCTGCGCCAGCGCGCCATCGAGGCCGGCCGCGAGCTGTCGGTGTGCGTGCTGGAAATGGGCTCCGAACCCGGCGCGCACATCCTGTCCGGCGCGATCATGGATACCCGCGCGCTGACCGAACTGTTCACGGACTGGGCCGAACTCGGCGAGCAGCTGCAGCTGAAGGTCACCATAGACGAATTCCTGTTCCTCAGCCCGG
>NZ_JBNBBE010000168.1:0-284 GCF_050031795.1 Stenotrophomonas sp. SrG
TTGGATGAAGCGGCCCGGGCCGGTGGCGGCGCCGCCCGGCTGGACGCGCAGTTTCGACCCGGTCGATGCCCTGGCCCGCGCGATCCTGGTCCAGCAGCTCAGCGGCAAGGCCGCCTCCACCATCGTGGGCCGGGTGGAGACCGCCCTCGGCAGCACCCGCCTGCACGCCGACACCCTGGCACGCATCGACGACCCCGGCCTGCGCAGCTGCGGGGTCTCCGGCAACCACGCGTTGGCCCTGCGTGACCTGGCCCGGCGCGAGGCGGCCGGCGAGATTCCCGACC
>NZ_JBNBBE010000169.1:0-284 GCF_050031795.1 Stenotrophomonas sp. SrG
CACCTGGGCGTCGCTGCAGTCCGCACGCGCGCCCCAGCAACCGAAGGAGCAACAGCCATGAGCAATGCGCCGCAACCCGAGAAGAGCGCCATTCATGCACCGCACCTCAACTGGAGCGGGGTCCACGGCGTAGCCCAGCTGTCCACGCCGGCGCTCATCTTCGGCCCCGGCAAGGAGATCTTCCGGATTCAGCCGGACGGCAGCGTGCGGCTGGCCGAAGGCGCCCAGCTCGACGACGCCGCGCGTGCCTTCTGGGCGGCGGTGGATCATTTCCGCCCTATGAC
>NZ_JBNBBE010000170.1:0-284 GCF_050031795.1 Stenotrophomonas sp. SrG
CGTCGATGCCGGGCAGCAGGATCAGGAACTCCTCGCCGCCATTGCGGCACAGCAGGTCGGTGTCGCGCGTATCGTCGCGCATCAGCTGGGCGATGCGCAGGATCACCGCATCGCCGACCGCATGGCCGAAGCGGTCGTTGTTGGTCTTGTACCGGTCGATATCCAGCGCGATGATCCCGAACGGCTGCCCGCGTGCCTGCCAGTCTTCCAGCCCATCCTGCAGGCCGCGCCGGTTCTGCAGGCCCGTGAGCGGGTCGGTCATGCTGGCGCGGTTGAGCTTGCCG
>NZ_JBNBBE010000171.1:0-284 GCF_050031795.1 Stenotrophomonas sp. SrG
GCCCTGGACCACCTTGCGTGACGACAGATTCTCCACGGATACGCGTTCATTTTCACCTGCATCGGCCAGGGCCATCCCCGCCACCCGGACCTCGACCCCGCCAAAACGGGAGACCAGGGCGACGCTGTCGCCGCGGCGGCTGAGACGCTGGGCGACCAGGTCGTTGGCCGACAGCAGGCTGCCGGCACGCAGCGGACGCCGCGCCACCCGCCCCACCGCCACGGCCGGGTCGGCCCGGGCGGCACCGGCAAGGCGGGCCACGTCTCGCTGTGCCGGGGTGATAT
>NZ_JBNBBE010000172.1:0-284 GCF_050031795.1 Stenotrophomonas sp. SrG
GTCGTAATCCAGCTCGCGATCGGTAGAGGCGGCAACGACGCGGCAGCGGAAGCGGCCCCCGCGGGTGAGCGGGGCGTTGACGTCGGCTTCCATGCGGCGGAAGTCCCAGCAGCCGGCGCTGATGGCGAAGGAGGCGTCGAACTCCTTGCCGGGGCGCTTGCGCAGCAGGTTGACGGTTGCCGAGTGAATGCCGGCGCCGCTGAGCAGGCCGTTGGCGCCGCGGATGACTTCGATGCGTTCGTAGAAGGCGGTGTCGTATTCCTGGTTGGTGGAGCCGCTGTAGT
>NZ_JBNBBE010000173.1:0-284 GCF_050031795.1 Stenotrophomonas sp. SrG
GTCGAAGGCCAGGCACGCCAGCGCGGTCATCACCGCGGTGCCGTACCTGATCGCCAGGCCTTCCGTGGGCCGCAGCCGCAGCGGGGCCATGCCGATCTCGGCCAGTCCCTCGGCGGCCGGGCGGCGTCGACCCTGGTACATCACCTCGCGTTCGCCACCCAGCACGGCGGCCACGGAGGACAGCGGAGTGAGGTCGCCACTGGCGCCGACCGCTCCTTCGGCCGGAATCAGCGGCAGCACGGCGTGGCGCAGCAGCGTGGCCAGACCCTGCAGCAGCGGAGGGC
>NZ_JBNBBE010000174.1:0-284 GCF_050031795.1 Stenotrophomonas sp. SrG
GTTGTTTGGCTTTTTGTTGTGGTCTGGCGGTGGTGCTCGCCCCCGTTGTTTTTTTTTCCCGCCTCCTGCGCCTTCCCTTCCTCCGCGCTGCCTCCCCGGGGCGGGGGGCCCCCGCCCCCCCCCCCCCCCGCCCCCCGCCCCCCCAGCCGCCCCCCCCCGCCCCCCCGCCCCCCCCACCACCCCGCCCACCCCCCCACCCCCCCGGCGCCGCCCAGCCACTCCCCCCCCCAGCCCCCCCACCCCCGGCCCTGCAACGCCCAGCTCGAGCACCCCCCCCACCCGCT
>NZ_JBNBBE010000175.1:0-283 GCF_050031795.1 Stenotrophomonas sp. SrG
TCCGTAGACCAGCTGCGACTGGACCGAGTTGACGTCGACCGGCGACGGACCGTCCGGGCGCTGGCGGCGCCCATGGACCAGATGGCTTTCGAGGGTATCGTTCTTGGCCCATTTTAGAGCGTACCGATCAACGGCCGGTACCTGCCCGCTGAATCGCAGGCACAAAATAGCCGGGACGTGCCCGGCGTTTTCGTTACCGATGGACCCAACCGCTTACGAGGTCATGCGATCCCAGAAGCCCGTCACACCAGCGATGAAGGTCGCCGACTTCGGCGAGTGCTGG
>NZ_JBNBBE010000176.1:0-283 GCF_050031795.1 Stenotrophomonas sp. SrG
GCGCGGTGGTGGCCAGGCACAGGGTGGTGACCAGGTCATCGGCATGGCCGTTGGCCCGCCGGGCCAGCAGATCGGCCGTGGCCGGGGCGACGATGACGCGGTCGGCCCAGCGGGCCAGCTCGATATGGCCCTTGGCCTGTTCGGCCGCGCTGTCCCACAGGGTGGTGCGGGTGGGCTGGCCGGACAGGGCCTGGAAGCTCAGCGGAGTAACGAACTGCTGGGCCCCGGCGGTCATGGCGACCTGCACCTGGGCCCCGGCGTCGCGCAGGCGGCGCACCAGTTA
>NZ_JBNBBE010000177.1:0-283 GCF_050031795.1 Stenotrophomonas sp. SrG
GCGTGCCGTCGTTGACCAGCAGGCCGGCCATGGTGCCGGCGAACGCCTTGGACAGCGATGCAAGCCGGTACACGGTGTGCGCATCGACCATCTGCGGGGTGTTGACGTCGGTGACGCCATAACCGCGCGCGCTGAGCACGCGGCCGCCCTGCACGATGGCCACGGCCAGGCCTGGTACGCGCTCGCCATAGGTAAGCTGCTGGGCCATGGATTCAATGTTGGCCACGTTGACCCCGGCGGGCGGCGGCAGCACCTTCGGATTGGGCGGGGTGGCCCGATACGC
>NZ_JBNBBE010000178.1:0-283 GCF_050031795.1 Stenotrophomonas sp. SrG
TCGGCCTGCTCGACCTCGCGGCGCGCGGTGCCCAGATGGTCGCGCGCCTGCAAGGCCTGCGCCTGCACACGCCCGGTGTCCGGCAGCACGTCCTGCAGGAGCTGGTTGAGATCGGCGATGCTGCGCGCCTCCTTCAGCGCGAGCGCATAGCGGCTGATCCGGTCGTGGTACTCGCCGGTGCTGACCGCCATGCCGTCCAGGCGTTCGATGAAGCCGCCCATCAGGCACTTCATGGCCGCCTTGGATTCGACGATGCCCTGCTTGAGCAGGCCCTGCTTGTAGA
>NZ_JBNBBE010000179.1:0-283 GCF_050031795.1 Stenotrophomonas sp. SrG
GCCCGCCCGCCGCCCCCCCCGTCAACCGCGTCACCCCTGCCGACGGCCAGCACAGCGACCCGGGCGCGATCGCCGGCCAGGCCTACCGCATCACCGAAACCCAGCCGACCGGGCTGGGCGCAGGCCGCGAGCAGCCGGGCAATGTCATCCTGATCGCCAACCTGCCCGCCGCCGGCGCCAGCGGCAACGCTTTCGGCGAGCTGGCCGCGTCGCTGTCCGGCACCGTGTTCCTGGACCGCCACAACAACGGCGTGCAGGACGCCGGCGAGCCGGGCCTGCCGGG
>NZ_JBNBBE010000180.1:0-283 GCF_050031795.1 Stenotrophomonas sp. SrG
GTTTCCACCTCGACGAATCCGGCGCCCTCCAGCAGCGCGCGGATCGCTTCGCCCAGGTCCCACCCATGTTCCATCAGCAGCCAACCGCCCGGCTGCAGGTGCACGGGCGCGCCGGCGATGTTCAGGCGGATGTCGTCCAGCCCGTCGTGGCCAGACGCCAGTGCGGTGGCTGGTTCGAAGCGCAGGTCGCCCGCGGCCAAGTGCGGGTCGTCGCTGGCGAGGTACGGCGGATTGCTGGCGATCAGGTCGAAGCGGTCGCCGACCCAGGGGGCCTGCCAGGATC
>NZ_JBNBBE010000181.1:0-283 GCF_050031795.1 Stenotrophomonas sp. SrG
TTTCCAGCAGGCGCTGCGCGCGCGCGGGCGGTTGCAGGAACGCTGGTTGGAGAGGGGGTATCCCGCGCCGATCGAGCCGCTGCGCGAGACCGGGCGGATTGCCGCGCAGGTGCGCGAGGCAGTGGGTATCCCGGCTTAACGGCGGTGGGCGCGTGGCTACCGATGCGGTGGCGATGCCGTTAGATTCGGGGTTCCCCAGGGAAGGAGCGTGCGTATGCGCAGTGCGTTAGGGGCGTTGATGGTTGTGTTGATGGCGGGGTATTCGAGCATGCCTGCCGGGCAG
>NZ_JBNBBE010000182.1:0-283 GCF_050031795.1 Stenotrophomonas sp. SrG
TTGCCTGGGTTGCGCTCCATTCTGCTGATGGTTGATGGTCAGAGCGATGACAACGAATTGACCGCGATGTTTCCCGGGCTGCGCGCGCCGGACGATGCGCTGGCCCAGCTGGCGGAGATGGGCCTGATCGAAGAGGTCGGTGGTGCGCTGGCGCCAGCCGCGCCACGGGCGCTGACCTCCGGTCGCGAACAGGGCCCGGTGCGGTACAAGCGGCTGTAGGACTGGATGAGCGAATCGGTGCGCAGACATCTCGGCCTGAAGGGCTACTTCCTGCAGCTCAAGA
>NZ_JBNBBE010000183.1:0-283 GCF_050031795.1 Stenotrophomonas sp. SrG
CGCCCGGCTCGGCGCAGCGCGCGCGCCCGCGGAGGCGTCCGCTGGCGTTGCCGGGCGGGGCGAGTGGCCTCCTGCCGCTGACGCGCTCCGCGGCGTGCAAGCGCAATGACCTCCTCGATCCGGGGCTCGCGGTCGCGCGCAGCATCGTGCTGAGTGCGGGCGTGGGGGTGCTGGGGGTGGTGCAGTCCTCTGGGTCGCGGGCAGTGCTGGGTTTCCTGGGCGGGTTCCTGGCGCCGATCTGGCTGTCCCCCGGGAGCGGCAACCCTGTGGCGCTGTTCTCGTA
>NZ_JBNBBE010000184.1:0-283 GCF_050031795.1 Stenotrophomonas sp. SrG
GGCCAGGAGGGTGAAGTCCGAGCCGGGGGCGGTGGTGAGCGGCTTGGCGGTGGCGGGCGATGGGACGCGGAGCAGGTGCGTGGGGGGGTCGGGGATTTCGGGGGGGTGGGGGCCGGGGGGGGGGGCGGGGGGGGGTCGGCGCGCGGGGGGGGGGGGGGGGGGTGGGTGGGGGGGGGGGGGGGGGGGCCCCCGAAAATAGGTGAGGGGGGGGGCGGGGGGCGGGGGGCCCCACCCCGACCACAACCCCCCCACACCAGCGGCGGGGAGAGGGGGGGCGTGAGCC
>NZ_JBNBBE010000185.1:0-282 GCF_050031795.1 Stenotrophomonas sp. SrG
CTCGGTGCTCCCGGAAGCGTACGCGGTGGTGGAGGGGATCGTGGCCGCCACCGCGCGCCCGATCAAGGCGCTGATCGGTGATGGCAGCTTCCTGCGCGGTCTGAAGGCCGAACAGTTCACCGACGACACCTTCGGCGTGCCGACCGTGCGCGACATCCTCAAGGACCTGGAGAAGCCCGGCCGCGACCCGCGCCCGGAGTTCAAGGCCGCGCGTTTCGCCGAAGGGGTGGAAGAGCTCAAGGACCTCAAGCCGGGCATGGTCCTGGAAGGCGTGGTCAGCAA
>NZ_JBNBBE010000186.1:0-282 GCF_050031795.1 Stenotrophomonas sp. SrG
GCATTGGAGACGTTGCCCCACAGGTAGATCGACGACAGCCGGTTGACGTCCTGCAGGCTCACCGCAGAGCGGATCTGCCCGGTCAGCTCGCTCAACCGGCGCGCGCAGCCGGCGCGGTAGATGCCGGTATTGCCCACCGAAACACCACGCGGCGGCATCCGCGCCGTCGCGCCCAGCGCATCGCAGCTGCGGTCGGTGAACACCGTTTCGCCCAGTGCAGTCGTGCAACGGTTCACGCGCTGCGCCTGTGCCTGCGCCCAGGGGGCCCAGCACAGCATGCAC
>NZ_JBNBBE010000187.1:0-282 GCF_050031795.1 Stenotrophomonas sp. SrG
TGCCATCCTGGACCACGGCGACGGTTCGGCCGTTCTCCAGCTGCACGGTGATCTCCACGCCGTTGCGTGCCCTGCGGGCAAGCGCATTGCCTGCGGCGCCGCCTGCTGCCGCACCTGCAATGGCGCCGATGGTGTTGGCACGGCGGCCACCACCGATGGAGCTGCCCGCCACGCCGCCGATGCCGGCGCCGACGATGGTGGCCACGCCACGGGAGTCATTCTGGATCTGCCCCGCCCGGATGGACTGGACCGTGCCCATCTGCACGTCTTGGGCACGCCCGA
>NZ_JBNBBE010000188.1:0-282 GCF_050031795.1 Stenotrophomonas sp. SrG
ACAACACTTAACGCCGCATTGTCCAAGGGCGCAAAGGTCACGCCGACTTCATTGCAGTTGCGGAACAGTGGACTCACCCCGACACGGGTCAACACGAAATTCTTTCAGGAGTAGAAATCAGTGAGCACCGACTCCAAGACCGCGCATACCCTCAACGACATCATCGAGATTGCCCGCGATGGCCAGGACTTCTCCACCGAAGCGGCCGACAAGGTAAAAGATGCTGAGCTGTCCGCGCTGTTTCCCACGATTGCTGGAGTCAAGTCGCAGATTGTCACCTCG
>NZ_JBNBBE010000189.1:0-282 GCF_050031795.1 Stenotrophomonas sp. SrG
TCCAATCCGTCGGCGATCTTCCTGTCCGGCGGCAGCACCCGGCAACCGGGCAGCTGCGTGCTGGTCACCCGCGACGGCACCCGCCCGCTGCTGGTGGAAGTGCAGGCGCTGGTGGATGCATCACCGCTGTCGAATCCACGCCGCGTGGCGGGGGGCCTGGAGCAGAACCGCCTGGCGATGCTGCTGGCGGTGCTGCACCGTCACGGCGGGGTGCTGGTGGGCGTCCAGGACGTGTTCGGGCACGTGGTGGGCGGCATCCGCGTGCAGGAAACCGCCGTGGAC
>NZ_JBNBBE010000190.1:0-282 GCF_050031795.1 Stenotrophomonas sp. SrG
GCCGCACGCCTCCCACTGGCGCTCTGTCAGGGTGCGGTTCTGCAGCTTTGGGTCGCGGTCGTGCGGATCGGCCGCTTCGAGCTGGGCATAGGCATTGGCCACCAGGCCGGGCAGGTTGTCGTTGCGCACCACGCCCAGCGCCAGCAGGCCGTCGCCATCATTGCCCTGCTTCTGGGCAAGGTAGTTCCAATACCGCTCGCGGTTGCCGTCGTCGGCATACGCCCGCAGGCTGTCGAGATCCTTTTGATTCAATCCGCTCACGCGTTGTTCCTCCGGAACATC
>NZ_JBNBBE010000191.1:0-282 GCF_050031795.1 Stenotrophomonas sp. SrG
CCGTGGCATAGGTGCCATCGACATAGCTGCCCCCGTCATCGACATTGCCGCTGCCGGAAGCCTTGAAGTAGCGGTTGGTTACCTCGGCGGTATCGGCCACGGCGTTGAGCTGGTCGAGGTTGACCGCGTCGGTGCCCTCGGTACCGGCGGCCACGTTGGTGATCTGCCGATGCGCAGTGGCGGTGCCGACCGAGACGCTGTTGTCGCGGTCCGCAGTGGAGACTGCGCCCAGGGCCACGCTGTTCACGCCGCTGGCCGTTGCGCTTTCGCCCAGTGCGGTGG
>NZ_JBNBBE010000192.1:0-281 GCF_050031795.1 Stenotrophomonas sp. SrG
GCGCGGCATCCGACGAGCAGGTGGCCATGCTCCACCGTGCGACGGCGGGCAACCCGCTCGCCCTGCGCGAGCTGCGCGCGGCCGACCTCGATGTCGCGGCGAGCATCGACGCCGGTCTCCCGCTCCGCGTGCCGCGAGCCGTCGCCGAGGCATTCGGAAGGCGGCTGGAGGGGGTGGATGCCGCCTGCCGCGCCGCACTGCTGATCGCCGCGGTCTGCGGCACCGATCTGCGCCTGATCACCGACGTGTGCGCCGGGATGGACGTCGACCCCGCCCTGCTC
>NZ_JBNBBE010000193.1:0-281 GCF_050031795.1 Stenotrophomonas sp. SrG
ATGGCCGGCCGCTCGTCAATGGCCGCGTCCACATCGCGGCGCTTGAGGTTGTTCTCGCGATCGGCATTGGCCGGGTGCGTGGACCACATCGGCGGCACGCGCACCATGGCGTTGCGGAACACGCGATGCAGCTCGCGCTCACGCTCGGGCAGTAGCGGTGGCTCGGCATACAGGGGGTCGGGCGATACTCGCCGCAGGTTGGCGAGCATGCGCGTCTGCACAGCGCAGAGGTCAGCTACGGCATGGCCGGCTTCGAACTCATGCGAGGCGAAGGCGAGCGT
>NZ_JBNBBE010000194.1:0-281 GCF_050031795.1 Stenotrophomonas sp. SrG
GACCTTCGCTGCTGCCGGCGTCGTCGAAACCGTTCTTGATGAGGTGGGCACATGAAGGCCGTCTTCTACCACAACCCGAAATGCGGCACCTCGCGCAACACGCTGGCGTTGATCCGGCATGCGGGGATCGACCCGGAGGTGATCGAGTACCTGGTTGATCCGCCAAGCCGTGCGCGCCTGGTCGACCTGATCAATGCCGCCGGCGTTAACGGACGCGGCGCCATCCGCAAGAAAGAGAAGCGCTACCTGGACTTCGGGCTGGACGACGTTGCGCTCAGCGA
>NZ_JBNBBE010000195.1:0-281 GCF_050031795.1 Stenotrophomonas sp. SrG
TTTCCACGACGGCTGCCGCCCCGGTGTCGACCGCATCCTGCAGGCGCTGTAGGAAATGCCCGACCTGAGTGACGGGCCGCCACGGGGGCACCTGCGGGTGAGAGCCACGCATGGGTTCGGGCGCAAGGTGATCGCGCCGCTGCTGTCTGCATTCCGGGCCCACTTCCCCGAAGTCTCGCTCGAACTGCAGCTGGAGGAGCGCCCGCTGGACCTTGCCTCCGACCGGATCGATGTGGCGTTCCGCGACGGCGTGCTGGAAGACAGCGAGGTCATCGCATAAA
>NZ_JBNBBE010000196.1:0-280 GCF_050031795.1 Stenotrophomonas sp. SrG
GACCGTACCAGTCGTTGGCCGATGGCGCAGATCTACCAGCGGCTGGCGGTTCCGGTAGCCGGTTCCCCCTTCGGCCCACTCAGTGCGGATGAACACCGCACGCTGCAGCTGGTGCACTACCTGCACGAAGTGGAAGCGGCACAGCCGCTTGATCCCGGAGGCGACCCCGCCATACAGCGGCCGCAGAGCCAGATCCAAGCCCACCTGCTGCATGAACTGCGCCGCGAGTTCTCGTTGCTGCCGGTGCCGGTAACTAAGACCTGGCGCGAGCTGGCACTCA
>NZ_JBNBBE010000197.1:0-280 GCF_050031795.1 Stenotrophomonas sp. SrG
CATGGGATGCCACTAGAAGACGACGGACATGTGGAACTCCTTGTGGGTTGGCGGTGTGGAAAGGTGCGCCGCCCGGGGGCCTGGCACCGTGGCCACAGGCTAGCCACCATTGCGGACAGATCCTGTCCTCGACAGGCGCGATGCTGCCGCCCATGCTGCCCACCTCCGCTCGACTGCTGCGCCTGCTCTCGCTGCTGCAATCCCGGCCGCTTTGGCCGGGCAACACACTGGCCGCGGATATCGGCGTGCATCCGCGCACGCTGCGCCGCGACATCGACCG
>NZ_JBNBBE010000198.1:0-280 GCF_050031795.1 Stenotrophomonas sp. SrG
CTGCTGCAGCAGGGGCCGGGCCAGGTACTCCAGCAGCGTCTGGTCGCCAGGCGCGCGCTGGGCGAGGTACCCGGTGGTGGTGTGCCTGACCTGGTCCAGGTCGGCTGCGTCCAACGTGTCCGCCGCGTGCAGCAGGTCGGCGCGCATGCCCAGCCTCCGTTCGCCGAGCAGGCGTTCCACGCATCGCGCAGGGCCATCTAGGTGGCCGGCCTCGCGCGGCCCACAGACAACATGTACGGCAAGTACGTCCGAGGCGTTGGCCCGGCCTTCGGAACGGACC
>NZ_JBNBBE010000199.1:0-280 GCF_050031795.1 Stenotrophomonas sp. SrG
TCCTTGGAGAAGCGCTTGTAGAAGATGTCCACTTCCTGCCGGGTCAGCGGCACGCGCGCGGCCGTAAGCGTGTGGTAGCGCTCGGCGTCCACCGCCATATGGGTCTGGAACGGGCCGCGCTTGGGGTCGTCGATGCCCCAGGCCACCCAAGAACCGGTCTGGCCGCCCTGGAAGAAGCTCAGCAGCGAGGGAATGATGCCGTTGGGCGAGCGCGGAGGGCGCTGCACCAGCACGCCGTCTTCCATCACTTCATCGAAGGGCATGCGGTGGTAAAGCATCA
>NZ_JBNBBE010000200.1:0-280 GCF_050031795.1 Stenotrophomonas sp. SrG
ACTAAACCGCTTAGTGACACGCCTTGCGTGCCAGCTTTCCGTTCCGGCACCGCGAAGCCAGGAAGGGCCTGGCTCCACGACCGTGGTCTTTCCTCAGGCGCGTAGCGCGTCTTTAGCGGCGCTCAATGCCTGGTCAGCCCGAAGGAAAACCGCGGTAGTGGCTTCGCCAGTGCTGGTGGACGCGGCGCCCAGCAGCAGCGGGCTGCCCAGGCTCGGGCTCGTGTCACGCGCCACCCGCTGCAGTGTGTCCACGGTGTCGTCCACATGGTCGCTGCCGAGC
>NZ_JBNBBE010000201.1:0-280 GCF_050031795.1 Stenotrophomonas sp. SrG
ATCCGTGCGCAGCTGACCCTGGCCCAGAAGGTCGGGCAGAGGACCCAGCCGGAGATCAAGCAGATCACCCCGGAGCAGGTGCGTACCTACTACAGCGGCTCGGTGCTCAATGGCGGTGGCTCGTGGCCGGGCATGGACAAGCACGCCAGCGTGGCCGTCTGGGTGAAGCTGGCCGATGCCTATCTCGCCGCCTCGCTGGCCACTGACGCACGCACCCCGGTGACGGTGATCTGGGGCACCGATGCCGTGCACGGCCACAGCAACGTGTTTGGTGCCACGA
>NZ_JBNBBE010000202.1:0-280 GCF_050031795.1 Stenotrophomonas sp. SrG
TTGGGGTACGGCGGCGCGGCCGGGGCGCGGGTGGGGGGCGTGGGCGCGGCGACGGTGGCCCAGTGCGGCGCGGGGAGCGGGGGGGCGGTGGGGGGGGTGGTGTGCGGGGGGCTGTGGGGGGGGGGGGCGGGGGGGGGGGGGGTGGGGGGCGGGGGGCCCGGGGCGGGGCGGGGGGGTGCGGGGGGGGGGGGCGGCGGGGCGGGGGGGTCGGGCCGGGGGGGGCCCGGGGGGTACCGGGGGCTGCGGGTGCGGCGGGCCACCGGGGGACGCAGCGGCCCGG
>NZ_JBNBBE010000203.1:0-279 GCF_050031795.1 Stenotrophomonas sp. SrG
TGCTAATATACCAGCGCACCCCTACCCGCGCAAGCTGAAAAGCCACTAACGCCGCGGGTTTCGGGCATTTCCCATGCGCGCGTCAGTGCTAGACGCGCGTTGTGGATGGTGTCTTGCTCTTGCCCCGCACTGTGACGCGTTGCCCATCCTTCTTCGGCGTGGGCGCGGTCAGCGGCGTTTCCAGGGCCAGGTCCAGCACCTCTTCAATCCACTTCACCGGGATGATCTTCAGGTCGCGGGTGACGTTGGCCGGAATGTCGGCCAGGTCCGTGCGGTTCT
>NZ_JBNBBE010000204.1:0-279 GCF_050031795.1 Stenotrophomonas sp. SrG
GTCCTGGATCAGTACGTGATTGGCCAGAACCGGGCCAAGCGCACGCTGGCCGTGGCCGTGTACCACCATTACAAGCGCATCGAGAGCCGCCAGAAGAACGACGACGTCGAACTGGCCAAGTCCAACATCCTGCTGGTCGGTCCGACCGGTTCGGGCAAGACCCTGCTGGCCGAACCCCTGGCCCGCCTGCTCAACGTGCCGTTCACCATGGCCGACGCCACCACGCTGACCGAAGCCGGTTCCGTGGGCGAGGACGTGGCAAACATCATCCAGAAACTG
>NZ_JBNBBE010000205.1:0-279 GCF_050031795.1 Stenotrophomonas sp. SrG
GGTGATCGGCGGTTCGTTCGGCGCCGGCAACTACGGCATGTGCGGCCGCGCCTACGCGCCCAACTACCTGTGGATGTGGCCGAACGCGCGCATCGGCGTGATGGGCGGCGAGCAGGCGGCCAGCGAACTGGCCACGGTGAAGCGTGATGGCATTGAAGCCAAGGGCGGGCAGTGGTCGGCGCCGGACGAAGACACCTTCAAGACGCCAATCCGCGACCAGTTCGAGCAGCAGGGCCACCCCGACTACGCCCGCGCGCGGGTGTGGGAGGACGGCGTGAT
>NZ_JBNBBE010000206.1:0-279 GCF_050031795.1 Stenotrophomonas sp. SrG
TTGCCGGGCATCAAGCGCTATTGAAGCGGTGGCGGCCAGCGGCCCGGACAAAAAAAGCGGCCGGTACCCCCATGCCCACCCCACCACTGCCCCCCCCACCCCCGGCCCCCCGCCCCCCCCCCCCGGCACCCCCCCCCCCCCGCCCCCCGCGCCGCGCCCCCCCCGCCCCCGCAGCACCGCCCCCCCCCCGCCGGCCCCCCCGGCCGGCCCCCCGCCGCCAGCCGCCCCTGCCCCCACCCCGCTCCCGACCCGGCCCTGGCGGGCCCTGCCGACGAGGAA
>NZ_JBNBBE010000207.1:0-279 GCF_050031795.1 Stenotrophomonas sp. SrG
CACTCCTGTAGTGCCCGGCCCGGCCCGGCAGCGTAATGCGTCTGGGCGACCAGCCCCTTGCCGTCGCTTGGCCGGAGCTGGGCCGGCGGGGGGGGGGGTGGGGGGCACCCCCAGAAACCCGCCCAGGGGGGGTGTTGAAAAAAAACACGTTTTTTAAACTCCCCCCAAACCCCCCCCCCCCCCCCCCCCCCCCCGGCGCAAACCACCCCCCCCGGGCGCCCCCCGCGGGGCGAAAAACTTTATCACCGTCAAGACCCCGGCTCGTAAAAACAAAAAAGA
>NZ_JBNBBE010000208.1:0-279 GCF_050031795.1 Stenotrophomonas sp. SrG
TGACACGACGATGTAGGTTTGGAGTTCGTGCTTGGTGTCGGCCTTGGTCAGGCACGCGGGGGGGTGGTTGGTGTTGGTCGGGGTGGCCTTCAGTTCGGGAAGCGCTTCGTGGAACTGCTCGTTGGGCGCCGCCGCCTGGGCGCCGGTGGTGGCCACCGTGGGCGACGTCGCCGGCCCGGGGGGCGGCGTCCGCAGCGCGGCGAGGGTCCTGGGCGGGGGGGGGCTCTGCGAGCGCGGCGGGGGGGCCGCGCGCTGCAGCGGGGCTGGGGGGGCGGCTGG
>NZ_JBNBBE010000209.1:0-278 GCF_050031795.1 Stenotrophomonas sp. SrG
TCGTCATGCTGGCGCACCTTGCGCCACACCAGCAAGGCGGTCGCAACTGACGCACCGGCGAACAGCCGGGCAGGCAGGCCGATCACCATGTCCACCAGGTTCGCGTCCAACCAGCACTGCCGGATGCGCGCTTCCTCGCCAGCGCGGAACAGCACGCCATGCGGCACCACGATCGCCATGCGCCCACGCACCGGCTCCAACGTAGCCAGCATTTGCTGGATCAGCGCGGTATGCGCCCACTGCCGGGACGGAACGCCCTGCAGGAAGCGGAAGTAGGG
>NZ_JBNBBE010000210.1:0-278 GCF_050031795.1 Stenotrophomonas sp. SrG
CGTGGTTGATCGCCGCACGCTCACCGGTGGAGGCCGACAGGTAGGCCGGCAGGCCGTGGTTGAAGCGCGCGTCCACCACCAGCGCCAGCTGGCGGTCGAGCAGATCGGCCAGGGTGGCGATGGTGTTCTTCAGCGCATCCATGGCGAAGGCGTTGTGGCCACCGTAGAAGTGGCCGCCGTGCAGGATGCGCTCGCCATCGGCGTCGATCAGCGGGGTGTCGTTGGCGGTGTTGAGTTCGGTGTCGATGAACTGGCGCAGCAACGGCAGCGCATCCTGG
>NZ_JBNBBE010000211.1:0-278 GCF_050031795.1 Stenotrophomonas sp. SrG
TGGGCATGACGGTGGCCGAGCACCACGGCATACCGGTGATCGGAACCGGCATGATTCCACTTACGCCCACGCGCGCCTTCGCCTCGCCCTTCCTGCCACGGCTGCGCCTCCCCGGTGTGCTCAACAAGCTCCGCTACGGGCTGGTCAACGATGCCGTGTGGCGCACCTTCCGTCGCCCCATCAACGAAGCGCGGCGGGCGATGGGCCTGCCGGCTCGGCGCACCCTGTGGCGTGACGTTCCAATGCTGTACGGGCTTTCGCCGAGCCTGATGCCGCCG
>NZ_JBNBBE010000212.1:0-278 GCF_050031795.1 Stenotrophomonas sp. SrG
CCGATGTACTGGCCCGCCGCCATGGCACGCTCGCTGAGCGGACTGCCCTTGACCAACTCGATAAGGTAATACAGCAGGTGCCCGCCGTCCAAGATGGGGATGGGCCACAGGTTGATGATGCACAGGCTGAGCGAGAGTACGGCCAGGAACCTGAGGAACCAATCAAGGCCGCGCTGGGCGGTCTGGTTGGCTACCCGGGCGATGGTGACCGGGCCGGCAACGTTCTGCAGCGAGGCGTTGCCGGTCACGATGCGGCGCATCATGCCGAGCGAATCGCC
>NZ_JBNBBE010000213.1:0-278 GCF_050031795.1 Stenotrophomonas sp. SrG
ACCCATCGCAACGGCCCAGCAGCTCCAGCACCGTGCCATCGCGAAATTCGTCGATGCGGTGCACGTTGAGAAGGTCGCGGCACACCGCCTCGGCCAGCTGACTGTGATCCAGCGGAACCTTCAAGCGATCACACAGCGCACGCAGCGGTTACAGCCCGCGCTGCTCATGCATCACATGGCGCGGCCATTCCGCCTGCGGAGTCAGTGCCTTGCCCAGCTCGTGGGAAAGCGCGGCGAATCCCACCAGATCATCGCCCGGCGCCAGCTGCGCGGCGATA
>NZ_JBNBBE010000214.1:0-278 GCF_050031795.1 Stenotrophomonas sp. SrG
CGGGATGCGGGGTGGGCGCCTCCGGGTCGGGGGGGGGCCCGGCCAGCGGCAGTGCCGCGGCATCGGGGGGCGCGTGGTGCGCCGGCGGGTGCGGGGGGGGGGGGGGCGGCTGGGGCGGCGGCGCCGGGGGGGGCGGGGGCGGGGGGGGGGGGGGAGGGGGGGGGGCGGCGGGCGGGCAAGGAAGGTAACGGAGCGCCGACCAACACCCGGTCAAAGACCGAGAAACAAGAACACAACGCCAAAACTGGAAGCACCCGCCACACACCCCAACAAAACAA
>NZ_JBNBBE010000215.1:0-278 GCF_050031795.1 Stenotrophomonas sp. SrG
CCCGCTGGCCGCGGCGCTGCGGGGGAGGCTGCGCGGGCCGAGCGGGGGGGGCTGGCCGGGGGCCGGGGGGGGGGGGACCCCGAGCGGGGGGGGGCGCGGGGGGGGCGGGGGGGGGCTGGGGGGGGGGGGGAGGGTGATGTGGGGGGGGCGGGCGGCGGCCGGGGCGGGGAGGGGGGGGTGGACGGGCTGCGGGCGGGCGGCGTGCGCGGTCCACCGCCGCGCGTGGGCCGGGGGGGGGCTCTGGGTGAGGCAGGGGTGGCGCCGCTGCCTCTGCGCGG
>NZ_JBNBBE010000216.1:0-277 GCF_050031795.1 Stenotrophomonas sp. SrG
TGGAGAGGGTGTCGGCCTGCGGGTAGCGGGTGGCCAGCTCGGCAAACAGCGCGTGCATGCGTTCAATGGCCTGGGCGCGTCGAGCCGCGTCCGGCCACGGCGCCGGGATGGCCATCAGCCCGCGCAGGCAAAGGCGGGGTTCGGCGGCGATGGCGGCGGCCAGCGCCGGCACGGCGTCGGGCGTGCAGCCGTGCTTGCTGCCGTCATCGTCGAGATTGACCTGCACCAGCACGTTCAACGGCGGCAACGCGGCCGGGCGGTGCGTAGCCAGCGCGGT
>NZ_JBNBBE010000217.1:0-277 GCF_050031795.1 Stenotrophomonas sp. SrG
CCAGGCCCTGTTCGATCGGCTCGAACATCCTGCCCTGGCCCACCCCCCCGCTGCCCTTTTCGGTGCCTGCGGCCGGCAGGCGCTCATCGCCGGCCTGCGACCACGTTTCCAGCGCCACCAGGTCGCCCTCCGGGGCGCCACGGTCCACCGGGCTCCAGCTGCGGCGCTGTTCGCGCAGGTTGGTGATCATCTGGTCGAGGTCGGCGGCGTTGATCTCGGCGGTGTGGCGCACGACGGTCAGCTTGCTGACGTCGACGTCGCCGAAGGCCGGCCCCAG
>NZ_JBNBBE010000218.1:0-277 GCF_050031795.1 Stenotrophomonas sp. SrG
CCTCTCGTTGATGACGCGCAGCTTGGTGGAGCGGTCACCACGCAGATTGAGCGGGGGCTGGGGGGTCTGCTGGGCGGCGGTCGCCAGGCGGGACTCGTGAGTCTGCTTGTCGATCTCTTCGTCGTTCCAGTAAATCGAGCCGTCTTCCTTCACCGCCCGGGTGATGGGGCCCTTGCGATCAGCCGCATCTTCCGGCTTCTGCACCAGGTTGGCCTCAGGCAGGTCGACCTTGCCCTTATGGGACATCAGGGGCGCCGTGATGAGGAAGATGATCAGC
>NZ_JBNBBE010000219.1:0-277 GCF_050031795.1 Stenotrophomonas sp. SrG
TTGGCGAAGACCACATTCCCTACGCCCTGGCCGATACCAGTCCGCTGTCCGGCGAACCACTTGCCGATGTGTTCGTGCACCTGCTGGGATTGCCGGTGTCGCGCTTTGGCCTCAGTGAAGTGCTGGACCTGCTGGCGAGCGCGCCGCTGGCCGAAGCGGCCGGGCTGGATGCGGCCGCGTGCGACCGCCTGCACGACTGGCTGCAGGCCGCCGGGGCGCGCTGGGGCTTGAGTGCGGCGCACCGCGCGCGGCTCCAGGCACCGGACGAGGATGCCTA
>NZ_JBNBBE010000220.1:0-277 GCF_050031795.1 Stenotrophomonas sp. SrG
GTCTTGGCGAGGTCGCCCCGGGACTCACCGGGACAAGGCAGGACAAGGGTTTCAGCCCTTTTTTGACGGCGCGTCGGCACGAATGGACAACGCGTGGATATCGGTCTCCATCAGGGTGCCCAAGGCGGTGTAGACCGCGCGATGGCGCGCAAGCGGCAGCTTGCCTTCGAAGGCCGCGCTGACCCCGTGGACATTGAAGTGCCCGCGCCCCTCGCGCGCGCCCGCATGCCCGGCGTGGCGGTGGCTGTCGTCCTCCACCTCCCGCAGTTCCGGATCG
>NZ_JBNBBE010000221.1:0-277 GCF_050031795.1 Stenotrophomonas sp. SrG
TTCTCCACGTCGGCCAACGAGCGCTTCGGCCCCACGGCCAGCAGCGCGTGCAGGCGGTACGCCAGCGCGCCTACCGGGCCCAGCAGCAGGAACCAGAACAGCACCGCGAACCAGCGCCGCAGGGCGTTGAGCTCGGTGGCTTCCACCAGCGAGGGCACGTCCTCGTGCAGGCTGCCGCCGGCGGACTGCAGTTGGCCGATGGCCGAATGGCGGGCGTGCGCGTCATCGGCGTCGATCACCGCTTCCACGTCGCGGTCCAGGTCGCGCGGACCCCAGC
>NZ_JBNBBE010000222.1:0-277 GCF_050031795.1 Stenotrophomonas sp. SrG
TCGTAGCGGAACTCGAAGGTGCCCGCGCCGCGGTCACCGAGGCGCACGCACGCGACGGTGCAGCCCGTGCCGATCTCTTCGCGCTGTTCGGCGCTGATGCCCGGTGCCGGCGCTTCTTCCACCACCTTCAGGTGGCGGCGCTGCATGGAGCAGTCGCGCTCCCCGAGGTGGATGGCGTTGCCCTGGCCATCGGCCAGCACTTGGATTTCCACGTGGCGCGGATTGTCCAGGAACTTCTCCATGTAGACCTCACCATTGGCGAACGCGGGCTTGGCCT
>NZ_JBNBBE010000223.1:0-277 GCF_050031795.1 Stenotrophomonas sp. SrG
TGTTGGACGAAAGAGCAGCGGCATGGAGCGCGGAGGCAACGTGATTGGGGTGCTGAAGCAGCGGGTGGGCGGCGACCAGTGCGACTGGGATGGAGGGAGGGATGTCGGCCGCGGGGAACTGGAGGTCGGGGAGGGTGGTGGAGGAGGGCCCTGTGGCGGTAGTCCGCCGGTGCGAGGGTGTGGAGGGGCAGGGACGTGCCGATGGGGCGGGCGGCGGGTATGGGGCCGAGGGCGTCCGTGGTCGGGGGGGCGGGGGGGCGGCGCTGGGCGTGGGGGG
>NZ_JBNBBE010000224.1:0-277 GCF_050031795.1 Stenotrophomonas sp. SrG
TGCCGAGTCCGTGTCGTTGGGGCTGGCCGGGAGGCCGCCGCGGAGCGGGACCAGCGGCTGGACCGGCGGGGCAGGCCGGCGGGGACGAGCGGGGGGGCCGCCTGGGCGGTGAACGGGCGGGGGACATGCGGGGCGGCCGGGCCGGGGGCGCCCGCGCGGGCGCCGAGCCCCCCCCCCCCTTAAAAAGAAAAGGTATTGGGCGGGGTGCAACGCCGCCGGCCGACTAACCCCCACCACAAACGCGCGCGCACGCCCCACACCCCGGGAAGGGCCCCAA
>NZ_JBNBBE010000225.1:0-276 GCF_050031795.1 Stenotrophomonas sp. SrG
TAGAACTTTGCGCCTGCTTCCCCTGCTCGCCCTGCCGCTGGCCATGGCCGCCCTCACCCACGCCACGTCCGCGAGCGCAGCCGACGGCGACGACCGCTTCGCCCTGCGCCTGGGTGCGATGAACATCGACTCGGACAACCCCATCCGGGGCAACACCACGGTGCTCGGCCAGGATGTGGGCTTCTCCGAGGACTTCGGCCTGGGCGGCTAGGAATGGGAGCCGCGCATTGACGGCCTGTTCCGCATCAGCGACCGCCAGCGCCTGATCTTCAACTA
>NZ_JBNBBE010000226.1:0-276 GCF_050031795.1 Stenotrophomonas sp. SrG
AACGTTGAAACACCGTCGGCTGTCTCTTGGGATGCGACTCTCCCGGTGCATTGCGGGCTGGTCGATCACGTTCGGCGACGCATTGGTCGGGTCGCATCCCTATCGACCGCCGATAACGGTGATCGGCGCGACGAAGGCATCACCTCCGAACGAAACGCGTTATTTGCGCCAACGGTCATGCCACAACCGGACGTTCGAACACGGTCGGCGGGCGCGGGGGGGGCGGGGCGCGGCGGGGGAGCCGGGGCGGGTGGAGGGGGGGCCGTTCTGGGGGGG
>NZ_JBNBBE010000227.1:0-276 GCF_050031795.1 Stenotrophomonas sp. SrG
ATTTCCCGCGACGCGCCCCGGCCGCCGGGCTCAACCAGCTCACTGCCGAACTGTGTACCGACAAGCGCCGCCACGGCGACCGCTCGCTGCGCGAGGACGACCGTTTCCTGTGCCTGCAGCTGTTCGCCTCCGCGCAGGATGTGTTCTACCTGAGCTATAGGGGCGCCGATCCCCGCGAGGGAAGCGTTCGCGAGCCCTCGGTGCTGGTCAGCGAGCTGATCGTTGCCGCCGCCTAATACCATGAGGATCCCTCGGCGGCGGCAAAGCAGCTGACCG
>NZ_JBNBBE010000228.1:0-276 GCF_050031795.1 Stenotrophomonas sp. SrG
TACGGCTGGTGCGCCGACAGCATGTCGTTGTGGGCAGTGGTGATGCCCTGGGGCGGCGTGTCCCCGCCGCGCAGGCGGCTCTTGTCGGTCGGGCCACAGGCCGCAAAGCCGTGGGCCAGGTTGCCGCAGCTCCGGCGCGAACGGACCGGACCGTCGCGCAGCGCGGCGTCGATGCCCGCCAGGTACGCAGCGCGCGACGCGGCACTGCGCTGGCCGATGCGCTCGGTGATGGCATGGAGTTTGGGGTGCAGGCTCATTGGCTACCGGCTATGAGAC
>NZ_JBNBBE010000229.1:0-276 GCF_050031795.1 Stenotrophomonas sp. SrG
GCCGTACACGACTCGCTTTACTCCCCCATGTGGGTGGTAAGTGACCGCCGTGGCGATAGCACCGACAGGGGTAGGTTGGCCCAAGGCGTTCGGCCCGTAGTCCAGTGTCAGCCCGCTGGGATATGGAATTGCGGCCAGCGACGCATTGGAGTCGTAGAAATACCCTACGGATTGGCTGGGACATCCGGTCTGTACAATGGCCTCGCTGGTTAACAGGCGTCGCTTGTTGTAAGTATAGTTGTTGACCACCTGGCTGCCGCCGCCATCGTTGCGGGT
>NZ_JBNBBE010000230.1:0-275 GCF_050031795.1 Stenotrophomonas sp. SrG
ATCGAGTTCCTGCTGGGCAACAAGCCCGCGCAGATGCTGCAGGTGTTCGCGCACGACCCGGAAGGCCAGGCGCAGCTGCAGCAGGTGCTGGACGCGCCCAGCCTGTACGAGGAATTCCTGCGCGACCTGGCCCGCTTCGGCCACGCCATTCCGGCCGGCTACCTGGATCGCGACTGGCGGCAGCCGCACGTGGCCGACGAGGCGCTGCATCCGGTGTTCGAGCGGATCTACCAGAACACCGACCGCTACTGGCGCGAGTACGCGCTGTGCGAGGA
>NZ_JBNBBE010000231.1:0-275 GCF_050031795.1 Stenotrophomonas sp. SrG
GCGCTCGAGGAAGCCGGCATCCTGTCGAAGGGCAATGAGAAGAAGTGGGGCAGGACTTACCGCGCCCACGCCGTCCTCAAGCGACTCAACCAGCGACCGGTGCGCGTGGCCCAGCGACCGCGGTGAACGCAGCCGGGCAGGGCCCGGCGCTACGATCACACGTCGCCGCCTACCGCCCAGCCCTCGCCGGTGCCCTTCTGGAACACGCGGTCGACATCCTGCACATAACCGGCCGGCAGGTGCTCCTTCGTTTCCAGCGCGGCGTAGATCGGGGT
>NZ_JBNBBE010000232.1:0-275 GCF_050031795.1 Stenotrophomonas sp. SrG
TCCCAGATGCTCTCGCACTTGATCTGCGGGTCCAGGTTGAACATCGAATGCGAATCGGCCACCGGGTAGCCCAGCTCGATCGCATACCCGAAATCATCCGCCGCAAAACCCAGCCGCAGCGCCACCGACGCCAGCCGCGGCCCGCCCTGCACCGGCACCTCGCCCGACAGCATCCGCCGGTCCAACCGCTCCGGACCGGCCCCCAGCGCCGACTGGAACCCGCCCTCCCGCGCCAGCGACGGCGGCACTCCTCCCCGCGCCGTATCGGCCAGCAG
>NZ_JBNBBE010000233.1:0-275 GCF_050031795.1 Stenotrophomonas sp. SrG
GCTCATGGGTGCCGAGGAAGACTCTGAACAGAGCTGGCGTGAATGGGAGCTGGAGCTGTCGGAGTTCGGCGACTCCACGCTGTTCGACAGGGTGACCGCACGTCTGCTGGATGCCGGGGCGGCCCCTGCCGGCCACGGATCAAAGTTGGCCCGCGTTCTTGACGTGCCCAAACGGGGGCGGAAGGGCACGGACTCGATCCAGCGCGCACTACTCGAACAGCTAGATCAACTGCTCGGCTGGGACCGTGCGGTACGGGTGGACACCGACGATTCGG
>NZ_JBNBBE010000234.1:0-275 GCF_050031795.1 Stenotrophomonas sp. SrG
TCATGCAGTCGTCCCCGCGCGACGTCCCCCTCGCCACCGTCGCCGACACCGAACTGGTGGTCGGCTTGATGCGCGAGTTTTACGCCGAAGACCAGCGGGACTTCGACGAAGCGCGCGTGCGGCGCGCCCTGGCCGCACTGCTGGAAGACCCGCGCAACGGCGAAGCGGGGGGGCGCCACAATCCCGAGTTCACCATGCTCGAGTGGTCCCGTGTGGGCTGGGATCATCACCGCCTGTTCGATGAAACCGTGGCGCTGGTGCGCGCGGCACTGGCG
>NZ_JBNBBE010000235.1:0-275 GCF_050031795.1 Stenotrophomonas sp. SrG
TGGCACGCGTGAACCCATCCATGGGGCTTATCGCAGC
This sequence comes from Stenotrophomonas sp. SrG, assembly GCF_050031795.1. Classification (NCBI taxonomy): domain Bacteria; kingdom Pseudomonadati; phylum Pseudomonadota; class Gammaproteobacteria; order Lysobacterales; family Lysobacteraceae; genus Stenotrophomonas; species Stenotrophomonas sp. SrG. The sequence continues at coordinate 38 of NZ_JBNBBE010000235.1, forward strand.
ATCCATGCTGCTCAAAGCCCCGCTACCCCCTCCACCCCGCACCCCCAGACAGGCATGCGTCAGCGGCCAGGAAGTCAAAGGCAGATGGCGTCAGGTCGATCGAATTGTTTCGCCGTAGAGCCACGCCATGCGGGGCTGAGCGGCAACCAGAATGTCCGGGCTCGCGCGATGCTTTTGACCTTGGAGCCCGTCCTCGCACCGCGCCGGGCAAACCGAACAGCCCGCGCTCTCCGCGTGG
>NZ_JBNBBE010000236.1:0-275 GCF_050031795.1 Stenotrophomonas sp. SrG
CCAGAGAACTATACTGGGGGATAGTATACACAGATCGAATCCGGGTGCTGCACGAGGCCGACACGGCCGTCCATGGATGCTCGTTCCAACCCCACCCCACCCGGACCGACGATGCCCGACGCCCCCTCCTTCGTTGGCCGCTCCTTCGAAGCCAACTACGCCGCGTCCGGCAGTGTCGAGCGGATCCTGTCGCTGACCGTGGACTGCAAATGCGGTACGACCTCCTCCTGCGGATCCAGCCAGCTGATCCACCTGCCCGGTGGCGCGCTGTTCCG
>NZ_JBNBBE010000237.1:0-275 GCF_050031795.1 Stenotrophomonas sp. SrG
TTGCGCGAGCTGGTGCGGGCGGGATTGGGGGTGGCCGCGGATGCACTGGGCGATGCGCAATGGGTGGACCACGGCCCGCGGTGGTTGGCGTTGCGATTGCGCAGCCGTGCGGCCGTGTTGGCGGTGCGCCCCGATTCCGCGGCGTTGGATGGGCTGATGCTGGGCGTGTTCGCCGCGTGTGGCGAAGGCGACGCGGTGGATGCAGATATTGAATCGCGCGCGTTCATTGCCGGCGAGGCCGCGCCGGAGGATCCGGTGACCGGCAGCCTCAATGA
>NZ_JBNBBE010000238.1:0-275 GCF_050031795.1 Stenotrophomonas sp. SrG
GTGCATGCCAGTCGTCGCGCCACTGCGGCGCGTTGTCGGAAGCGGCACCGGCCAGCGCGATCAGCGCGTCGGGCACGCCCTTCATCGCCGATACCACGGTGACCTGCACCGCTTCGTCACGGGCCCGCAGCAGCTGGGCCACGTGGCGGTAGCGGTCGGCGTCGGCCACGGAGGTGCCGCCGAACTTGTGCACGACCGTCGTGGTGGCCGCGCGCAGCGGCGCGGAGGAGGCAGGCGATGCAGCGGCATCGGGTGAAGCGGCGACAGAAGACATG
>NZ_JBNBBE010000239.1:0-275 GCF_050031795.1 Stenotrophomonas sp. SrG
ACTCGCTGCGCCCGCAGATCCGCGACCGCTCCGCGATCACCGAGGTCGACGCGGTGCCCGGCGGCCTGTACGCCGGCTTCCGTGGCGAGCAGGCCTGGATCAACGGCGGCGCCAGCTACGCCGACTACGATGAGGATACCCGCCGTGAACTGGGTGCCGGCACGTCCTGGGAACAGAGCCTGGGCAGCCAGCAAGACGCTCATTCGGTACAGGCCTGTGCGGACGGCGGTTGGGACCTCCAGCTCAGTGCGCTGACCCTGAGCCCGGACCTGGCC
>NZ_JBNBBE010000240.1:0-274 GCF_050031795.1 Stenotrophomonas sp. SrG
TCGTTGTAGAACGGGCGCCCTTCGATCTCGGGGCCGCCGAAGGAGTACTGCACCGGCCGCCCGGCATCGAAACCGCGAAGGTAGGCCAACGCCTCCTGGGGGGCCCGTAAGCCGGCCTGCACCAGTGCCCAGTCGCGCGCGATGCCGCGCAGCACCACTGGCTCGCCGGCGGCCACCCGCGCCGCCAGCGGCAGCGCATCGGGCTGCAGGCCTTCCAGGGTGCGCATGGCAACGCCCTCCCCCATCGGTCAGTTCCTGCCCGTCGCGGTGGCGG
>NZ_JBNBBE010000241.1:0-274 GCF_050031795.1 Stenotrophomonas sp. SrG
TCCATGCCGGCGGCGTGGTGGATGGGGCTGCCAGCCGTACTGGCGGTGGCGGCGGTGCTCACGTGGTGCGCCCCCCGGTACGCGCTGCGGCGCAAGCTGTTCGACCAGCCCGGGGAACGCCGCAGCCCTGTCGTGGCGACCCCGCGCGGGGGCGGCATTGCCATCGTGGTGACCCTGCTGCTGGCGCTGGCCGCGGCGGCGGTCTTCTGGCCGGGCGCCCGGACGCCGTTGCTGGTGTCGGGGCTGGGCCTGGTGCTGGTGGCCGGGATCGGTT
>NZ_JBNBBE010000242.1:0-274 GCF_050031795.1 Stenotrophomonas sp. SrG
CAGAAGTCCACGCCCACGCCCCTGGAGCGGATCAGCCTCACCACCTGCTCGATGCGCTGCACCAGCGCAGCCGGCGCGTCGTCGAACAGCAGGGGCGCCTCGTCGAAGATGAAGACCAGCTTGGGCTTGTCCAGGTCACCCACCTCCGGCAGCGTCTCGAACCGCTCCGACAGCAGCCACAGCAGGAAGGTCGAGTACAGGCGCGGCTGGAGCACCAGCTGGACGGCGGCCAGGATGCCGCTCACGCCGCGGCCGTCGGGATAGACCCGCATCA
>NZ_JBNBBE010000243.1:0-274 GCF_050031795.1 Stenotrophomonas sp. SrG
ATGTCCAGCACCACCAGGCACAGCGGGTGGCCGCTGCGTTGCGAGCGGGCGAAGTCGCGCGCCTGCGCTTCGTCGAACGCGCGGCGGTTGGGCAGCCCGGTCAGCGCATCCTCGCGCGCCTGCCGCTCGAACTGGTCGGCCTGCACTGCCAAACGCGCGGCCAGCTGGGTCTTCTCTTCGTTCAACGCCTGCAGGCTGGCGGTCTGCGCGTTGAGGTCGCGGGTGGCGGCATCGACCTTGCGTGCCAGGCGTACGTTGCTGGCCTTGTAACGCT
>NZ_JBNBBE010000244.1:0-274 GCF_050031795.1 Stenotrophomonas sp. SrG
CCGCTCACTCCCGCTGCGGCACAAGCCGGGCGGGAGTCGTGGAAGACCGCGCAGTACACCCCCGAGATCAACCCCGAACGGCGCACGCGGCCAGGCGACAGCAGCAACCACGACACGCTTGGCATCCTCGCCATGGACATCCAGGGCCAGCTGGCCGGCGCCTGCACCACCAGCGGCATGGCGTGGAAGCTGCATGGTCGGGTGGCTGACAGCCCGATCATCGGTGCCGGCCAGTACGTGGACAACGAGGTAGGCGCGGCCACCGCGTCGGGCG
>NZ_JBNBBE010000245.1:0-274 GCF_050031795.1 Stenotrophomonas sp. SrG
GGTGGTACCCCTGCAGCAGGTCGCAGCCGAGTTCGTTGAGGTAGTCCCGCTGCCCGGCGGTTTCCACGCCCTCGGCCACGATCTGCTGCTGCAGCGAACGCCCCAGCGCCACGGTCGAGGACACGATCGCCGCATCTTCCGCGTGGTCTTCCAGGTCGCGCACGAACGCGCGGTCGAGCTTCAGTTCGGTCGCCGGCATGCGCTTGAGGTCCAGCAGGCTCGAATAGCCCGAGCCGAAATCATCAATGGAAAGCTGCACCCCCATCGCGGTCAG
>NZ_JBNBBE010000246.1:0-274 GCF_050031795.1 Stenotrophomonas sp. SrG
TGTTTGAAATCACGGCGTCCACCTTCACGGTCATCTCTGCGATTTCGGTCACGGCGTTGGTCTCCACGACGGCCATGTCCACGGCCACCTTTGCCTTTTCCACCAAAGCCACCACCAGATGGTTTAAATGGCAATGGTTTTTCACGCGCAATTTCAACGTCTGGAAGACTGTCTGGATCTTGAACGGTCAAGCTCAAAATATACATAGCCAATTCTTCAGGAGTGAATTCTGCAGCCAATTTGCGAGCATCCTTACCAAACTTCTCAAAGTTGA
>NZ_JBNBBE010000247.1:0-273 GCF_050031795.1 Stenotrophomonas sp. SrG
TGTAACGATTGGTGACAAAGATCAGGGTGTCCCACCCTGCTACGATCGCCTCATCGACGGCGTACTGGATCAACGGCCGGTCGATGATCGGCAGCAGTTCCTTGGGAACCGTCTTGGTTGCGGGAAGGAACCGGGTGCCCAGCCCCGCCACCGGGAAAACCGCCTTGCGACTGCGCTTGTTCGTCACAGCCTGTTGGCCTCTCGTGCCGGAAAGGGACGCACCTTAGCCGACTCGACGTGAGAGTCGTGTTGCAACGGCGCAAATTCCGGCAT
>NZ_JBNBBE010000248.1:0-273 GCF_050031795.1 Stenotrophomonas sp. SrG
GTGCAGTACCTGCTGCAGGCGCCGAACGAAGACGGCACCCGCCCGGCCATTGCGGTATCGCTGAGCCAACGCTACGCCACCGGCAGCTATGACCGCATCGATGGCAACCCGCGCAATGCCCAGGGCGACGGGGTGCAGCGCACCACCTTCGGGCTGGGCATGCAGCAGGTGGTGGGGCTGCCCAACGGTCGCCCGCTGCGCGGGCGCGGCCCGCTGAGCGCCCGCCCGGCACCGGCGCGCGGGGCGATCAACGACCACAGCGGGGACGGCACG
>NZ_JBNBBE010000249.1:0-273 GCF_050031795.1 Stenotrophomonas sp. SrG
GGGTGCCGCCGGGCGTGGTGTCGGGGTTTGCATACGACAGCAACGGCGTGCTCAGGGCAGCGGTTGACGAAGGCCTGCGCCGGTTCAACGGCACGCGCTGGGAGAAACCGCCCGCATCCATGGGCATGCCCGAGCGCCACGCGCACTGGCTGCTCAACGATTCGCGGGGCCGGTTCTGGGCGCTGGTCGGCCAGAAGGGGTGGTTCATTCCCAAGGGCGGCGCTGCGTTCGTCCCCACCGGCATCGACGTCTCATTGTTGGCGACGCTGGCCG
>NZ_JBNBBE010000250.1:0-273 GCF_050031795.1 Stenotrophomonas sp. SrG
CGGCAACAGCGTGGAACTGGCGGACCTGTACCGCGAATTCCGCGGCAAGGACCCGTCGGTCGAACCGCAGCTGGTCAACCGCGGCCTGAAATAATGCGGCCGATGTAACAACGAACGGCGGGGGAACCCCCGCCGTTCGCATATCCGGTGCCGGTGCCTGCCGGTGCCGGTGCCAGCCGGTGCCGGTCGCCCAACCGGTAGTGGCGCCAGTTTATGGGGCAATACCCGGCCACCGACGGTAGAGAGCCCCGCGCCACGCCGCCCCCGAACAAA
>NZ_JBNBBE010000251.1:0-273 GCF_050031795.1 Stenotrophomonas sp. SrG
GGCCAATGGGTACTGCGTGGCGGCAGCTGCGCCACCCCGGCCGACCACATCCGTGCCAGCTACCGCAATGTCTTCGCACCGTCGGCGCGCTGGCAGTTCGCCGGCCTGCGTCTGGCCAAGGATGCCGCATGAGCACTCTCAGTGATGCCCTGGATGCGTTGACCGACCTGCAGCCGGATCGCGCGCGGATCACCGCCGACATCCTGCACGGCCGGTCGCAGCGCCCACGCCAGTTGCCTTCCAAGTATTGCTACGATGCACGCGGCTCGCAGC
>NZ_JBNBBE010000252.1:0-273 GCF_050031795.1 Stenotrophomonas sp. SrG
GCTACGACCGCATCCTGAACCTCGGCGCTGCAGACTCCGGCAGTGACATCATCCGCATAGGCGGCGGCTTGACGCGCGCAATGATCCAGAGCACCCAGATCACAGGTGACGACCTGATCATCGGGTTCTTCGTGGGCGGTGCCTACCAGGCACTGGTCCTGGACGGCTTCCTCTCTTCCCAGAACGGAAGCCACATCATCGAGTTCGCTGACGGCACTTGGCTGTCTGCACAGGACTTCCGTCGTAACCAGCACTCCTGGATCGGTACCGCCG
>NZ_JBNBBE010000253.1:0-273 GCF_050031795.1 Stenotrophomonas sp. SrG
CCTGCAGGCCGAACAGGTCGGCCTCACCCGCGAGCTGCCCGGCCGCACCAATTCCTTCCTGGTCGCCGAAGTGCGCCCGCAGGTCAGTGGCATCGTCGCCAAGCGGCTGTTCACCGCGGGCGGCCTGGTCAACGCCGGCCAGCCGCTGTACCAGGTCGATGACGCCAGCTACCGCGCCGACGCCACCAGTGCCCGCGCCCAGCTGGCCCGCGCCGAAGCCACCGCCAACGACGGCCGCCTGAGCGCCAAGCGCATCACCGAGCTGGCCAAGGT
>NZ_JBNBBE010000254.1:0-273 GCF_050031795.1 Stenotrophomonas sp. SrG
GTGCCTACCTGCAGTGGTGCGCCGACAACCTGGCCCTTAACGGCAAGGGCGGCAGCCAGCACCAGCTGTTCCAGGCCGATGCACTGGCCTGGCTGGAAGCCGAGCGGCCTCGGTTCGATGTGATCTTCTGCGATCCGCCGACCTTCTCCAACTCCGCCCGCGCCGAGGATTTCGCCGTGCAGCGCGAGCATGTGCGGCTGCTGCGAGCGGCCGTGGCGCGGTAGAGCCCGGAAGGCGAGCTGTACTTCTCGAACAACTTCCGCCGCTTCAAGC
>NZ_JBNBBE010000255.1:0-273 GCF_050031795.1 Stenotrophomonas sp. SrG
GCCCAGCATGTCCAGCCGTACCCGCTCGTTCGCCGGCCCGCGCAGCAGCATCTCGATCAGGCGGTTGCCTTCGAGGTACGTGCTCACGCTCATGCCCGACAGCGAGGTGCCCAGCCACTGGCTCACCTGCGCGCTGCTCACGCCCAGCGCGCGCGCACGATCCTGGTCGATCACCCGCCGCACCACCTTGCTCGGCTCGCTCCAGTCCAGGGTGCCGTTGATCACGTGCGGGTTCTCGCGCACCTTGGCCTGCACCTGCCGCGCGATCGCCTG
>NZ_JBNBBE010000256.1:0-273 GCF_050031795.1 Stenotrophomonas sp. SrG
CCCCGCGCAACGTACGCCGCCCGCCCATCTCCAGCGATGTTCTCGACAGTCTCGCGGGGTCGGAGAAGGGTTAGAGAGAGATGCCCTTACCGCGGACGCCCAGCGCGCTGCAGCTGAGCGCCGCCCAGCAGGCGGATGTGAAGTGTCAGATCTGTCGCTAATACACATCTGACGCTGCCGACGAGTCCAAGCGTGTGTAGATCTCGGTGGGCGGCGGATCATTAAATTGGGTGGGGGGGGGGGGGGGGGGGGGGGGGGGGGGGGGGGGGGGGG
>NZ_JBNBBE010000257.1:0-273 GCF_050031795.1 Stenotrophomonas sp. SrG
TGGCGCAGGCAGGGTCCAGCGGCGCCCACGCCGGCCCGGCCACGGGGCGGCCCGGGGGGTGGGTCTTCGGGTCGGCGGCGGCGGCGGGGTGCGGGGCCTGGTGGGGGGCGGCGTGGGGTGGGGGGGGCGGGGCGGCGGGGGGGGGGGGGGGGGGGGTGTGCGGGGGCGGGCGCCCGGCCGGGGGGCGGGCGGAGCCACGGGGGGGCGCCCCCAGGCGGGCCCGGGGGGCGGGCACCCCCAGGTGGGAGACGACGCAGGCCGTGCCGGGGGGGG
>NZ_JBNBBE010000258.1:0-273 GCF_050031795.1 Stenotrophomonas sp. SrG
GTTTCTTTTAATATTCAGTGGGGCTGGGTTTTATTTGACATCCTGTTGCTTGCACTGGTCTTTGCTTTTGTTGTTTCTGTCTTTTTAGGTGTGTTTTGTGGGGGGTGGGTTTCGGCCTTTGTTTGTGTGTTTGTTTTTTGTTTTTGTTTTTTTTTTTTTAGATTTCGCAGTTGTGCGTTTTGGGCGTTGTATGCTGGTTTTAGGCGGGTTCACGGTGTACGCGAAGGGTAAGCTGGTGATGCGGGCCGTTGGGCTGATAAACCACGCCGGTAA
>NZ_JBNBBE010000259.1:0-272 GCF_050031795.1 Stenotrophomonas sp. SrG
ACGGGGCACTGCGATCCTGGATCGTGCGAACCTGCCCAAGCCCGGCGCCGAGCTGCCCGGCGACGGCCCGGCCAAACCGCCACTGCCGGAGATCTACCAGTGCCAGGGCCAGGACGGCGGACGCTACCTGCACGAGCGGGAGCCGGCACCGCCGACCTGCGTGCTGCTGTCGGTCACAGCGCTGGGCGGCAACACGCCGGTCAACGCCGCCTGCTGCGAAGTGGTCCGCGATACCTGCGAGCCGCTGGCTGAAGACCAGCGCTGCAATGCGT
>NZ_JBNBBE010000260.1:0-272 GCF_050031795.1 Stenotrophomonas sp. SrG
ATTTCAGCGACGCCACCGCGCGGCGGGTCGCCACCCTGGATATCTGCCACAAGCGGCTCCGGGCCGGCCGGTTGCGACCTGCAACCGGCCTGGCCACCGCCTATTGCTGCCAGGAACCCGATGTCCGCGACCGCCCCGGCGTCCACCACGCCTCCGCTGCCGCCCGCCCTGCCCAAGGCGCCCCACCGGAAACCAGGCTCCCCGAGCGCGGGATTCCTGATCGATCTCGGAATCGCCACGCTCTCGCTGCTCGCCTTGAGCATGGCCAGCGG
>NZ_JBNBBE010000261.1:0-272 GCF_050031795.1 Stenotrophomonas sp. SrG
AGCCTGGACGAAACCACCACCCGCGCCGACATTGTCGCGCTGGGCCAGCTGTACGGTGCCAGCGTGTATGTGGAAGCACTGGGCGCGGCCACCGCCGATGCCCTGCCGGCCGGCCTGGTGCGCACCAGCGCGTTCCTGACCCACCCGGTGTTCAACTCCCACCACAGCGAACACGAGCTGCTGCGCTACCTGCGCTCGCTGGCCGACAAGGACCTGGCGTTGGATCGCACCATGATCCCGCGGGGCAGCTGCACCATGAAGCACAATGCCAC
>NZ_JBNBBE010000262.1:0-272 GCF_050031795.1 Stenotrophomonas sp. SrG
CACACCGGCGATCAGGTACAGCTTGTCCTGGGTCGGGATGAAGCCCGGCGGCACCACCATGAAGATGAAACCGGTGGCGACCAGCAGCACCGCATACACCAGGAAAACGGCGCCACGACGACCCAGGATCGTCGACACGCCGCGCTCGTACTTCTCCGAGCTGGACTTGAAGAAGCGGTTGAACGGACGGAATACCCAGCCGACCAGGCGGTCGATGATGCGGGTCGGCGCATCCTTGGCCGCATCGTGCGGCTTGAGCAGGCGCGCGGCCA
>NZ_JBNBBE010000263.1:0-272 GCF_050031795.1 Stenotrophomonas sp. SrG
TTCTTCACCGCGGTCACGTCGGTCTGGGCCTGGCTGATCTGGGTCTGTTGCTGCTGGATGGTGGACAGCAGCAGCTGCACCTGGCGCTCCAGCTCGGCAACGCGCGCTTCCAGCTGCTTCTCTTTGGCGGTTTCTGCAAACGCCATGCCAGGCGCCACCAACGCGACCAACAGGCAGGTCGCCAACGGCTTGCGCATGGTCTTCAACATACTGGTACTCATGTTGCCCTCTCTCGCGGGTGGCAAAGTGATCGCCGCGTGTGGGGTCACGGT
>NZ_JBNBBE010000264.1:0-272 GCF_050031795.1 Stenotrophomonas sp. SrG
GCATGAAGCTGTATGACGTATCGCAGCTGCCGGTGATGGATGGCGACCAGCTGGTCGGCATCGTCGACGAAAGCGAAGTGCTGCTGCATGTGTACGGGGACGAGTCGCGGTTCCGCGACAAGGTCTCCTCCGCCATGGTCAGCAAGCTGGACCGGCTGGACGTGAAATCGCCGATCGAAGCCCTACTGCCGGTGTTCGATCGCGTCCAGTTGGCCATCATCATGGATGGTGGCAGCTTCCTGGGGCTGATTACCCGGATCGACCTGCTGAAA
>NZ_JBNBBE010000265.1:0-272 GCF_050031795.1 Stenotrophomonas sp. SrG
TTTTCAACAATCGGTGACTTAGTAAAATGGATTATCGACACAGTGAACAAATTCACTAAAAAATAAGATGAATAATTAATTACTTTCATTGTAAATTTGTTATCTTCGTATAGTACTAAAAGTATGAGTTATTAAGCCATCCCAACTTAATAACCATGTAAAATTAGCAAGTGAGTAACATTTGCTAGTAGAGTTAGTTTCCTTGGACTCAGTGCTATGTATTTTACTTAATTATCATTACAGATAATTATTTCTAGCATGTAAGCTATCGA
>NZ_JBNBBE010000266.1:0-271 GCF_050031795.1 Stenotrophomonas sp. SrG
GCCCCGGGGTCCGCGTCGGCCTCTTCGGGCGCCAGCCGTACGGTGCCGGCCGGGATCCGGTGGCCGGCCATGCGCTTGACGGTGAACAGCTGGCCGTCGATGCGCACTTCCTCGCCTTCTTCGGGCCGGCGCTGCAGCTGGTGCACGATCAGCCCGCCGACCGAATTGAGGTGTTCGGGCGCGGCCAGGGCGCGGCCCAGCAGGCGTTCCAGGCGGCAGATGGAGGGGGAGCCGGCCACCAGCAGGGTGCCGTCGGCGCCCCGGGTGGGGG
>NZ_JBNBBE010000267.1:0-271 GCF_050031795.1 Stenotrophomonas sp. SrG
CGGAAGAGGCGCTGCCCGGCCGCGAGCACCCGCTTCCGCTGCACAACCAGCACTATGTGAACCGCCCTCCGCTCAAGGACGGCTTCGCCGGGCTGGAGCGCATCCGCTTCGCCATGGGCTGCTTCTGGGGCGCGGAGCGCCAGTTCTGGACCTTGCCGGGGGTGTATTCGACCTCGGTGGGCTATGCGGGCGGGGTGACCCCGAACCCGACCAACGAGGAAGTGTGCTCGGGCCTGACCGGGCACACCGAGAGCGTGGAGCTAGTGATCTA
>NZ_JBNBBE010000268.1:0-271 GCF_050031795.1 Stenotrophomonas sp. SrG
CCTGCGCACCCTGCGACTGGAGGCGCTGCGGGATCCCGCCGCCGGCATCGCGTTCCTCGAGACCCACGACGACGCCGCGGCGCACCCGCGGGCCTTCTGGGATGCGCGGGCGATCGGCGCGGCGCTGTCGGGCTCCGCGGCCCAGTTCATCGCGGAGCTCGGCCCCTCGTGGGTCGGCACCGTCACGGTCCTCATCCCCGAGCCCGGCGCGCCCGACTACTTCGGCCGGATCCGCGAGGAGGGCACGGCGCTCGCCGTCGCGGTGTACGTG
>NZ_JBNBBE010000269.1:0-271 GCF_050031795.1 Stenotrophomonas sp. SrG
GTTGAGAGCGTCACGACGAACGGTCGTGTCCTTCCAGGTCGGCCCGGTAGCGCATGACCAGCGCCGTACGGCCGGATCGGGCCCGGTAGCGGGGGCGCGGGGGTGGGTGGGGGCCGCGGGGGGGGGGGGGCGGGGCCCGCCCCGGGGGGGGGGGGCGGCGGCGGGGGGGGGGCGCCGGGGCCCCCGGTGGCCGCGGAGCGGGCGGGCGGGCGCCGGCGGGCGGCGGGGGGGGGTGCCGCACCCGGGGGCTTAGGGGGGCTGGCGCCGCCCG
>NZ_JBNBBE010000270.1:0-270 GCF_050031795.1 Stenotrophomonas sp. SrG
TCGTGGCGGTGACCGCGTTGGCCCGTGCCGACGACCGCTAGCGCGCGCTGGCCTCGGGCTTCCCGGAACACGTGGCCAAACCCTATTCGGTCGCCCAGCTGGTCACCGCAGTACGCAGCGTCCTGGCCGGACGGACTTGAATCAAAGGAACCGCATGTCCCGCATCGCCCCCCGCATTCACACGAACCCGGCCGACATCGCCCAGCTCGCGGCCCTGCTGCCCCAGCTCAAAGGCCAGACCCAGGTCGAAGTCACCAGGCAAGATGGCCG
>NZ_JBNBBE010000271.1:0-270 GCF_050031795.1 Stenotrophomonas sp. SrG
TTCGTAACCCTCGGCCCGCAGCTGGGTGAGGAGGCGTTCGGAATCGACGAGGGCCTTCGGGCAGCCCAGGCTGACGAAGCCGACTTTGGGGTTCAGCTGGGACATGGATCGCGGGACTCTGGGGGCCTGGGCCCACGCCGGACTGGCGCGGGGACCTGGGGCCGGAAACGGCGGCAAGTATACCGGCGTTGTGGCCCCGGCCCTGAATGCATCGGCTGCTCCGGCAACGCCAACCGCCAATCCCGGAATGCCCGCGACACCCCGCTAACC
>NZ_JBNBBE010000272.1:0-270 GCF_050031795.1 Stenotrophomonas sp. SrG
TGGGAGATCACGACCGTTGGTCGTGATGCCCGGAAGACCCGAGTGCCTGTCGTCGAAGCGAGCCGCCTATTATGTCAGGCTTTTCGTGTCCGTCAACACCTTCTTTCGAAGAAGTTGAAGTCCTGGTCCTTCGCGGCTGCCGCCTTGCGGTGGCCCCTGCGTCGGGGGAGGGAAAGTATGTCCCCAACCGCCTCGTTTGAGAAGGGGGTGCATGACTTTTTTTCACAGTATTTTGCATTCATTCATGCTGGTTCAGCGCCCGAAGGCGCG
>NZ_JBNBBE010000273.1:0-270 GCF_050031795.1 Stenotrophomonas sp. SrG
CACGTACACCACTGCGCCCCGGCCGGTGCGCGGCACCCGCGCCAGCAGTTCGATGAAGCGCGCCACCACCCGGGCGGTGGCCACGGCATACCCGCCGATGACCACGAAGGCCCTCTGCATGGTGAAGGGAATCAGGCTCCAGAAGCCGGCGCCGAACGCTTTGGCGGTGGCCTGCGGGGTGGCGCCGAAGCCCATGGCGGCCACTGCCCCGATCACCACGCCGAGCACCGCGAACACATACGCGTCGGGGAACCATTTTTCCGCCCAGGC
>NZ_JBNBBE010000274.1:0-270 GCF_050031795.1 Stenotrophomonas sp. SrG
CCGAACTGGGGGTGCTGGCGATCGTGCCGGTAAATGCCGAGCGCACCGAAGTCAAGCTGGACGCGGCGCGGGCGGAAAAGCGCGTGGCGCACTGGCACTGCGTGGTGGTGTCGGCCTGTGGGCAGTCCGGGCGCGCCCGGGTGCCGGTGGTAGCCGCGCCGCTGGGCGTGCAGGAGGCGGCCAAGGGAATGCCTGCCGAAGCGCTCAAGCAGACGCTGGACCCGCTGGGCGAGCACCGCTTGTCCACGCTGGAGGCCGCGCCCGCTCGGG
>NZ_JBNBBE010000275.1:0-270 GCF_050031795.1 Stenotrophomonas sp. SrG
GATCACGGCCGAAGACGAGGGCAAGTTCCCCGACAAGAACGTCGCCGATTCGCTGCAGCGCGTGCCGGGCGTGGTGATCACCCGAGACGGCGGCGAAGGCAAGAGCGTCAGCGTGCGCGGCCTGGACCCGGACCTGACCCTGACCCCGTTGAACGGCAATTACATCGCCACCTCGGAAACCAATGACGAGGCGAGCCGGTCGGTCAATTACACCCTGCTGCCGTCGAACGTGCTGTCCCGCGCCGAGCTGTTCAAGTCGCCCGAAGCGCG
>NZ_JBNBBE010000276.1:0-270 GCF_050031795.1 Stenotrophomonas sp. SrG
GCGTTCAAACGCAGCACCAGGTGCTCGTTGATTTCATACGAGGCCACTGCGTCGTACACCGAGTACGACTAGGTGAACGCCGGCGTGCCCACCGCGCCATCGGTACCGCGGTGCATGCGGCCGGCGTAACGCACGCCACCGCCCCCGGTCAGGCCGAACGGGAAGGTGTAGCTGGTCCAGCTGGTGAAGGTCGCGCCCGGGGGGGAGGTCAGGTTGCGGGTGCCATCGGCGGCCACGTTGGCGCCTTCCTCGACTTCGGTATCCAGGTGG
>NZ_JBNBBE010000277.1:0-270 GCF_050031795.1 Stenotrophomonas sp. SrG
TCGGCGAAGACTCCGGCGCGCTGGATGTCATGCTGCTCAAGACCGCCGATACCATTGAACAGGAAACCGCGCGCGCCATCGATCGGCAGCTGTCGGCGCTGGTCCCGGTGATCACCCTGGTACTGGCCTCGGTGGTCGGCCTGGAGATCGTGGCCGTGCTGGTGCCGCTGTACGACCTCACCAATGCCATCGGCTGACCGCCGTGGCGTCGGTCGGTCCGACCTGCTGCAAGGAGCTTCCATGAGCCACCGTCGCAAGCTGGTCCGCGGT
>NZ_JBNBBE010000278.1:0-270 GCF_050031795.1 Stenotrophomonas sp. SrG
TGCCATGATCGTCGCGTACCGGCGCTTGTGTTCGGTGCGGGGGCGGTAGCGGGACTGGTGACGGGTGTGGAGCATCTTGGGGGCGCGCGCGGGGGTGCGGCTGGCGCGCTGGTCCGGGGCGGTCGTGCCGCCGGGCGCCGGGCAGGACGGCCTGCTGCGGTCGCGTATACACATCTGACGCGGCCGACGAGTCCAAGCGTGGGTCGCTCGCGGGGGGCGCCGGAGCAGGGGCGCGGCGGGGGGGGGGGGGGGGGGGGGGGGGGGGGGGGG
>NZ_JBNBBE010000279.1:0-269 GCF_050031795.1 Stenotrophomonas sp. SrG
CGCGTCGCTGGAGGAAACCGCGGTGTCGCTGCAGGGCCTGACAGGCACCGTACGGCAGCGCGCCGAGGACGCCCGCCAGGCCAGCCAGCTGGCCGGCGGCGCGGTGGACGTGGCCGCACACGGGGGCAGGGTGGTCAGCGAGGTGGTCACCACCATGAGCCTGATCAACGCCTCGTCGCGCCGCATCGTCGACAGCATCAGCGTGATCGACGGCATCGCGTGCCAGACCAACATCCTGGCGCTCAACGCGGCCGTGGAAGCGGCGCGTG
>NZ_JBNBBE010000280.1:0-269 GCF_050031795.1 Stenotrophomonas sp. SrG
CACCCGCTTCCTGGCCGAACTCGGCCGCCGGGTGCGTGCGCCGTTGACGCCGGTACTCGGCTGGAGCGAGCAGCTGCTGCAGTCGCCGTTGTCGGGCGTGCAGCGCGAGCAGGTCGGCAGCCTGCAGCAGGCGGGGCACCACCTGCAGCAGTTGATGGACGATGCGCTGGACCTGGCCGGTATCGAATCAGGCCGCCTGCGGCTGCACCCAGCGCCCATCGTGCTGGTGGAGGTCATGCGTGAGCTGCATGCGCTGCTGCTGCCGGTGG
>NZ_JBNBBE010000281.1:0-269 GCF_050031795.1 Stenotrophomonas sp. SrG
CCGGCGCAGCAGGCGGCGGCTTGGGCGGCATGGGTGGCATGGGCGGCAGGGACTTCTAAGGTCCCCGCACACGCGACATCCCGTCGTGCTGTAAACGAAGAACCCCGCCGAAAGGCGGGGTTCATTCGTTATGGGACAAACACCTTGTTGCCGTATTCCCAGGCCCACGGCGCGCCGGAGTCACCCAGGACGTAGCGCACCAGTGCGGGGAATGCCGCCTCCGCGCGCACATCGTTGACCATGATCACCACGCAGCGATGGCCACGAGC
>NZ_JBNBBE010000282.1:0-269 GCF_050031795.1 Stenotrophomonas sp. SrG
CCGGCGGCCGACACCCCGGAGCGGCTGCAGGCGTTGTCGTGGTGCGCGTGGGCCTATGTGACCTACGCGGCGATGAGCAACCGGCTGATGCTGGCCACCCGCGAAGGCCCGCTGCGCGACACTGTGCAGGCCGCCGCCGCAGGGCCGGGCGCGGCCGAGCTGCTGGGATTGCTGGAAGATCGCCTGGGATCGCAGCCCGGGATGCTGGGCGGCGATGACTCGCTGGTGGACCTGGTGGTGGCGCAGGTGGTCGGTTATGGCACCTACGT
>NZ_JBNBBE010000283.1:0-269 GCF_050031795.1 Stenotrophomonas sp. SrG
GTGCAGGTCACCGTGGTATCGGCGATGAAGGGCGTGACCGACGCGCTGATCGCGCTGGCCGGTGCCGCTACCGACAACGCGCCGCAGTGGCGCGACGACTGGCATGCACTGCGCGCCCGCCATCGCGGTGCCGCCGATGCGCTGCTGGGCGAGCATGCAGGCGACACGGTGGAATGGCTGGATGCGCGCTTCGACCATCTGGCCGAGGTGCAGGGCGCGCTGGCAGTGATCGGTGAGCTGCCCAGCGAGGTACTGGACCGCGAGCAGGG
>NZ_JBNBBE010000284.1:0-269 GCF_050031795.1 Stenotrophomonas sp. SrG
CACTTGAGGAACTCCATGTCCGACAGCACGTCCACGATTCCTTCGCGCTTGCGAATCCTCGCGAACAACTGGCCCTCGTCATCGCCCCATTCGCGTTCGACGCGAACGCCGTCGGGCACGTCCACGCCGAAACGGCGGCCACTGCTGAACTCGGAATGGCCGGGATCGTCGGCAATGTGGAAGGCCTTGCAGTTGCGCTCGGAGTTCCCGGTATCCACGCCCAGCGCGTCCCGCAGCGGCCCCTGCGCGGCGTCTTGGTCGTTGAACGG
>NZ_JBNBBE010000285.1:0-269 GCF_050031795.1 Stenotrophomonas sp. SrG
CGACTGGGCGGTGACCACATCCAGCTCGGCGCCGAAGCTGCTGTCTTCGTCGTCGTTGCGGCCGGCACCCAGCGCGCCGTAGCAGTGCGCCAGCCAGGTCTTGCCGTCCTGCCGGTCCTGGCCCACCGCGCAGCCGTCGACGAAGCCGGTCTGGTCGGCCCAGCCGTCGCGATCGGGCAGCACGCTGACCTTCAACCCTATGCGGTCGCGCTGGAACTCCGCCGGCAGCTTGCGCTTGGCCGAGCCCAGCGGCTGGGCAGTGGCCGCGT
>NZ_JBNBBE010000286.1:0-269 GCF_050031795.1 Stenotrophomonas sp. SrG
TGGCCTTCGGTACATTCTAATGCGCGTCCTCGGCTGGTTGCGGGACTGTGATCCGGGTCACAGACGGCCTGGGGTTGCGCCTGCGGCGGTGCCCGGTCCAGCCGGCCAGCGCGGCCCGCCGCCCGTTACAATGCGGCCCCCACGGAGAAGGCATGCACGGACTCAATCCCCCCCAACGCGCGGCAGTGCTGCACAGCGAAGGTCCCCTGCTGGTACTGGCCGGCGCGCGCAGCGGCAACACGAGCGAGATCGTGGAAAAGATCGCCCAG
>NZ_JBNBBE010000287.1:0-269 GCF_050031795.1 Stenotrophomonas sp. SrG
ACGAGGCCCTGTCCGAGGCCGACGCGCGGCGCGGGTTGGTGGCGCGCGGCCAGGCGGCCGTCGCGCTCGGCCGGGGCGGGGGGGGGGGGCGGGGGGGCCGGGCGGGGGGCGCGGGGCGCGGCGGGGGGGGGGGGGGGGGCCGCGGGGGGGGGGGGCGGGGGGGGCGGCGGGGCGCGGCGCGGCGCGGGTCGAGGGTGCGGGCGAGACCGCGAAGGACGCGCCGCTCCCGGGGACGCGCCGCGGCGGGGCCGCAGCCGGCCGCCGGGGGG
>NZ_JBNBBE010000288.1:0-268 GCF_050031795.1 Stenotrophomonas sp. SrG
GGCCTGCAGGCGCATCCGGGCGGCGGCGACCGCGCGGCGACGCTGGGCGAGATCGGTGGCGGCAATGGCGAGCTGCGCGCGGGCTTCGGCAATGGCGAGATAACGCTGGGCCACGGCGGCCATCCGGTCCAGCCGCGCGGTTTCGCGCTGCGGTGCCAACGCGTCGAGATTGGCCTGGGCCAGTACCCGGCGGGCCTCAAGCTTGCCGCCGCGCTCCAGCACGCCGGCCAGGGTGACGGTCAGTTCGGCGGCGTCGAAGCCACGGCTG
>NZ_JBNBBE010000289.1:0-268 GCF_050031795.1 Stenotrophomonas sp. SrG
TCGACAGCGCGCTGTCGCCCGAGACCCGCAGCCTGATCGTGGTGACCACGCCGAAGAGCTTCGACGAAGGCCGCGGCGGCAAGATGCCCAAGGACGTGACCGAATCGGGCTACGAGGAGTTCGAGGACACCCGTACCCGCGTGGGCCGCCACGACCCGGAACCGAACGCGCTGTGGCTGGTCGACGCCGTCACCGGCACTGTCAAGCCGCTGTCGCTGGACAGCCTGCCGGGCATCGGCACCGACCCGCTGGCCGCGCTGCGCAAGGA
>NZ_JBNBBE010000290.1:0-268 GCF_050031795.1 Stenotrophomonas sp. SrG
CCGACGCGTAGCCCCCGCCGACCCCACTCATGGGTTCGGGCCGGGGTGTCGTCCGGGCGTGCGACTGCGCCATCGACATTGCGCCTTGCCGGCTGATCCGGCGGTCCATGATCCGCACTGCGGCATCCATGCCGTCCAACCGGGTGTAGACGTCGGCGAACTGGTCGCCGACCTGTGCGCGGACCTGTTCCAGCGCGGCGGCTGCACCGCTGGCCCTTCCGCCGCTCGGGTGGACCTGGGGGGGGGTGGAGTCGTTGGCCGCCGTCGA
>NZ_JBNBBE010000291.1:0-268 GCF_050031795.1 Stenotrophomonas sp. SrG
TTCCTGATCCGGACACGACGCGGGACGTTGCGCAGGCAACGTCCCGTTGTCATTCCACTGGGGCCTGACCGCCGTACCCCGGTGTGCCGGGGCGCCCAACGAAAGAGCGGACCTGGTTCCGCTCTTCCGCGTTGACGAATCCCGACTTCCGGATACTGATTCACACCATGAGCAAGCGCGATTACTTCGAAGTGCTGGGTGTTACCCGCACGGCGACCGAAGAAGAACTGAAGTTGGCGTATCGCCGTTGCGCGATGAAGCACCACCA
>NZ_JBNBBE010000292.1:0-268 GCF_050031795.1 Stenotrophomonas sp. SrG
CTCGAGCCGGAGTCCGCCGCCGAGTACGCCGCCGTCATCGAGATCGACCTGGCCGACATCCACGAGCCGATCGTGGCCGGCCCGAACGATCCGGACGACGTCAAGACGCTGGCGGACGTGGCCGGTGCGGCCATCGATGAAGTGTTCATCGGTTCGTGCCTGACCAACATCGGTCACTCCCGTGCGGCCGCCATGCTGCTGGAAGGCAAGCGCGATATCCCGACCAAGCTGTGGGTGGCCCCGCCGTCCAAGAAGGATGCCTCGGAGC
>NZ_JBNBBE010000293.1:0-268 GCF_050031795.1 Stenotrophomonas sp. SrG
GTACAGCATCATGCGTGCCGGCGGCTCCGGGACGCTGCGCGACAGCGGGATCACGCGCACTTCCAGGTCGGGTCCAGCGGCCGCTTCGAGCCACTGTTCGGCGGCCAGCTGGGAGGGGTGGTCAACGGTGCGGGGCTGGGGCGGGGGCTGCTCATCCACCCACGTGCTCCGCCCCGGCACGATGGCGTGCCCGGACGGCGCGGTGGTGCTGGTGAACGCCAGCCGCCGCGCGCCCGCCTCGCGCGCCCGCGTCGCCAGCGTGCGGGTG
>NZ_JBNBBE010000294.1:0-268 GCF_050031795.1 Stenotrophomonas sp. SrG
GCGAATGGCTGGTCATGCCCGGCGCCGAGAACAAGTCGAGAACCAATCACTCGCAGCAGAAGAGGGCAAGCGTCACGACAACTCGGACCCAGCCACAGCAGCAGGCTGAGCGGAACGCAGCCAGCGCGAGCCGGCGGATCTCCGCTTCGTCTTCGGCTGCGAGGCCCGGGCAGAGGTACTGCGGGTCTTCAGCGAGGTTCTGGGCGGGGTTGTCGTACCACTGGCCCGTGGGCGCGGGGCGGAGCGACGGCAGCGCCTGGTCGCCGAG
>NZ_JBNBBE010000295.1:0-268 GCF_050031795.1 Stenotrophomonas sp. SrG
GAGGTTTGGGCTGGGCCGCGGGGTGGGGGGCGGGGGGCGGTCGGCGGGGCCGTGGGGGGGGTTGGGGGGGGCTGGGGGGGGGGGGCGGGGGGGGTGGTGGGGGTGGGGGCGGGGGGGGGGTTGGGGGGTGGGGGGGGGGGGGGGGGGGTGGGGGGTGGGGAGGTGGGATGGTGGTGGGGGTGGGGGGGGGGGGAGGGGGCTCGTGTAGAAGGAGAAGAAGAACCAACACAGCAAACAGAAGGCGAACAAAAAAAAAAAAAAAAAAAAT
>NZ_JBNBBE010000296.1:0-268 GCF_050031795.1 Stenotrophomonas sp. SrG
GGACCAGCTGCGCGGCTTCCGGGAGGGGGTGGTCACCCAGCTGACCGAGGGCCTGGCGGGCGGGGCGGAGCAGGGGGTCGGCCGGGGCCCGCGGCCGCGCGGCGCGCGCGCCGGCCGCGGCAGGACCCCCGCGAGCACCGGGCGTCTCCCGGGCCGAGCGGGGCGGGGGCATGGACGAGAGCCTCGTGCTCGCTGCCTGGCGGGCAGATGGGGTGGTGGGCGGCGGCGTCGGCGAGGAGGGCGGGCGAGGCGTGGCGGCCCCGGGCGT
>NZ_JBNBBE010000297.1:0-267 GCF_050031795.1 Stenotrophomonas sp. SrG
TAATATCCTTTGATTCGGATGGAAAGATGGGCGCGACTGATACCCGGCAAGTCGCGCCATTGCAGTGTGGCCCAGCGGGGGTTGCCCGGGGTTAAGCCGGCGTGCCCACCGTGAAAGGCCGCCGCAGCGCGATTGACCCCCAGCCTCGGGGCCCAGTGTTCCACCCGCGTGACAACGCCGCCCAACCCGCGCGCCATGACCCGGCGCCCGGCTGCACCCGTAAACCCGCTGCCGTCCCGTACCATCGCCGGATGGATTCCCTAAGCC
>NZ_JBNBBE010000298.1:0-267 GCF_050031795.1 Stenotrophomonas sp. SrG
TGGACGTGGGCTTCAAGGCGCAGTCGGCGGTGACCACGCGCCCGGTGCTGGGCAAGGCCAACGGCTACCTGCACGTGTGGGTGGATGCCTCCAGCGAACCGGGCACCGAGGCGCGCAGCCTGACCTGGCTGCTGGTTGGGCGCTTCTACACCTACCGCTTCGCCAGCACCGCGCCGGCGCGGGCGTTGATCGGCGAGAGCGGTGCGTACGATCCTTCCTTCAACCTGCGCCGCGAACCCCGGCTGCTGCAGCGCGTGGATGGCCAGG
>NZ_JBNBBE010000299.1:0-267 GCF_050031795.1 Stenotrophomonas sp. SrG
CGGCGGTACCGGGGGCGACGGCTCGCATACCGTCAACATCTCCACCTGCGCGATGTTCGTGGTGGCGGCGGCGGGCGCGAAGGTCGCCAAGCATGGCACCCGCAGCGTGTCGTCCAAGTCCGGGAGTGCCGATGCGGTCGAAGCACGGGGCGCGATCATCGAGCTGCGTCCGGAGGAGGTGGCCCGCGCGATCAGTGAAACCGGCATCGGCTGCATGTTCGCCCCGATGCACCACCCCGCCATGAAGGTGGTGGCCCCGGTGCGGCG
>NZ_JBNBBE010000300.1:0-267 GCF_050031795.1 Stenotrophomonas sp. SrG
GCAGACCAGCTCGCGCTCTCCGCCTCGCCAGACTCCGGCGCTGCGGGCGACATGGCGCGGAACAGGGTGCCAGGCTGTTCGTCGTGGTCGTCCACCGTGCGCTGGTCCCAATGTGCGGCAGGGCCCTCAAGCTCGAGCCCGGTGCGCGGGATGTCGGGCGACGTGGTCCACTGCCCCGCGCTGTTGGGCGTGTAACTCACGCTGCCGGCAGCGTTGCCCTCGCCCCGCATCGCACCGTCGCGGTGGTAGGAGCGGAACGGGCAGCGA
>NZ_JBNBBE010000301.1:0-267 GCF_050031795.1 Stenotrophomonas sp. SrG
CAGCGGCCCGGTGATGCTGGACCCGCCGTCGCTGGAAGACTGGCCGCAGAGCACCTACGCCGCCTCCAAGGGCACCCGCGTCGACCTGGATACCATCACCCCGGAAGACGTGGCCAGCTGGCAGCCGGGCGAGACCCTGCTGCTCAACGGCAAGCTGCTCACCGGCCGCGATGCCGCGCACAAGCGCATGGTGGCCATGCTCAACAAGGGCGAGCCGCTGCCGGTCGACCTCAAGGGCCGCTTCATCTATTACGTGGGTCCGGTCGA
>NZ_JBNBBE010000302.1:0-267 GCF_050031795.1 Stenotrophomonas sp. SrG
TCGATGGACAGCTACCAGGGTGCACTGCTTGGCTACACCGCCGCGCGAGTGGGGCTGGATGTGGAAGCGCAGTCGCTTGCCGATACCGCTGCACAGATAGCGCCGTCGCTTGAGCATGCGCAGCGTGCGCAGGAAACGGCACTGGAGGCCGCGCGCGGGCGCCTGCAGGCACAAGCGAGGGCGATGACGGTGGAGTTCGCGGTCACGCTGCTGCTGGTGGCTGCGTTGCTCATCGCCACGCTGCTGCTGACCCTGCAGGCGGTGCAG
>NZ_JBNBBE010000303.1:0-267 GCF_050031795.1 Stenotrophomonas sp. SrG
TGCGTAGGCCTCGCAGTCGGTGAAGCTCAGCAACGGCATCGGAGTTACCCGGTTCCGGTGGGCCAGGATGCGTCGGCAACGCCGGCCGCGAAACCGAACTTGCACGGTTTCACGACCGGTACTTGTACTGCCGGGGGTCGAGCCCCTACGTTGTGAAAGCGGTGAAGCGAACGGAAGGGATCAGGTCGGTGCGAAACGGCGCGTGTTCGTCTTCTCGTTTTTTTCCGCCTTCTTTTCCTTCGCAGTCTTGGCAGGTTTCTTCTTCTG
>NZ_JBNBBE010000304.1:0-267 GCF_050031795.1 Stenotrophomonas sp. SrG
ATCCCGAGTCGCCGATCTTTGAGATTGCCGATATCGGCCTGGTCGGGGATCTGGTCACCCTGCGGCCGGAGCTGGAAGCGGCGCTCTGATTCGCGCAGCCAAGACCGAATGAACAAGGGCCAGACGGGGAAACCCGCCTGGCCCTTTTTTTGTCCTTACAGGCAGTCCACCGCGTCGCCGGACGGTGTGATCGCCGTGTAGCCCTTTGAGGGCCAGTACGGAATCGAGTCACAGACCTTGTTGTGTTCCGGTGTCGGCTCGACCGTA
>NZ_JBNBBE010000305.1:0-267 GCF_050031795.1 Stenotrophomonas sp. SrG
TGTTCGACGGGGGCGTGGGGGTGGTGGGGGGGGGGGTGCAGGAGGTGCGGCTGGGGGGGGGCGGTGCGCGCGGGCGGGGGGGGCGGGCGGGCGTGGGGGGGCGGGGCGTCGGCGGCGGGCGGGGGCGGGGGCGGCGGCGCGGGGGCCGGCGCCCGGGGGGGCGGCGGCGGGCGGTGCGGCGCGGGCAGCGCGGTGGCCGGGCCGCGCGGGGGCGCGGCGGGGGGCGTGGGGGGGGGGCGCGCCGGGCGCCGGGTGCGCGGCCGCCCG
>NZ_JBNBBE010000306.1:0-267 GCF_050031795.1 Stenotrophomonas sp. SrG
CTTCCCGCGCACGCCTTGCCTGCGGCCGTGCGCGCAGGGGCTAGGGGGGGGCGGTGATCGACTTCGACGGCGGCCAGCGCACCCTTGACCGGAGCATGGGCTGCGGGCGGCGCGGGGTGTACGACGTCGTGACTGTCGGGCTCGGCGAGGCCACGCGCTAGCAGGCCCGGATCTAGGTCAAGCGCGTCGACAACCTGGTCGGGCTGGCTGCGTCGCGGCCCCGCGACTGGGTTGCGCTGACGCAGGTCGGCGGGGGGACGGTGCGGT
>NZ_JBNBBE010000307.1:0-267 GCF_050031795.1 Stenotrophomonas sp. SrG
GGCTGACTCGCGCCGGACGCGGCTCCGTCGGCGGGCCGGCCCAGCCGCCCGCGCCGACCAGCTGCACCCGCGGGGCCTCGGCGACCTCGCTGTCGGCCAGCCCGCACAGCGCCGGCACGCTGGGGCGGACCAGCCGGGCCCGCGCGGCACGGGCGGGCCCGGGCCCCAGCACGTCCGCGGGCTCGGTCTTCGCGTGCGGCGGGCTGACCCCGTCGGCCGGGCTCGGGGGCCGGCGCGCCGCGCGGCCGGGGGCCCGCGCGGCGCGGT
>NZ_JBNBBE010000308.1:0-267 GCF_050031795.1 Stenotrophomonas sp. SrG
TCTCAGCTGTGGCCTGTGGGATCTGTGGCGGTTCGCCGACAGCTATCGGCGCGTGTTGGGGGAGCTGCCCCGGGACGCCCTGATGGGTGCGCCGGCCGCGGCGGGCAGCCCGGCCTGACGGCACGTTTCCGGCACCGTGCCGGACTTGCGCATCCACCTGCCGTAGTCCACCCTCGTCTTGCCGGACCGCACGCACGAGCTGCCGCTTCGCAGCGCCTGCGCGACCACCCCCGCGCACAAACGACCACGCCGCGCCCACCCGTGGCC
>NZ_JBNBBE010000309.1:0-267 GCF_050031795.1 Stenotrophomonas sp. SrG
GGGGGGGGGGGGGGGGGTGGGTTGGTCGTTCGGCGCCACCGGGGGGTATTTATACTCCGCCCCCCCCCCACGGGCCGCCCCCTCCGGGTGGTGGGACTCGAGCGCCACGACCACCGGTCTTGACCTACCGGTGGTTGGACGGGGAGGTTACGCCCGGTGTCTGGTCGGTAGGTCACGACCGGTGGTCGTGACCCGCCGCATGCCGGGGGCTGCGCGATTTCGTGGCGCTGGGAGGGGCGGTGGCGCGGGTCGTCGCAGAGGCTCTTG
>NZ_JBNBBE010000310.1:0-267 GCF_050031795.1 Stenotrophomonas sp. SrG
GTGCCGACACAACCCGCTCGTCGAGGATGCCGCGGGTGCGCCTGGCATCCGGGTCCAGCAGGTCCGCGGCCCAGGCGCGCAGGGGCCCGTGGTGACTGCGGGCCGCGGGGGCCGCGAGGCGGGTGGGCGGGCGGGGGGGGGGGGGGGCGGGGGTGCGGGGGGGGGCGGGGGGCGGGGGGGGCGGCAGGCCGCGGGGGGGTTTACCAAAAACCTCCCCCCCCACAGAGGGAGCACCCACGGGAGGGGGGGGGTTGGGGGGAGTGGGGG
>NZ_JBNBBE010000311.1:0-266 GCF_050031795.1 Stenotrophomonas sp. SrG
TGGCACAAGCTGGACGTGGCCATGTTCCACGTGGAACCGGGTGATATCGGTGCGGTCCAGCAGCGCGGCGGGCGTTTCGGTGGCGGTGATGAATATCTGCGCCGGGCCTGCGCGCAGACGATCCAGTACCCGCGCGTGATGGGTCCGATCCAGCTCGGACGCGAGGTCATCCAGCGCGATTACCGGCCATTCGCCGCGCTGGTCTGCGTAATCTTCCGCCTGGGCCAACAGGCAGGTGAGGGCGGTGAGTTTGGCCTGCCCGCGCG
>NZ_JBNBBE010000312.1:0-266 GCF_050031795.1 Stenotrophomonas sp. SrG
GCCAGATCCATGCCCACCTGCTGCATGAACTGCGCCGCGAGTTCTCGTTGCTGCCGGTGCCGGTAACGTCGACCTGGCGCGAGCTGGCAGTCAGCGATATTGCCGTCAAGCTGCTGGCCAAGGCCGAGCGGCTGGGCTTTAAGCCCACAGAAGTACGGGCACAGGGTGCGCAGCAGTTGGACGCGGTGGCAGGCGTTCACCGCGGCGGCATGAAGCTGACCCAGGTGGCGTGGAACGGCGCCGCGCCGCCAGAGCGCTCGCACGCA
>NZ_JBNBBE010000313.1:0-266 GCF_050031795.1 Stenotrophomonas sp. SrG
ATGCGCACCGAGGCGCCGCGGAAACTGCCATTGCCTTCGGCGGCCAGCGGCGTGATGCTCAGGATCTTGCCCCGGATTGCCTTGTTGGTGCCATACACGAACACCGGGTTCTGCGGATTGTTGTTCGCATCGCGCTGGCGCTGGGTGGCGGCGACCGGCTCGGACGACATCGTGAACACCAGGTCCCACTCGCGCAGGCCCATCACCGCCGAGTCTAACGACTCGCGCGCCAGCACGTACTGGGCCACGTTGCTGCGGTTGATGGA
>NZ_JBNBBE010000314.1:0-266 GCF_050031795.1 Stenotrophomonas sp. SrG
GCGCGCGGCTGACCGATGTGGTGTCGCTTGATGAGGCGCACCTGCACTGGTCGCTGTTGCGCGTGGAAGCGAAGACGGCCCTTGGGGAAGTTGAAGCAACCGGTACACGCGCGGCGCCACGCAGGCGTCGGCGTTAGTCGTAGCGCCTTCGGGCGCGTCATGGAGGATTGGGTTTGTCCACGCAGAAGATCGTTGTCCCCGCTGTTGTCATCCTCTTGACCGCACTTGTTGGCTACTGCCTTGCCGGCTACCTCACGCTGCTGTTA
>NZ_JBNBBE010000315.1:0-266 GCF_050031795.1 Stenotrophomonas sp. SrG
ACTTCGACCTGGACAATTAACTATTCGAAGAAAACGCCAAGAACATCTCGTTCAAGGAACGCATGAAGATTGAAGCGCAGCTCAAGCGCGAGATCGAAGAGCTGTTCCATGGCCGCAACCTGTCCGAGTAACACAAAGCGACACCCGCCCGGGCCGTGGCCCGGGTGGTGCTGCACAAGGCGGGACGCCCCGCCCTGTGGCCCATCGGTGTTGCGCAGAAGTAATGTTCCACGGCAAGCTACCGCCGACGGTCCGGTGTGAAGGCA
>NZ_JBNBBE010000316.1:0-266 GCF_050031795.1 Stenotrophomonas sp. SrG
CCGCATCGCGCTGGCGGCCGGTGACCTGGTGTTCTTCGGCAGCAGGGGCCGTGTCGACCACGTGGGCATCTACGTGGGCGAAGGCCGCTTCCTGCACGCCCCCAGCACCGTCAAGGACGTCCGCGTGGACAGCCTGGTCTCGGGCTACTGGAGCGGCAAGTTCATGCAGGCCCGCCGCGTCGCGCTCTGAGCCGGCCGGCCCGCCCCGCCAGTTGAAGGCCGCTGCCCCGTGCAGCGGCCTTTTTCGTGATGGGCGCCGGTGGCCG
>NZ_JBNBBE010000317.1:0-266 GCF_050031795.1 Stenotrophomonas sp. SrG
TCATCGGCTCGGCCATGTCCAGCGCGATCACCTGCGCCTTCGGCAAGCGCTTCTTCATCGCCGCACTGGCGTGGCCGGTACCGCTGCCCACGTCCAGCACCACCTCCGGCTGCCGGCTATCGAGATAGTCCAGCGATTCGAGCAGCCGCTTCTCCACCTCGCGCTGCAGGGCGGCGGCGGCGTCGTAACTGCTGTCGGCGCGCGAAAACGCGCGGCGGACGTGCTGGGGATCAAAGCTGGCGGACAAGTAAGGCTCACTATGCGGT
>NZ_JBNBBE010000318.1:0-266 GCF_050031795.1 Stenotrophomonas sp. SrG
TCGGCCGCGGCATCGCGCATCACTGCCGCCACGCCGGGGTCGGACCTGCGCGCGGCGTGGTGCAGCGGGGCGTTGCCGTCGCGGTCGACCGCGCGCGAATCGGCCCCGTTGGCCAGCAGGGTCATCACCGCTTCGGGGCGGCCGTGCCAGCTGTCGCGGGTGGCGGCCAGCAGCGGGGACATGCCCTTGTGCGGGGTGTTGACGCCCCCGCCACGGGCGATCAGTTCGCGCAGCAGGCGCAGGTCGGGCAGCACGGCGGCCAGCAC
>NZ_JBNBBE010000319.1:0-266 GCF_050031795.1 Stenotrophomonas sp. SrG
TCCGTGGACAGCACTTCATCCGGCCCCCACAGGTAGTGGTCGGCCAACAGCCGCGTCTGGCTGCTGCGTTCCCGGCCCTGGTCGGTGGCCAGGTTGGTGGCCAGACCGTACAGATAGGCCCGCGGGTTGTCGATGGTCACCCCGGCATCCACCCCGCGCGCCTTGAACCAGATGGCCTGGATCACGGCTTCGGCACTGCCGTCGCTGCCCAGTATCCGCTGCACCCGACGCAGCAGCGCCGGGCGTTCGCGGAGCAACCGGACGGT
>NZ_JBNBBE010000320.1:0-266 GCF_050031795.1 Stenotrophomonas sp. SrG
CGTATCCAGCGAGATCTACTCCCTCGGCGTGCTGATCACCGGCGAAGCCGGGTCGGGCAAGAGCGAACTCGCGCTGGAACTGCGCAGCCGCGGCCACCGCCTGGTGGCCGACGATGCGCCTGAGTTCACCCAGATCGCCCCGGACGTGCGCGACGGCACCTGCCCCGAGCTGCTGCAGGACCTGCTGGAGGTGCGCGGGCTGGGCGTGCCCACCGTGCGCGAGATGTTCGGTGACACGGCGGTAAAGAAGACCAAGTACCTTCGGC
>NZ_JBNBBE010000321.1:0-266 GCF_050031795.1 Stenotrophomonas sp. SrG
CAGGACGCATCGGCCAACGTCCCCGTGTTGCCCGCGTTCTGGCAGACCGGTGGGGTCACCGGCGCTGTGGCGTTGGTCGCGGCCGCGCTGGTCTGGCGGATCGTGCGCTGGCGCGTGGCCGTGGCGCGCCTGCGCGTGCAGCGCGTGTTCCGGGCGCGGGGGGGCGAGCTCGAGCGCAGCGCGCGCGACCTGCACGACACACTGCTGCAGTCGGTGCAGGCGCTGATGATGCGGGTGGAATCCTCTCGCAGGCGGATGCTGCTGGT
>NZ_JBNBBE010000322.1:0-266 GCF_050031795.1 Stenotrophomonas sp. SrG
TTACTGGTCGGCGAGCGGATCGTTCGTGCACGCGGCGAGGCCCGCGATCATCACGACGGCGAGCAGAGCGGATGCCGCGGCCCGCGCACGACGGGGCGCGCGGCCGCGGCCGGTTCGGACTGCGCCCATCACACGGCTCCCACGTCTACCGAGCCCGACAGCGACGCCGGCTCCGCATAGGCGATCTCGGTCCACTTCTTGTCGACCATCTCGAAGCTCGTCACACTCGACAGCGCACAGCGGCGCTCGCGCGGATCGTGCCGCAG
>NZ_JBNBBE010000323.1:0-266 GCF_050031795.1 Stenotrophomonas sp. SrG
TCTCGAGCATGCGCGAGGCGATCGCGGCCGGATTGAGGTGGTAGGTGCCGGTCTGCCGCGTCTCGCGCGCGGCGGGCACGCGGCCGGCGGCGCGCGCCGGGGCGGGGCTCCGTTCGCGCTGCAGCGCCTGCGGGCTGGTGGCCTCGCCGGTCCGCGTCAGGCGGGCGGCCGCTGCCACCGGCCGCGCCGGGGCAGCGGTGCGCTCGCTGGGGTGGGTCCCCGGCGCCCTGCGGCGCCGGTGGGCGGTCGCCGGCAGGTTGCCGTCG
>NZ_JBNBBE010000324.1:0-266 GCF_050031795.1 Stenotrophomonas sp. SrG
GCCGCGGGGGGGACCTGGGCGGACGCCCCCGCGCTTCGCAGCCGGCCCGCGCCGCACATGGGCGGGTGGCCTGGGTGGGGCGAAGGCTGTTGTCCCCCGGTGGGGCTGGGCGACGACCACGGGTCGTCCCCTACCGGCGCGGAGCGGTAGGTACCGAACGTTTGTCGGTACGCCAAGCCAAGGTAGGTGCCCACCCTTTGTCGGTACGCCATTTACCCCATCACGTTGTACCGGCTCTCCCGCAGCATCACGATCACATCCTTAGG
>NZ_JBNBBE010000325.1:0-266 GCF_050031795.1 Stenotrophomonas sp. SrG
GGGCGGGTGGGGGGGGGGGGGGGGGTGGCGGCGGGCGGCGCGTCGGCGGGGCGGGGTTGTGGTTTCGGGGGCCCTCCCCCTGTGCCGCCCACCCCGCCGTGGGCCGGCCCGCCCCGTCGCCGCCCCCCCCCCCCCCCCCCGCCCCCCCCAGCGCCCCGCCCCCGCCCCCGCCCCCGCGCCCCCGCCGCCACAGCCGCCTGGAACAGGCCCGGCCGCCACCACCGCGGCCCCCCCACCCACGCCCCCGCGCCGGAACACCCCAGGGC
>NZ_JBNBBE010000326.1:0-265 GCF_050031795.1 Stenotrophomonas sp. SrG
CGTCATCCGTGCAGCCGGGCCGAACCGCCAGGCCAGGCGAAGCGCGATGTTGCGCTGCGCGTGCCCGGCGCCCTGCATCAGCGGCAGCGCACGCACGTCCGGATCGGGCGCGGGGGTCTGGATGCGGATGTGCAGCTGCGCCCCTTCGAAGGACAGCGCAATGACGATGGTGCCGCCAGCCGGCAGCCGCGTAATGCCATGCAGCACCGCGTTTTCCACCAGCGGCTGCAGCACCAGGCGCGGCATCGGCAGGGTCCAGGGCAAG
>NZ_JBNBBE010000327.1:0-265 GCF_050031795.1 Stenotrophomonas sp. SrG
TTGATCAAGATGGAGCTGGGCTGCCGCCAGCCGGCTATTGAACTGGTGGCCATCGATATGGATGGCACGCTGCGGGACCCGGCGCACAAGCTCACCCCGCGCGTGAAGCAGGCCATTGCCCGCGCACGGGCGCAGGGCGAGCGGATCGTGTTGACCAGCGGACGCCCGGTGTCCGGCCTTGCCCCGTTCCTGGAGGAACTGGCCATCAATGTCGCGGACGACTACTGCATCGCCTGCAATGGCGGGCTGGTCACCCGCGTTGCCA
>NZ_JBNBBE010000328.1:0-265 GCF_050031795.1 Stenotrophomonas sp. SrG
CGCGCGCGGCCTCGGTCCGGGTCGCCTCGGCGACGCGTTCCTGCCGGGCAGGGTTGGTGCGCGCCTGGTTGCTGCCGGCGGCGGCCATCGGGTCGTTGTTGGCCGCCGACGGGCGCGTCTGGAAGTAGCCGTCGCCCACGAACGGCTGGGCCACCCGGCGCGAGCCGCGCACCTGGTGGTTGTCCAGCAGCAGGCTGCCTTCGGCGTGCCCGGGGAACTACGCGGCTCTGAGGCCGGGGGTGGCCGCGGCATAGGCCAGGCCGTG
>NZ_JBNBBE010000329.1:0-265 GCF_050031795.1 Stenotrophomonas sp. SrG
GGCCCGACCGGTGCGTACGCTCAGCGATCAGGAGATCGAGTCGCTGCACTACTCGGCCGACCACTAAGTGCGGTTGAAGGACAAGTACTTGGGGATGTGACCCCGCACACGGTAAAGTCGGTCTCCGTCCCAGGAAGCAGTCGAGAACCGCATGCCGTTGGCAGCCGTCCGGAGGGACGCGTGCGCAAGAGCGCACCCATGCTGGACACCTACCGTGAAGTGATCACGCCCGAAGGCGTGCCGCTGCACCTGCCGGCAGCCGGCA
>NZ_JBNBBE010000330.1:0-265 GCF_050031795.1 Stenotrophomonas sp. SrG
GCCTGCAGTACCTGCTGGCCGCGACGATCCTGGCCGGCCTGCTGCAGATCATCGCCGGCGCACTGAATCTGGGCGCGCTGATGCGGTTCGTGTCGCGTTCGGTGATCACCGGCTTCGTCAACGCACTGGCCATCCTGATTTTCCAGGCACAGATGCCCGAGCTGATCGGGCGCTCGTGGCAGGTGTGGGCGGTGTGCGCGGCGGGGCTGTCCATCATCTACCTGCTGCCGCGGTTGACCCGCGCAGTGCCGTCGCGGCTGGTGGA
>NZ_JBNBBE010000331.1:0-265 GCF_050031795.1 Stenotrophomonas sp. SrG
CCAGAAGAACCGATTGTTGTTGAGGTAGCGGGCCTTTCGCATCGCCAGGATGCGGTGGAACTGCAGTTCGTCCGGGTGCAGCGGCTCGCCGAAGCGTTCGATGTAGGCGGGGCTGGCAAACACCTGCGTGCGCAGGCTGCCGAGCTTGCGCGCCACCCGGTTCGAATCGGGCAGGGCGCCCCCGCGCAGCGCCAGGTCCGCTTCACCCGCGATGAGGTCGAGCATTTCTTTGCCCAGGTGCATGTCCAGCTGGATCTCCGGATAC
>NZ_JBNBBE010000332.1:0-265 GCF_050031795.1 Stenotrophomonas sp. SrG
CGCCATGCCCGGCACCGGCATCCTGTCGCCGGTCACCGAGCCGATCACGACGATGCGGCCGCCGTCGCCCAGCGTGCGCGCCGCCTCGACCGCGGCGTGGTACGGCGCATGCACGTTGATGCGCAGCAGGCGATCCACGGCGTCGGGGTCCAGCTCCAATGAATCGCCGAAGATCGCGATGCCCGAGTTCACCACCAGCCCGTCCAGCGGACCGGTGTCCCGAACCCGCGCGATCACCGCGTCACGGTCCGCACTGTCGGTCTTC
>NZ_JBNBBE010000333.1:0-265 GCF_050031795.1 Stenotrophomonas sp. SrG
ATCGGGGCCAGGGGGTCGGTGATCGTCGCGCTGCAGCAGCGTTGCAGAGGCGGATGGTGGATGAGCTCCCCCAGGTGGAACATCATCACACTGGCGTTTTCCAGGGTGAACTCCTGGCGGGCCCGGCTCGTTTCAACGCAGCGCTGGGTCGCGCGCAGCAGACGATTTCCATCGCAGGGCGGCCCGGACGTACTGCGCACCTGCTGGCACAGGATGTTGAGCGCCTTGCCGATGTAGATGTTGGAGGCGCGTTGTTCGTCTTCGG
>NZ_JBNBBE010000334.1:0-265 GCF_050031795.1 Stenotrophomonas sp. SrG
TGCGGCGTTGAAGTAGTCCGAAAGATCGTCGCTGCCCGTCAGCTCATCGACCACCAGGGCATCGTCGGCCGTTTCGCCGGCGTCGAACAGCGACAGCGCGTCGGCCTCGACGATGGCCTGCTGCAGCCCGGCGTCGGTGCTGTCGTCGGCAACGGAGTAGCCATTGCGCTCATCGAACTGTGCGGAGAACGCGGCCAGCTCATGGTCGGTGACATCGTGCGCGGCCTGGGATGCATCGGCCTCCGCGACGTTGTCTGCATCGGCA
>NZ_JBNBBE010000335.1:0-265 GCF_050031795.1 Stenotrophomonas sp. SrG
CTTGTCCGCGTTGTAGAAGATCCGCCCCTTTGCTGCGGGCGGCGCGGTAGTGGCGGTGACGGGCAGGGTGCCGTGGTCGTACTGCTTGAGGTGGGCGACCGCCGCTTCGGCCGAGTCGCGCGCGGCGCCGACCATCGGCCAGTCCGCCCCCAGCCCGCGGATCACCTTGGGCGTGGTCCAGCCCGGGAGAACCTCGGCCAGCCGGGGGCGGTCACGCCCGGCGGGGCGGGGGAGTGGGTGAAGAGGGAGTGGCGGTTGACGGGCG
>NZ_JBNBBE010000336.1:0-265 GCF_050031795.1 Stenotrophomonas sp. SrG
CCGAGGTCGTCGCCGAGGACGGCTCGATGATGCGGCTGCCGGGGCTCCAGGAGCTCGGCGAGCGCGACGGCATCCCCGTCATCACGATCGAGCAGCTGATCGCGTACCTGAACGAGACCGAGCCGATCGACGCCGCTGCGCAGGCCCACGGCCAGCAAAAGCGCCGCGTCAGCCTCCGCGCCGAGGCTCACGTCCCGACGTCGCACGGCGAATTCCGCTTCCTTGCCTACAAGGACCGCGTCACCGGCACCGACCACCTCGCGGT
>NZ_JBNBBE010000337.1:0-265 GCF_050031795.1 Stenotrophomonas sp. SrG
GGGGTCCCCCGCCCCCCCCGGGGCCCCCCCCCTGGGCCTAACAACAAACCCCCCCCAGACAAACGGGGGGCCGGGCGCGCCCCATTTTCGTTTCTAGACGCCGTCTCCCCCCCCGGTCGAGACCTACCGGGCAACGGCGCGATAGCGCCAATGTCAGCCGCCGCGACCCCCCGGGCGGCCGCCGTAACGCGCATCCGGGCGCACGGGGCCGACCGGCGGGTAGTCCAGCGGCGTGCGGTCCGGAGGCTTCGCCAGCCCGGGCCGC
>NZ_JBNBBE010000338.1:0-265 GCF_050031795.1 Stenotrophomonas sp. SrG
CCACGCCCCCCGCCGCCGGCGCCGTAGACCGCCCTCGCCACCCCCGCTGCGGCCCCCCCCCCCCCGCACCACATCGCCGCCGACGCCACCACGCTGGACAACATCGAGGTCACGGGCGAGCCCGCCGAGGGCAACTCGGTCCGTCGCACCTCGCCCGGCCCCCGCTTCGCCCTCGCCCCGCGCGAGAGCCCGCAGTCGCGCAGCAGCCTCGGCCACCGGCGCATCGTGGGGCAGACCGTCGATGACAGCCTCGACGGGCTGGCCA
>NZ_JBNBBE010000339.1:0-264 GCF_050031795.1 Stenotrophomonas sp. SrG
CGCCGTCCACGTACAGGCGCACGCCGTGGTTCTCGTCCCTGCCGAAGGCGATGTGCTGCCACTGCTCTGGCGACGGAAGGGCATCCAGTTTGAATGACTCGCGGGTGCGTGCCAGGTTGGCGTCGGTCACGAAGGCATCGAAGCCGTGGCCGTTCCAGTCGATGCGCAGCCCGGCCATGTCCCAGCTGCTGTGGTCGGCATAGCCGACCCGGAAAATCACGAACGGCGCTTCACCCACCGCGAAGCGGGGGCGCCAGAAGAAGC
>NZ_JBNBBE010000340.1:0-264 GCF_050031795.1 Stenotrophomonas sp. SrG
CGGCCCGGGTGGGCATCACTGCCTTCCTCGCCCACACCCTGGGGCAGACGCTGGGCTTTGCGGCCCTGACCGGCGGTGCCGTGCGCCTGCGCGGCTATGGCGGCGCCGGGCTGAGCCTGGCCGAGATCGGCCAGGTGGTCCTGATGAGCACGCTGGGTTTCGTGTTCGGCGCCTGGCTGCTGTTGGCGCTGGCGATCCTGCTGGAACCGGGCGCCGCCGCACTCGCATTGCCCGTGTCGGCGCAGGCCGTACGCGAGCTCGGCG
>NZ_JBNBBE010000341.1:0-264 GCF_050031795.1 Stenotrophomonas sp. SrG
ATCCACCTGTTGGCGGGGCAGGCGGGGTTCGAGGGCGAGCCGGAACTACCGCCGCTGCAGCAGGGCGACACCGCGTGGCTGGCGGCAGGACCGCGCAGGCGCTATGCGTTGCGTGGTGGTGGGGAGCTGCTCGCCATCCGCCTGGACCAGCGCGGTCAATAAACGTCGCGGCGGTAGCGGCCGGCGACGATCCGGGCTTCCTTGCCTGCGCGGCCCAGCGCCTGTTCGATCACCGCGTCCACTGCCGTGGCCATGCCCTGCTGG
>NZ_JBNBBE010000342.1:0-264 GCF_050031795.1 Stenotrophomonas sp. SrG
CCCATCGCCCGCCGCGCTGCGGTGATGGGGCGACGGAAGGTGCGCCACACGGCATCGTTGACCAGCCCGTAGCTGAGCTTGTTGAGCTCACCGGGGAGGCGCAGCCGTGGCAGGAAGGGCGAGGCGAATGCGCGCGTGGGCGTAAGTGGATTCATGCCGGTTCCGATCACCGGTATGCCGTGGTGCTCGGCCACCGTCATGCCCTCGAAGGCGGCAAGCCCGCCCGTCAACCCCGCGTCGCACCCGGCCGCGGCCGCGTCGGCA
>NZ_JBNBBE010000343.1:0-264 GCF_050031795.1 Stenotrophomonas sp. SrG
GCTATGGCCAGTTCCGCCCGCGCGAAGACAACACCAGCGCGCAGGGCCGCACCCGCAACCGCCGGGTGCTGGTCATCATCCTGGCCGACACCGCGCCGGGCACGGACCCGCTGGGCCCGCAGCTCACCGCCGAAACCGGCAGCGCGCCGGCGCCGGCCACGCCCGCCCCCGGTTCCCCCCTCGCCCCGGGGGCGCGGCCCCCGGGGCCGGCCGGCCGCCGCGGGGGCGCCGCCGGGCCCCCCGCCCGCGGGGGCTGATACACAG
>NZ_JBNBBE010000344.1:0-264 GCF_050031795.1 Stenotrophomonas sp. SrG
ACCTGGTGGCTGGCCGCCAGTAACTTGTGGAAGGCCAGCCGCTGGTGTTCTGCCTGAGAATCACCTTTGGTTGCATCGGCTGGGACAGTTCGCTGCAGGTGCTCGAAGCGCTGGCCTAGGCGGTGCGTGCGCGGCGCGCACGGCGACTGGCCGAGGCGGCTTGACCCCGCAGGGAGCCGGCCGCCGGCCGGCTGCACGAAAGGTACGCGCTTACGGAAGTCTGGGTTTGTTAAAGCGAATAAATTGGTTTCTGCGCACCCGGCG
>NZ_JBNBBE010000345.1:0-264 GCF_050031795.1 Stenotrophomonas sp. SrG
TCGTGCGCCGAGTCAAGCATCAGCAGGCGCAGCTGGGCCGGGGTGTGGAAGGCGAGGGCGGCCCCCGGGACCGCCGCGTCGCTGTTCCAGTACGCATCGAAGATCGTGTTGGCCTGCAGCACCGCCTTGCCGGCCACGATCAGGTCCAGGTCGCGGAAGTTCACATCGCTGCGCGCGCTGAAGTCTTCCTCGCCGATGTTGCGTCCGCCGACGAGGGCGACCCGGCCATCGGCGAGCCGCGGTTTGTTGTGCTTGCGGTGGTTG
>NZ_JBNBBE010000346.1:0-264 GCF_050031795.1 Stenotrophomonas sp. SrG
CCCGGCCTCACCGGGCCGCAGAGCCGGATCCCCTCGCCGACCGCCATCCGCCCCCGCGCCAGCTGCCGCCAAATGGTGCGCTCACGAATGAATACGGTGTCCCGCCCGATGCGCGTGGGGCGCTGGCGGGAGCGCTCGTCCAGTGCCGCCGGGGTTTGGATCGGCTAGGCCTCGTAGGGAGTAGCTCTCCTGCGGGGGGGGGGTGGGGGGGGCGGGTGGGCGACCGGCGGGGCCGGCCCGGGGTTGGAACGCGAGGTGCGTGCG
>NZ_JBNBBE010000347.1:0-264 GCF_050031795.1 Stenotrophomonas sp. SrG
TCCCAGGCCTGGCCGGTGCCGTTGAGGCCAACGCAGTGGACGCGCGGCTTCATGAGCACCACGCTGGGGCCATCCGGTCCGTGCTACACCGCCGCGGCCATGATGCCGGGTACGCCGCGCGCAGGCGCGGCGGCGCTCACGGCCACGTTCCGGCCGCCCCTTCGTTCCTCCCTCAGTCGCAGGCGATGCGCCAGCAGGCCCAAGACATCGTCCGGCTTATGCTCGACCAGCACCGGATGCCGCCGGTCCACGGCGCTGGCCTCG
>NZ_JBNBBE010000348.1:0-264 GCF_050031795.1 Stenotrophomonas sp. SrG
CCCCCCCCCCCCCCCCCGCGCTCCACCCCCCCCGCGCGTATTTATTGCTCCGTGGACCGCGGAGATGTACTCACGCTTGCACTCGTATGCATCGTCTGCTGTGGCTCAGATTCAGGGGTAGCAGTGCTTAGTTGGGGTTGTGGGGCAAGTGGTTCTTTTTGGGCGGTTTGTCGAATTGCTGGAATCGGGTTGGGTTAGGCGAGTGCTTGTTCATAGATGGCGGTGGTGTTGCGTGTAGGGGGCAGAATAGGAGCAGGTCTTGTA
>NZ_JBNBBE010000349.1:0-263 GCF_050031795.1 Stenotrophomonas sp. SrG
CCGGAACCACCGCGAGCGGGGCCTGACCCTCGTGCTCATCACCCACGAGATGGATGAGATCCGCCGCGTCTGCGACCGCGTGGCCGTGTTGGATGCTGGCCACCTGGTGGAAACCGGGCCGGTCACCGAGGTGGTCCTGCACCCGCAGCACCCGACCACCCGCCGCTTCGTCAACGAATCCGAGCAGGTCGACGAAGGCGAGCTGCTCAAGGATTTCGACGCCGTGGCCGGGCGCATCGTGCGCCTGACCTTCCTCGGTACCG
>NZ_JBNBBE010000350.1:0-263 GCF_050031795.1 Stenotrophomonas sp. SrG
TCCCGACGCCCAGCTGATCGAACAGCTGGGTGGACCGGCCGTTGTGGCTCGAGCGCTCGGCTTCGAAATGCCGGGGGGGGTCCAGCGGGTCCACAACTGGAAGACCCGGGGCATTCCTCCCCTGAGCAGGCTCACGCGCAAGGACGTGTTCGAGCCCGTGCCGGCTGACGAGGCCGGGCAGGTGGACGTGGCCGCGAGAGCCACTGCTACGCCCCTTCCCAGCCGGCCCGTGCGAGTGGGGACCGCGGGCCGGCTGGGTGGGG
>NZ_JBNBBE010000351.1:0-263 GCF_050031795.1 Stenotrophomonas sp. SrG
TTACGCGATGTCGGCCGAGACCGGCAAGAAGCACGAGGGCTGGGCGATCCACGCGTCGCAGGCGGACTACCTGCAGTCGGCGTACTACCTGCCGGCGTGGCTGGTCTACCTCCTGTGGGATCAGGAGTTCTACCACGTGCGCGACCTCGCGGCCGACCCGATCGAGTAGAGCGGACGCCGCGCACTAGGCTCCCGCCATGGATCCCCTCACCTCGCTCTTCGCCACCGTCGTCGTCGGAGCGATCGGCTTCTATGTCCTGTAC
>NZ_JBNBBE010000352.1:0-263 GCF_050031795.1 Stenotrophomonas sp. SrG
GGCGCGGCCTGCGTGTACCGGGAAACCTGGCACGCCGACCTCGAAGACTGCCTCGAACTGCGTGACAACACCGGCGACGCATCGCGCCGTGCGCACAACCTCAACCTGGCCAACTGGGTGCCGGACCTGTTCATGAAGCGCGTCGAAGCCGACCCGGAATGGTCGCTGTTCGATCCGCGCGTGGTGCCCGAGTTCACCGACCTGTTCGGTGAAGCCTTCGATGCCGCCTACCTGCAGGCCGAAGCACAGGGCAAGGCCAACCG
>NZ_JBNBBE010000353.1:0-263 GCF_050031795.1 Stenotrophomonas sp. SrG
GAAGTGGGCCATGTGGACGGCCATCATCGGCGTCGTGGCCATCGTGCTCTACCTCATCCTGGTGGTGGTGATGGGCGTTGGCGGCGCAATGAGCGGCGGCAACTCCTGATCGCCCCTTGGACGGCCCGGTCCGGCGCCCGCGCAGGGTGCCCGGCTCGGGCCGTTCTGCCGTCAGGAGCCTGCCTTCCCGGTCCACCCTGTCGCGCTCGGCGCCGCTGGCCGTCCCGGCCGGGCTGGCCGGGGGCGCACCCGCCGGGCTGCGT
>NZ_JBNBBE010000354.1:0-263 GCF_050031795.1 Stenotrophomonas sp. SrG
ATGCAGTTCATGGCAGAATCGGCTCCTACAGGGAGGGGACATGGACTTTCAGCAGTGGATGATTACTGCCGATTGGGACGACATTCGGGAATGGCTGTCGATCTTCATCGCTGCGTTCGCAGCGGTGGCCGCGACAGGGGTCGGGGTAGCGGCGGCCATCGGCACAATCCTCGTGGCGGTCCTGGCTAACAGTACGAGCATGCGGGCCACTCAGATTGCCGAGGAGGCAAAGGGAATCGCAAAGATGCTGCACGAAGCTGGTG
>NZ_JBNBBE010000355.1:0-263 GCF_050031795.1 Stenotrophomonas sp. SrG
TCCTTGCCCGGGGCGGCGGCGCGCCGCAGGTCGCTTTCGCCGGACACGCCCTTTCGGTTGCGGATCACCCGCTGGGCGCCGGCCTTGCCGCGCAGCCATTCGTCGAAGGCCAGCTCCAGCCCTTCCTGGCCGCGGTCGTCGATGATGGTGAAGCCGAGCACGTGCGCCATCGCCTCACCCTGCGGGTAGAAGCGGCGGAACTCGCGCGGCGAGGCCACGCCCGGGATCTTCAGGGCAACCACCTTCACGGCGACGTCGGGATT
>NZ_JBNBBE010000356.1:0-263 GCF_050031795.1 Stenotrophomonas sp. SrG
GGTTGGTGCGGTGGGGGGGCGGGGGAGCGGGCGTGCCGACGGCGGCAGCGCAGCGCTTGACCGCGCCGCGGCTGCAGGTGGCCGGTGCGGAACAGCCGGTGCAGCTGGAGCAGGCGCGCATCGACAGCCATGTGGCGGCCGGTCGGGCCGAGACCCGCATCGAACTGGTGTTCCGCAACCCGAACCGGCGCGTGCTGGAGGGGGCGCTGGTATTCCCGTTGGCCGAGGGCCAGCAGGTGACCGCGTTCGCGCTGGATATCGAC
>NZ_JBNBBE010000357.1:0-263 GCF_050031795.1 Stenotrophomonas sp. SrG
CCGCGAGCGTGTCGGCGTCCTGCACCACCACGGGCAACTGCCCATCGCCCTTGGCCCAGTCCAGCTGTTCCAGCGACTCACGGGAGGGCAATACTTCAATAGACATCACGTACCTCGATCTGCTGCTCGCGCAGGAACTGCTTGAGCGCGGGACTGGCAATGGCGCCACTGTGGACCACGCTGGCGGCCAGCGCACCGTCATCATCAGCCTGGTCGATCCCATCGGCGACGTGCTGCATGTCGCCGGCACCGCCGGAGGCGAT
>NZ_JBNBBE010000358.1:0-263 GCF_050031795.1 Stenotrophomonas sp. SrG
CACCTGATCACCGGGGCAGATGCCAGAATGACCCTCGCATTCGCCGACGACTCGCGACTGCAGCTCCGCGAGCACTCGCACCTGCGCCTGGACCAGCTCAGCCGTTACGGCCACACCGGCAAGGTCGACACCCGCCTGCGCCTGGAACAGGGCCGCAGCAGCAACCGGGTCACCCCCGCCAAGGGCCCGGCCTCGCGCAACAACATCGATGCCCCGACCGCGACCAGCAGCGTGCGTGGCACGCAGATCCGGGTCAGAGCAGG
>NZ_JBNBBE010000359.1:0-263 GCF_050031795.1 Stenotrophomonas sp. SrG
GGTCATCGTTGCCGGTGACGCCATTGGGGGCGTTGGTGAACAGCTGCTGCGCGGCGCGCACCACCGTGGCGGGCTTCCACGGCTGGCCGATCAGCGTGTACATCCACGGCGCATGCAGGTCCGGGTCGGTGTTGGGGTTGTAGCGGTACTGGTTGTAGTAGCTGTACGGGCCCACCACCCATTCCTTGCGGGAGGCCTGCTGCGGCGACTGCAGCAGCGCGTCGTAGGCGAAGAACGCATCCAGGCGCTTGCCGGCGTTCTCG
>NZ_JBNBBE010000360.1:0-263 GCF_050031795.1 Stenotrophomonas sp. SrG
CTTCGGCTTCCTGCGCGCGGCTGAAGCCAGCTACCTGGCCGGGCCGGACGAGACCTCCATTTCGCCCAGCCAGATCCGCCGCTTCAACCTGCGCACCGGCGACCACCTGTCCGGCCGCTTCCGCTTCCCGAAGGACGGCGAGCGTTACTTCGCGCTGTCGATCGTGGACACCATCTACGGTGAGCCGCTGGAAGCGTCCAAGAACAAGGTGCTGTTCGAGAACCTCACCCCGCTGTTCCCGCGCAAGCTCTTCACCCTGGAAC
>NZ_JBNBBE010000361.1:0-263 GCF_050031795.1 Stenotrophomonas sp. SrG
CTGCCTGTTTGTTGGGCTTTGTGGGGGTTTCCCGCGAATCGACCGTACCCAATGGAAGGACCGGTTCGCGCGTGGCCGGGTGCGCGATGCGCAGGGCAGGTCGCTGGCGGCCGACCACCCCTGGCAGGTGGGGCTGGAGATCCACTACTTCCGTGAGGTGGCGGTCGAGCCGGTGATTCCGCACCAGGAGGCCATCGTGCATGTCGACGCGCACCTGCTGGTGTCCGACACGCCGCATTTCCTGCCGGTGACCCCGGCCGGCG
>NZ_JBNBBE010000362.1:0-263 GCF_050031795.1 Stenotrophomonas sp. SrG
GTACCGCGCTGTCCATCGCCCACACGGTGCAGTTCACCCATTCGTTCGGCACCGTCAACGCCCGCTGGGACAGCGTGATGCCGCGGACCGCGAGCGTGGCGATGCCGCAGGCCTGCCGCATCATCCGGAACCGCCCGCTGGATGGCACCGCGATCCGCGATGCGCGCCGCGAGATGCGCAACTCGATCGACGGTGACCGCCCGGCCGACCTGGTGGAAGACACCGGTGCGGACGTGTCGGAGCGGTTCGTAGTCTGAGGACGG
>NZ_JBNBBE010000363.1:0-263 GCF_050031795.1 Stenotrophomonas sp. SrG
GGACATCGCCGTCGAGGTCACCCGCCCCAGGGACCTCGTCGCGCTGCTGACCGTGTGGCACCGGGTGGAGGCCGCACCCGCGACTGAGGCGGCACCGGCGACGCTGACGGCGCTCGACGATGCGACCCTGACGGTGCATCTGCCGTTCCAACACGCGCAAGAGCACGCGTGGTCCGAAGCGGGCGGAAGGCGTCCGAACCCGCTCGCTCCGTCGGAGACCACGCCGGACACATCGTCGACCGCTCAGCAGTTCCGGCGCGGTC
>NZ_JBNBBE010000364.1:0-263 GCF_050031795.1 Stenotrophomonas sp. SrG
GTGATGTGGTTGTTCTGGTCGAGGGGGGTCTGCGGCGGGGGGATGTGTTGTTTGTTGGGGTGGGTCTATGTCGGGGGGGATTGGGACGGTAAATACGAACCGGGGGGTGCCGGGTTGGAGCGGAGCGGGCCGCCCGTGGCGGCCCGACCGGCCGGCGTAGTGGCGTTTGGAAACGAATTACAGGGCCCACATCAGGCAGGCTTACACGAATTCGTGGGGGTCGCCATCCAGCACCGTCTGCGTTTAAGAACTTTAGATGCCCG
>NZ_JBNBBE010000365.1:0-263 GCF_050031795.1 Stenotrophomonas sp. SrG
CCGCCGCCCCCCCGCAGGCCGAGGCACGCCACCAGCCGGCCGGGCGGGCCGCCCCGGGTGCGCGCCCGGCCGCGTGCCGAGACGGGGATGCCGCCCGGGTGGCCATCCAGTCGACCCCCACGCTGGTGGCGGCGCTGGAGCGGCGCGTGGCGGCGCTGCGGCGGGCGGGCGGCCTGGCGGTGGACCGTGCCGACGACGGTTTCTCGGACCGCCTGGAAGTACTGGATTCCGACGGTGGCCTGTGCTCGGCCGAACTTGCGGTG
>NZ_JBNBBE010000366.1:0-263 GCF_050031795.1 Stenotrophomonas sp. SrG
GGCCGGGGGTGGCGGGAGTGTGGGGGCCTACCGGGGGGGGGGGGTCGGGGGGGGCTGGCCCGGCGGCGGGCGGGGGGGCGGGGGGTAGGGGGCGGGTGGGGTGCGGGGGCGGGGGGGGGGTGGTCGTGGGGGGGGGGGGGGGGGGGGGCGAGGGTTACGCTTGGGGCGCCGGGGGGTTTGCTTACTTCTGGCGGCCGGGGTTGGTCTCCGCCGGTGCTTCAGGGGCCGGGGGGGGTGCGGGGGCCGGGGCGGCGGCCGCACGC
>NZ_JBNBBE010000367.1:0-262 GCF_050031795.1 Stenotrophomonas sp. SrG
GTTCAAGCGTGCCGGACAGGACTTCGAGGCGCTGAAGAAGCAGGCCCAGCGCCGCGATTTCAATCCGGTGGAGCTGAAGGGCGAAACCCTGTCGGCCAAGTACGCGGTGAAGACCGAGGTGATCACCTCGCACACTGTGGCCGCGCGCCTGGAAGGCAGCAAGCACCCGGATGAAACGGTGGTGTACAGCGCGCACTGGGACCATATCGGCTTGGGCAAGACGGATGCGAACGGCGACACCATCTTCAACGGCGCGCTGGAC
>NZ_JBNBBE010000368.1:0-262 GCF_050031795.1 Stenotrophomonas sp. SrG
GCCCCGCGCCGCAGGTTGCGGCGCGGGGGTGGCGCGGGGGGTGGGTTGGCTGGGCCAGGCTTCGGGCGGCGTCGGTGGTTTGAGATGGCGCCAGACACGCGTGGCGTGTCGCTACGGTTCGCTTCCGGGAGGGTGGGATGAGAGGCGTCCACCGTTACCGGCTCGTCGCTGCGCAGCAGAGCGTGGGCTTCGGCCTCGCTGGCCACCGCCGGCGCCGAACCGCGCAGTGGCAGGGTGGCGGTTTCGTAGACGAACAGCATCG
>NZ_JBNBBE010000369.1:0-262 GCF_050031795.1 Stenotrophomonas sp. SrG
TGCGGGCCCTGCGTATGCGCCTGCACCAGCGCCTGCACCTGTTCCACGCAGAGGCCGCGGTTGCCCTCCACGCGCTAGACCTGCACCGCAGCCGCAGCCGGCGACAGCTCGGGGTCCATGCCAGCGCCGGACTGGGTCACAAGATCACCGGGCCCGTCGTCCACGGTAATGCCTTCGCGCGCTGCCACGGGCCGGGTCGCCTCGGCGACGCGGTCCTGCAGGGCAGGGTTGCTGCGCGCCAGGTTGCTGCCGGCGGCGGCCA
>NZ_JBNBBE010000370.1:0-262 GCF_050031795.1 Stenotrophomonas sp. SrG
TCCCAGCGCAGCAGGGTGCGCACGGCCGATTCGGCCTCGTCCTGGGTCACATGGGTCACGTCGTTGTCTTGTTTGCTCATTACATACAGCACCCGAAGGGGGGCGAGCAGCGTACCCGACAGAGCCCCCGGGCGTCCCCCGGGCGTTGGGCTGCGGTTGGGCCGGGGGTATTGATCGGAATGAAATTAGTAGTATCCTCTCTATCTGCCATGAAACGCTCCCTCGACGAACGCACCCAGCGGCAGATGCAGCTCAGCTCCGG
>NZ_JBNBBE010000371.1:0-262 GCF_050031795.1 Stenotrophomonas sp. SrG
GTACCGGTGATGCCCTTCAGGCCGGCCTGCTCGGTCATGTCCACCGGCACGATCGTGGTGCCGTTGGGGACGTTGGGCACGGCCAGTTCGCTGGCGCGGCGCAGTTCCACGGTGCTGAAGGTGTAGTTCTTGGCCAGGTTGCCGCCCTTCAGGCGGAAGCCGGGGCTGATGTTCCAGTTGAAATCGACCGGGCCGGTGTCGAAGTCATTGTCGACGTACTGCGGGCGCAGGCGGATTTCCGCCAGTTCCCAGCCCGCCGGGT
>NZ_JBNBBE010000372.1:0-262 GCF_050031795.1 Stenotrophomonas sp. SrG
GAAGGCGAAGGCACTGCCCAGGACCAGTGACGAGCTGGGCTGGCTTCAGGACCTGCAGAAGCTGCGGAACCTGGTCCGGCGGATGCCTGCGGAAGAGGGCAAGGCCGACGTGCTGCTGCTGATCGCGCGGCAACGCGACGAGGTCAGCCCCTGATCTGCGGTTCCCGCGCATTTGCGTGACGCATCACGCGCGCCACCTGCTGACCGCCTGAAAGGCGTAAATCGACCGCCGGTAGCTGCAGATTTCACCACAATGTCACCC
>NZ_JBNBBE010000373.1:0-262 GCF_050031795.1 Stenotrophomonas sp. SrG
CTCAGCGGTAGAGCCTGGCCGTCACACGGCAAGGGTCGCAGGTTCGAACCCTGCACCGCCCACCCTGCTTCAGTCAAAAAAGCCTCCGGAAACGGGGGCTTTTTTGTTGTGGTCGTGACCGCGTTCGCAACTGTTTTCCTGGGTGTGTATCGTGTATCGGTATACGATACGGGCGTGTAGCCAAAACGATATCCGGACAGATGAAGAACACGAACGCGAAGAGCACTGCACACGTGCTTCCGCCGGTCCATCCTGGTGAAAT
>NZ_JBNBBE010000374.1:0-262 GCF_050031795.1 Stenotrophomonas sp. SrG
CCGTGCGTACATGAACGATATCCTGTTCCGGCAGACCGCCAAGCGTTACGCGCAGTCCTGCGACCACCACCAGCCGTGGTGGTATTTCCTGGCCACCATGCCGTCCATGTGGATCCCGGCGTTCCTGCTGGTTCCGTGGGCGATTCCCGCCTGGTGGCGACGCCTGCGCCGGCGCGACCCGCGCTACCTGCTGCTGCTTGGCTGGTGGCTGCTGATCGTGCTGTTCTTCTCCATTCCGCACGGCAAGCGCGACGTCTTCATA
>NZ_JBNBBE010000375.1:0-262 GCF_050031795.1 Stenotrophomonas sp. SrG
GCACGTACCAGCGTCCGTCGCGCACGTAGGTCAGGTCGATCTTGCCGGTCCTCAGCCCCTCGAGCTGGCGTCGCGTGCCAAAGCCGCGGCGGTCCGGCACCAGCCCGAGGTGGTGCAGCAGCTGCAGCAGCGCCGGCACCGCGGTGGGCTGCATGGCGAAGTGGACCTCGAGCTCGGCCCGCCGGTCGTGCACCGGCACGCTGTGCAGCGCGCCGCCGTCGGGCCGCTGCACGGGCCAGGTCTGGCCGACCCGCGGCACCAG
>NZ_JBNBBE010000376.1:0-262 GCF_050031795.1 Stenotrophomonas sp. SrG
CCGGTGAGCAGCAGGGCGCGGATGTGCGCGCCGTCGACGTCGGCGACGGTCATGATGATGCTGCGGTGGTAGCGCAGCTTGGCCGGGTTGTACTCGTCGCGGCCGATGCCGGTGCCCAGCGCGGTGATCAGCGTACCGACCTGGTCGGAGGCCAGCAGCCGGTCGAAGCGGGCACGTTCCACGTTGAGGAGCTAGCCGCGCAACGGCAGCACGGCCTGGTTCTTGCGGTTGCGGCCCTGCTTGGCCGAACCACCTGCGGAGA
>NZ_JBNBBE010000377.1:0-262 GCF_050031795.1 Stenotrophomonas sp. SrG
GACCAAGCCGGCCCCGTGCCGGATCAACCGGGAAACGCCCCGGATCGTGCGCGCCCTGCGCGACGACCTGTGCGCCGACGTGGGCGCGATCCGGGTCGCTACCCAGGAGCGGTACGACACCGCCCGCGAAATCATGCAGCAGCTGATGCCGCAGACCCTCCGCAAGCTCAAGCACAACACCGACGACCTTCCGCTGATCAACCGCTTCCAGAACGAATCGCAGAACGAACGCGCAAAGGAACGAAACGAGCTACTCCCGGCG
>NZ_JBNBBE010000378.1:0-262 GCF_050031795.1 Stenotrophomonas sp. SrG
CTGCATCGCAGGGCCGCCGGGGCGCCAGCCGGAGCCGGCACGCCAGAGCTCGCCCGCCGAGTTCGCGCGGGTCGCCTCCGACCACTCCCGTCCGACGACCGCGGCCGCCGCGAGGGCGAGCGACGACGGCCGGGGCGCCGTGTACGGCGCCATCCGGTCGATCAGCCCGGTGTCCATGGCGCCCGCGACCACGCCCGGATCGGCCAGCAGCTCCCGCAGGAAGCCGATGTTCGAGTCGAGTCCCAGGAGCACGGTGTCGGCG
>NZ_JBNBBE010000379.1:0-262 GCF_050031795.1 Stenotrophomonas sp. SrG
CCATCAACTGGCGCCCGTCCCGCGCGCCGACATTGATCTGCTCGGCCCCGTCTACAGGGCCGGAGGGCACCGCACGGTCGTCGTTGTCGGAGACAAGCGCGATATCAGCGCCCATCAGGCAGGACATCGCCGTTGCATGCGACTGCCGCTGACGGGGCAGCGCGCCCGGCCGCGGGGGCTGGCCGCCCGCCAGCTCGACAGCGGCAAGGGGCAACAGGCCCGCGGCGTCGGCGTCCGCAGAATCGCCCGACAGTGCTGCGTG
>NZ_JBNBBE010000380.1:0-262 GCF_050031795.1 Stenotrophomonas sp. SrG
GGCTTCATCGGGGGCCTCGACGCACCACAGCTGCGCGTCCAGCCCGGCCGCCGGGGCCGCTTCGCGCCAGTGCGACAGCTGGCTCCGGTCGCGCTGGCCGCGTCCGTCGAGGCCCACGGCCAGGCGGCGCGGGGCGTCGGCCGCGGGGCCGGCCCGCGGGCGGCGCGGGTGGGCGGGGGGCTGGGTGTGGGGCGGGGGGTCCGGGGGGGGGGAGTGGGGGTCGGGGAGGGTCTGGAGGGGCTGGGTCGGGCGGGAGGCGGGG
>NZ_JBNBBE010000381.1:0-261 GCF_050031795.1 Stenotrophomonas sp. SrG
CTGCCGGTGATGCCGGTGGACGCACGCGAACGCGAACAAGGACTTGTCCTGATGGCCGTGCTGATGAGCGAGATGGAAACCCGCGACCTGGTGCTGGCCCATGGCTGACGGGCAGGATGTGCGCCGGCGGGATCCGGCCGTGCGCGACCGTGTTGCCCAGCACCTTCAGGCGTTCGCCGACACGCTCACTGGGGGGCGCAGCGCGGGACTGGCCAGCGTGGATGGCTTCGCACTGGTGCCGGCCGCCGGCAGCCACGGTAA
>NZ_JBNBBE010000382.1:0-261 GCF_050031795.1 Stenotrophomonas sp. SrG
GCTGTTGGTGGTCTGGGCGATCTTGGTGGCCGGACGCGAGCGCTGGTAATAGGTGGTCTTGATGCCCTGCGTCCAGGCGTTCATGTACATGGAGGACATCGCGCCGATGTTCGGGCTTTCCATGAACAGGTTGAGCGAGGCGGACTGGTCGATGACCGCGCCACGGTCGGCGGCCATGTCGATCAGCGAACGCATCGGCAGTTCCCACGCGGTGCGGTAGATCTGGCGCATGCTTTCCGGGATCTGGGCGATACCCTGGAT
>NZ_JBNBBE010000383.1:0-261 GCF_050031795.1 Stenotrophomonas sp. SrG
TGCCGGGGTCGGTCGGGGCGGCCATCGCCGAGCCGACCGGTTCCAGCCCTCCCGGCGCGGGTTCGGGTTCAGGCTCGACCGGCGCGGCGGCCGCATCGCTGCCTGCACCCGGGCGCAGGTCGCCAACCAGTTCGAAGGACACGTCCAGTCCGGTGCCGGTCTCGTTGGGCGAGGCCTGGAAGCGCTGCGCCAGCCGGTTGAGGTTATTCACGACCAGGCGCGGGCGGCCGGTTTCCCGGGTGTGCAGCACCGCCGCCCTTT
>NZ_JBNBBE010000384.1:0-261 GCF_050031795.1 Stenotrophomonas sp. SrG
CAGTTTCCACTGCGACCACGAGCGCAGGCGGCTGGTGGTCAGCTGCAGATCGCGGCCGGTCGGCCGCTGGGCGGTGAATTCATCGCGCAGCGCCAGTGCTTCGGACTGCGCCTGCTTGAGCAGCTGGTTGTGCCGGCGCTGCTCAAGATACCCACGGCTCTGCACGAAGCCGCGCAGGCTCCGTGCGAAGTGCTGCTGGACATCGTGGACCTGGCCGCCGCGGTCGAGCATGGTACCGGTGAAGCCGCGCAGGAAGGCGCG
>NZ_JBNBBE010000385.1:0-261 GCF_050031795.1 Stenotrophomonas sp. SrG
CGGCCATCACCCTGGCGCGGCGCGTGGTAGACCGCTTCGGCACCGCGCTGGCCGGCATGCCCGAGGGCCTGGCCCGCCAGTTCCCCACGCCGCAGCAGCTGGCCGACGCGCCGCTGGAAGGCAGCGGCCTGCCGCGCACCCGAGCGGCCACCGTGCGCGCGGTGGCCGCCGCCGTCGCCGACGGCCGGCTGGATTTCCATGCCGGCCAGCGCCTGGATACCTTCATCGAACGCTGCGGGGCGCTGCCCGGGATCGGGCCGT
>NZ_JBNBBE010000386.1:0-261 GCF_050031795.1 Stenotrophomonas sp. SrG
CCTGGTCGACGGTGTCGGGCTGGGCGATGCGTTCCTGGGCGTTCTGCTGCTGCGGAGTGGGCGCGTCCGGCGGGCGCGGCTCGGGCAGCGGCTGTGGCGGCGGCACGGTGTCTTCTTCCACCGGGATCGGCTCGGCCCCCGGCTCGGGCAGGTCAGGCAGTTTTTCCGAGGCGCGCAGCGCCTGGCGTGCCGCCGCGGCTTCCGAGGCCGACAGCTGCAGGCTGGCTTCAATGGCCGGATCGCCGGCGGCCGCTTCGGTGA
>NZ_JBNBBE010000387.1:0-261 GCF_050031795.1 Stenotrophomonas sp. SrG
TGTTCGGCGCGACCACACAACCAACCGAACACGGAACAGGAAACCATGGCAAAGTCCGCTAAGAAGGCTGCCCCGAAGAAGGCAGTGAAGAAAGTCGCTACGAAGGCCGCCGCAAAGCCGGCAGCTCCGACGCCGATCAAGGAAGTGCTGACCAAGTCCGGCCTGGTTGCACACATCGTGGAAGCCTCCGGCGTTGTCGCCAAGGCCGTCCGCGCTGTGCTGGCCTCGCTGGAAACCGCCGTGGCTTCCTCGGTGCACAAG
>NZ_JBNBBE010000388.1:0-261 GCF_050031795.1 Stenotrophomonas sp. SrG
GCTCTACCGCGCCAACGCAGCCATCCAAAAGTCGGCGTGACCGGGATTCGCTCAGCAGGGTCTCAAACTAGGCCATCGTCCGGCGCAACCCTTCTTCCAGCTTCACCTGCGGCTCCCACCCACCAAGCCGGCTCGTGGCCAGCGTGATATCCGGCTGGCGCTGCATCGGGTCGTCCTGCGGCAGCGGCTTGAACACCAGCGTTGACCCGGACTTGGTCAGCGCGATAACCGCCTCCGCCAGCTCGCGGATGGTCATCTCTG
>NZ_JBNBBE010000389.1:0-261 GCF_050031795.1 Stenotrophomonas sp. SrG
CCCTTGCAGGCCGGGCCAGCGGCGTATCGTCTGGCCCACGGCCCCCATCAGGGGGCCTTCCTGAAAGATTATTCGGCCCGGAGGCCATACTAGTGATCTCTCGTACTCCCAAGATTGTCCTGCTGACCCTGGCCGTTTCGGCCGCGCAGGTCGGCTGCGGCAAGAACGAAACCCCGGCTACGGACAGCGCGGCCTCCACCCCCACCCCGGCCGCCGCCGCCCCAGCCGCCCCCGAGGTCAAGCTCGACGAAGCCCAGCAGC
>NZ_JBNBBE010000390.1:0-261 GCF_050031795.1 Stenotrophomonas sp. SrG
CTGGCTGCCATTGCCTGGCAGTCCGGCTTCGAGGTGGAGCGTGCAGACACCGCTGCGCTGGTGTCGGCGGTGAACGAGCTGTCCGCGCGCTGGAACCTGCAGCTGGCCTGGGGTGGCGACCTGGATGACGAGGATATTGCCGCCCACATCGACGCGCCGCGGCTGATGGGCACCGCCTACGACCGCCTGCGCGAGCACAATTACTCGCGGTGGAGCGTGGAGACCGGCAACGGTGGCTTGGCCGGCTGGATGGCGCTGCAG
>NZ_JBNBBE010000391.1:0-261 GCF_050031795.1 Stenotrophomonas sp. SrG
CGGCCCGCCCGCGCCCGCCGGGGCCCGCCGTCGTCGCTGCGGAGAGGGACAACGCGGACGCTCCCGCCCGGCGCGGCAACCGTCTGGCGCTGCTCCCGCGCTTGCGCGACCGCTTGGGCAGCGGGGCGGCGATCGAGCATCTGTCCCCCGGACGGCACCAGCCGTAGCGCGTCGCACCCGTCAATGAGCCAGACTGGTACGGGCGCTTTCTTGTTTCGAGCATTTGCTCGAATGGGACGAACACTGAAATCGAACTGGATA
>NZ_JBNBBE010000392.1:0-261 GCF_050031795.1 Stenotrophomonas sp. SrG
CGTGTGTGGTGCTGCGCTGGCTCAAGGTGCGGCACCTCAGGGCCGTGGTCTGGGTGGTGCCGGGCATCGCCGGCAGCGCGGGGGGCCAGGTCGTCCGGGCCGTCCAGTGCTCCCGTGTCTTCGGCAGCCGGCGGCCCGCGGGCATCGTCGCCCCCACCCACACCGGCGCATGTCCGCCCGCCTCCGCCGACCGGACCCCCCCGTCGGACTCCGACATGCTCCTCCGCCCGGACCCCGACCCCGTGCGCATGGTGCCGTGGG
>NZ_JBNBBE010000393.1:0-261 GCF_050031795.1 Stenotrophomonas sp. SrG
CCCGTGTGGGAGGCCCCTGGGCCCGGGGACGGGGCGCAGGCCGCGCGGTCCGGGGGGCGGCAGGCGCCGCACGTCATGGGGGGAGGGGCGGGGGGGGGGCCGGCGCGGGGGGGCGGGGGGGGGGCGGGCGCGGGGGGGGGGGGGGGGGGGCGGGCGGCGGGCCCGCCCCCCCGCTCCGGGGGGGGGGGAAGCAGAAGCATTGGTTTTGATCACATCGGGAAGGCGGGCCGGGCCACCCCCCGCCGGGGAGCTGGGGGGGGG
>NZ_JBNBBE010000394.1:0-260 GCF_050031795.1 Stenotrophomonas sp. SrG
GCCACCGTCATGTAGATCGTGTCGCCCTCGTCCCGCTGCTTCGGCGT
Organism: Stenotrophomonas sp. SrG; assembly: GCF_050031795.1. Taxonomy (NCBI): domain Bacteria; kingdom Pseudomonadati; phylum Pseudomonadota; class Gammaproteobacteria; order Lysobacterales; family Lysobacteraceae; genus Stenotrophomonas; species Stenotrophomonas sp. SrG. Next base: position 48 of record NZ_JBNBBE010000394.1, read on the forward strand.
GCCCGGCTGCACCTCGCGCAGCGCCTTGTCCATTGAAATCAGCTTGCGCCGCTCAGCCGCATATTCCTTCGACACCCGCTTGGCCACCGGCGCCGGCTGGAACGCCGGATCGGTGTAGAAGCGCGCGCGGTCCGCGAAGGCCAGCTTCTGGGCTTCCACGAACAGGTGCCCATGCTCCGGCGAGCCGAACGGAATCTTCGAGAAGTCGTACCC
>NZ_JBNBBE010000395.1:0-260 GCF_050031795.1 Stenotrophomonas sp. SrG
AAGCTCCGCGGCGGCCAGCAGGTCCAGTCCGGCGACTCCGTGATCAACGTCATGGCCTACCGCGACGCCCCCTGATCCCGTGTGACGACCAACGGTCGTCACCGACCGGTGTGGACCGACGGTGGTCACCTGCCGGTGAGGTGCGCGGCAATCAGCTGCCGGAACGGCGCCACCCCGAGGGCCAGCCGCAGCCCCGCCCGACGCAGCACCCGCGCCGGCAGGCGGTCATCGGTCTCGAGCGTGGCGATCGCATTGGTCGC
>NZ_JBNBBE010000396.1:0-260 GCF_050031795.1 Stenotrophomonas sp. SrG
GGTAGGCGGCGAGCTCGGCCAGGATCACATCGAGATCGGTGAGCGGATCGCGCCCCGGGTCGAGCGTCGCGCAGTCGAGAACGTGGACGAGCGCCGTGCAGCGCTCGACGTGGCGCAGGAACTCGAGGCCGAGCCCCTTGCCCTCGCTCGCGCCTTCGATGAGTCCGGGCACGTCGGCGACCGTGTACCGGGTCTCGCCCGCCTGGACGACGCCGAGGTTGGGGTGGAGCGTGGTGAACGGGTAGTCCGCGATCTTGGGG
>NZ_JBNBBE010000397.1:0-260 GCF_050031795.1 Stenotrophomonas sp. SrG
CGCCATCGGCCACGCAGTTGAGCGCCATGAACTGCGCCTGCAGGTCGGTCGGGACCGCCGGGTACGGCGCGGTGGTCAGGTTGACCGCGCGCGGGCGCTTGCCCTGCATGTCCTGGGTGATGCTGTCGTCGGTGGTGTCGATCTTCGCACCGGCTTCGACCAGCTTGGCCAGCACCGCGTCCATCTTGTTCGGGCGGGCACGGTTGACCGTGACCTTGCCGCCGGTCATCGCCGCGGCCACCAGGAAGGTGCCGGTTTCG
>NZ_JBNBBE010000398.1:0-260 GCF_050031795.1 Stenotrophomonas sp. SrG
CGCCCAGCGCGATGATCTTCAGCACCACCCGGATCGCATTGAGCGTGGCGCGTTCCTTGGTGCCCAGCCTCGGGCCGCCGGCGACCACCCAGGTGATGAGCCCCGCGGGCAGGGTGAACACGCCGCCTTCCACGTGCGGGCCGGCCGAGAGCGCCAACGGCAGCCGGATGTCGATGCCGGTGTTGCCGAGTATCCATTCCAGGAAGCCGACGAAATACCCCGACCACCCCACCGCCACGGTACTCACCACCAGTGAGTAC
>NZ_JBNBBE010000399.1:0-260 GCF_050031795.1 Stenotrophomonas sp. SrG
TGAAGCCGATCAGCGACTCCAGCACGCAGGCGCGTTCGTCCAGCCAGCCATTGGCGAAGGCCGCTTTCATCAGCGCGTACTCGCCACTGACCTGGTACGCGAACGTCGGCACGCCGAACTGCTGCTTCACCCGGCGCACCCGGTCCAGATAGGGCATGCCCGGTTTGACCATCACCATGTCCGCGCCCTCTTCGAGGTCCAGCGCGATTTCGCGCATGGCCTCGTCGCCGTTGGCCGGGTCCATCTGGTAGGTCTTCTTG
>NZ_JBNBBE010000400.1:0-260 GCF_050031795.1 Stenotrophomonas sp. SrG
TGGGATACGGCGCTGCACACGATGGTGTCGTTCCTTACCAACACCAACCCGCAGCCTGACTCCGGCCAGGCGCAGCTGTCGTACTTCTCGCAGATGACCGCGATCACCGGCCTGCAGGAGGTCACCCCGATGATGGGGCTGGCGCTGGTGGTGGCCACGCTGCGTGCGCTGTTCGGCACGGCGCCGGTAGGCGATGCCGCCGAACCCGCGCTGCCGGCCGACCGCCGGATCGACGTGGGCACCTCCGATGCCGACGTGGT
>NZ_JBNBBE010000401.1:0-260 GCF_050031795.1 Stenotrophomonas sp. SrG
GTGATGTAACTGGAAATCTCGGTGTCGTAGAGACGGCGGTTGGGATACTTCTTGATGATGCGGTTCGCGGCCATGAAGCAATCACTCGTCAGCGTAAGGGCGAAGCATGGCGCAGCGCAGCAGGCGGTGCAACCTCCTGTGGTCATTTGGTGGCGTTCTTCATGCTGCGCAGCATGGGTGCAGCATTCCGGGGTATTCGCAACGCCTGCAGCGCTTGCCCACGTTTTGCTGCGCAAAACGTGGGCCCCGGCGGCATGCCG
>NZ_JBNBBE010000402.1:0-260 GCF_050031795.1 Stenotrophomonas sp. SrG
AGGTTGAGCAGCTGGTCGCGGCTGAGCACGCGCGGCGGATGGTCGATGAACACGCGCAGCAGGCGGCACTCGCCGCCACTGAGCGGAGAGACCGTGCCGGCCTCGTCGAGCAGGTGCCGCGCACTGGTATCCAGCCGCCAGCTGCCAAAGCGGATCTACCGTGCGGCCTCGCTCACCTGCAGGTTCGGGGGAAGCATGCGCGGGCGCCGGATCCCCGCAGGGATGCGCGCCAGCAGCTCGCGCGAGGAGACCGGCTTGAA
>NZ_JBNBBE010000403.1:0-260 GCF_050031795.1 Stenotrophomonas sp. SrG
GGTCTGACCCGTGCATTGGGCGAGGACTCGCAGCGGTAGTAAGCCTCGCAATTGTCGCGCTTTCCCGTGGTGGGGCAATCTCGGCAGCAGCGTGGCTGGCGCCTGCGCTTCTCCCTGGCCGTGCACTTCCCGGCTCGCGTCGTGGTGTACCGCTTCATGGCTGAAGTAGTGCGCCCGGCAGTGGTGGCCGTGGCCGCGCAGCTGCGGGACAAGGGGGTGGACGTGGTATCCCGCTTCTAGCCAGGCGACATGCAGCTCCC
>NZ_JBNBBE010000404.1:0-260 GCF_050031795.1 Stenotrophomonas sp. SrG
CTGCAGACCATGGGCGCGGGGGCCGGCCGCCGCAGCCGCGCCCCCGGCGCCCCCGCCGCGGGCGTTGAGGGCGCAGGGCGGCACGGGGCGCGCAGCCGCCCCGGGCGCGGGCGCCGGGGGGGCGCGGGGGGGCGGGGCGGGGCCGGGGGCGCGCCCGGGGCGGGGGGCGGGGGCGGCGGGGGGCGGGGGGGCGACGGGGGCGGCGGGCGGCGGGGGGGGCGGGTGGGCCTGGGGGCGGGGGGCGGGGGGGGCGGGGGCGG
>NZ_JBNBBE010000405.1:0-260 GCF_050031795.1 Stenotrophomonas sp. SrG
GCCTGACGGCCCCCCCCGCGCGCCACCGCGCCGAACCCGCCGCGGCCGCGCGCGCCGGTCACGACCCGCCGCCGCACAGCGCCCGTCACCCGGACGCGGACCGGCCGAGGGTGCCTGCGCTGCAGGCCACCAGTGCGGTGCACCCCCACCGGTCCAACGCCCGGCTGCGCTGCGACGTCAACCAGATCCTGGCAACCGCCACCGCGCGCGACCCGCACCCCAAGGCCTGCCTGCTCGCCTTCAGCGCCACCCCGGTGTAC
>NZ_JBNBBE010000406.1:0-259 GCF_050031795.1 Stenotrophomonas sp. SrG
GTAAGGGGCTGCCCGACGGCCTCCCTGCAGGCAGCAATGAAACGCTGCGGTTGACCTTGCACCAGACTGCAAAACGGCCGCGCAGAGCGCGGCCGTTTTTCCTTCTTACTTCCGCGCCTTGAAGCGCAGGCGCTTCGGGGCGGCGTCGTCGCCCATGCGGCGGCGCTTGTCGTCTTCGTATTCGCGGGAGTTGCCCTGGAAGACCTCCACGGGCGACTCGCCTTCGAACGCGAGGATGGGGGTCGCGATGCGATCCAGG
>NZ_JBNBBE010000407.1:0-259 GCF_050031795.1 Stenotrophomonas sp. SrG
CGCGTGCATGTCGTGATGCGACATGCCGGAATCCGGCGTGGGGGCAACGACGACTGCGCCGCTGGGCATCACGTGCGCCATGCCACCGGGCATCAGCATCACCGACGGGCCCTGCGCCTGCTGCCCGCGGCTGACCAGTGGCGCCAACGCCATCAGCAGCGTCGCCACGAAGGCGAGCTGCAGCAGGCCGGCAAACGGGCGGCGACGGCGGTTCACGGTGCGATTGTAACGGCGGGTTTCCGTGCGCACGCCGCTGAAT
>NZ_JBNBBE010000408.1:0-259 GCF_050031795.1 Stenotrophomonas sp. SrG
CTGGAACGCAACCGCCGACGGCCTGGACGGGGTGCTGTTCGACCTCGGCGTGTACTCGCCGCAGCTGGACGTGGCCGAGCGCGGTTTCAGCTTCGGCAAGGACGGCCCGCTGGACATGCGCCTGGACCCGGACAGCGGCGAAAGCGCGGCGCCGTGGCTCAACCGTGTCGAAGAGCGCGAGTTGATGGAGGTGCGGTGGACCTCTGGCGACGCACGCCAGGGGCGCCGCATCGCCCGCGCGATCATCGCCCGCCGCGAC
>NZ_JBNBBE010000409.1:0-259 GCF_050031795.1 Stenotrophomonas sp. SrG
CGGCTTTCCTGCGGCTTGTCGACCAGCCCGATCGAGTTGAGGTACTGCGGGGTCATCGCCAGCCCGATGGTGTCGCCGATCGCTTCGTGGAAGCCATCGTTGGCACCGCCCTGGAACAGCGGCGGCAGCGGGGTGTAGGCCAGGTCGTAATAGATGTGGCCCAGCTCGTGGTAGATGGTGGTGAAGTTTTCCTCGGTCGGCGTGATGCACATCGTGGTGCGCACGTCGCCTTCCATGTTCATGTCCCACGCACTGGCGT
>NZ_JBNBBE010000410.1:0-259 GCF_050031795.1 Stenotrophomonas sp. SrG
GTCTGGGCTGAAGGAAGGCGAGAAGGTCGTGGTCGGCGAAGGCAGCGCCACCCCGGCCGCGTGCGGCAGCGGCAACCGCGGTGGCGCGCAGCTGCGCATGGGTGGCCCGGGCATGGGGCCGCGTCGATGAAGACCGCTCCCACGGGCGCGCCGCTGCTGCGGCTGCGGGACCTGCGCCGCGAAGTCCCGGCCGGCGACGCAGGCAGTGCCGGACTGCGCGCCGTCCACCTGGGCATCGCCGCCGGCGAGCGGGTGGCCG
>NZ_JBNBBE010000411.1:0-259 GCF_050031795.1 Stenotrophomonas sp. SrG
TCGCCGAAGACAGCGGCATAGCCGCACTCGCCGTGCAAGGCCGCACCCGCGACCAGCATTACACCGGCAGCGCCGAATACGAGACCATCGCCGCGATCAAGGCCGCCCAGCGCATCCCCGTGATCGCCAACGGCGACATCGACTCCCCGCAGAAAGCCGCCCACGTGCTCGCCCAGACCGGCGAGGACGCCGTCATGATCGGCCGCGCCGCACAGGGCCGCCCCTGGATTTTCCGCGAAGTCGCCCACTACCTCGCCAC
>NZ_JBNBBE010000412.1:0-259 GCF_050031795.1 Stenotrophomonas sp. SrG
TCGTGGGCCTGCATGCGCGCCATCAGGTCCGGGCCCATCAGGCCATGGGCGACGCCCGGCCAGTTGTCCACTTCGGTGGTGGTCATGAGCTGGCCGCCCTGCTGCAGGCCGGTGATCACCACCGGGTGCAGGTTGGCGCGGGCGGCGTAGACCGCTGCCGTCCAGCCGGCCGGGCCGGAACCGAGGATGACGAGCGTCGGGTGGCGGGAAGGCTTGGAATTGCTCAGGTAGACTCGCAAAGAGATGATGGGGCGGGGCG
>NZ_JBNBBE010000413.1:0-259 GCF_050031795.1 Stenotrophomonas sp. SrG
CGGACTGAGGCACGCGGCCGGGGTCGTGTCCTCCCCGGTAAGCGCCGCCAGGGCCCTTGCTGCCGGGCCAGGATAGGCCCGGCAGTCTGCCGCCCCCGGTTCAGATAGGAGCGGTGGTAGTGCGTGTTATTCTTGTTTGTCACTGTCGCGTTGTCTGCGCGCTTTCCCCCGGCTGGCCCCCATGATTCCGCATCGCACCCTCAAGAACACGATCCGCGCCACCGGCGTTGGCCTGCAAAGCGGTGACAAGGTCTACATG
>NZ_JBNBBE010000414.1:0-259 GCF_050031795.1 Stenotrophomonas sp. SrG
TGGTGATGGTGCCTGGGCCGCCGAAGATGTTCAGCGGCACGCAGCCCGGGGTGGCCGCGCAGATGTCCGGATCACCCAACGCGATGTTGGCTTTGTAGATGTTGTAGCTGCCGTAGTTGGTCTGTTCGGCCTTGTTCTTGCTGTACATGCCGTTGACGTCCCACGACCTGCTGCGATCGACGGCCTGGAACAGGCCCACCAGCCCGGTGGCGACGTAGGTGGTGTTCACTTCCTGCTCGAAGATTCGCGGCCCGCCTTC
>NZ_JBNBBE010000415.1:0-259 GCF_050031795.1 Stenotrophomonas sp. SrG
GCATCGCCGCTGCCGGTGGCGACCTGGCCAAGTTCGCCCTGCAGCAGAAGCTGGTGGATGGCCTGACGCCCCGCGAGGAAGTCGAAGACCTGCTGGCCGATCGTGGCGGGGCCGATGAAGATGCCGACGGTGGCTTCCGCAGCATCAACCTTGACGCATACCTGACCCAGATCGACACCCGTCGTTCGCCGGGGGATTCGCGGCCGCAGGTGGCGGGGGGGGTGGCGTCCGGCGAGAACGGCGCTGGCGACCTGCCCGC
>NZ_JBNBBE010000416.1:0-259 GCF_050031795.1 Stenotrophomonas sp. SrG
CCCTTCATCTGCCGGCCACCGAATTCCCGATGCGCGGAGACCTGCACAAGAGCTAGCCGGTCATTCTGTCGCGCTGGGAAGACGAGGGCATGTACGCCCGCCTGCGCGAAAACGCGCAGGGTCGCCCGCTGTTCGTGCTGCACGACGGCCCGCCGTACGCCAATGTCCAGATCCACCTGGGCCATGCGGACAACCAGATCCTCAAGGACCTCATCGTCAAGTCCCGCTACCTGGCCGGCTTCGATGCGCCCTACGTGCC
>NZ_JBNBBE010000417.1:0-259 GCF_050031795.1 Stenotrophomonas sp. SrG
TCGTGTACGTGGACGCGGCTGGAGAGGACTGCACGGCGCTGGCGCGGATCACCGACATGCGTGCGAAGGAGGGCGCCGAGTACATGCACCTGGACGACGGAAGCGTGGTGCGCCTGGATGCCATGGCGAGCGTGGACGGCGTGCGGCTGGCAGCGTTCTAAAACCTTGGTATGCAGCCTGGTGTCCGCGCAGGTCCAAACGTGCATACCAAGAGATGGCTGTGATCCACCCGGTGCCGGATCGATAGTGGGGCCTCACA
>NZ_JBNBBE010000418.1:0-259 GCF_050031795.1 Stenotrophomonas sp. SrG
CTGCAGGTGGGACTGGTGGTGATTCCGCGCCAGGCGCTGGAGCTGTGGTCGCGGCAGGCCGGCAGCTGGGCGCAGCAGGTGGCCGGCGTGGAGGCCGACGCTGGCGCGGGGCAGCCGCGGGGCGGGAACCTGCTGCCGCCGACCCGGCGCCGGGGCGCCCCCGGCCCGCTGCGGCGCGGGCCCCGGCGGCTCGCCGGGGCCACGGGGGGGCTGCTGGCGCGGGCGGGGTCGCTGCTGCTGGACGGGGGCCGGGGCGCCG
>NZ_JBNBBE010000419.1:0-259 GCF_050031795.1 Stenotrophomonas sp. SrG
GTGATTCCCTCCTCGTCGTTCGGAGGGATCTCGGTGCTCGCCCGCACAGGAAAAAGCTGCGGCGGCTGGTCGGTGCGGGCGGGGGGGCAGGTGGGCGGGGGGGGCGGGCGGGCGGGCCGCGGGGGGGGGGCGGGCGCGGGGGGGGGGGTCCACCCCCCGGGTGCGCCCCCGCGCCGCGGGGGTGGTTGGGTTTGGGGGGGGGGGGGGGTACGCGGGGGCGCCGCCCCCGCGACTGGTCACCCTGTACATGGAGCAGGTA
>NZ_JBNBBE010000420.1:0-259 GCF_050031795.1 Stenotrophomonas sp. SrG
AGCCATGGCCGCCCTGATCGCTGCCGCGGAATCGGGCCGCCTGCACCGCGCGGCGCCCGTTCTGGCTGAGCGGCGGATCGGAGGCGGCGGACGATTCTGGGGGTGGGAAGTGCGCGGCGCGCGGGGGAGCGGGTGGGGGCCGGCCCCGGCGGTGGGGGTCCGCGGGTGGTCGGCCGGGCTGCGGATCGGCTGCACGTTGCCGAGCTGGGTGGTGGTGGTGGCGTACTCCGCGTGGCTGCGCGCCGGCTCGCGCGAGAGG
>NZ_JBNBBE010000421.1:0-258 GCF_050031795.1 Stenotrophomonas sp. SrG
GGCTGGCACCGGTCAGCGGCGCCTGCACGGCAGCCGGCGCCCGGTGCGGCGACGGCAGCGGCCGCACCTGCTCCAACAGGCGGCGCGGGAACGACGGTTCGCGCAGGATCGGCAGTGCCTCGGGTGACAGCGCGGCAGTAAAGCGCAGCACCTGTCCGCGACCGAGCGCATGGCGCATGACCGCGGCCGTGCCGCTGGCAGCCTGCAGCACCGTCGTACCGGTACCGGTGGCCGCCTTGGTCGACCCAGCCACCCCGC
>NZ_JBNBBE010000422.1:0-258 GCF_050031795.1 Stenotrophomonas sp. SrG
CGTCCGTTGGCTGCGCCCACCGCGCGGCTGGCCGTGGGCTGGCCGATGTGGCGTGCCAGCTGCACGTAGCTCCAGGCTTCGCCGAACGGAATGTCGGCCAGCGCCTTCCATACGCGCAGCTGGAACCCGGTGCCGTGCGGGGCCAGGGGCAGGTCGAAGCCGCTGCGTTCGCCGCGCAGAGACTGCAGCAGCTGGGTGCGCGCTTCGCGGAGCGCATGCGCATCGCGCTGCCACTGTGCGCGGCCCTTGGCGTCGTAG
>NZ_JBNBBE010000423.1:0-258 GCF_050031795.1 Stenotrophomonas sp. SrG
CTGGCGGGCCAGTACGTCGTTGAGCGCGATCGGCTCGCCGAAGTGCACCACCACCTGGCCGGAGTTCTGCTTGAGCACCTTGGGGATCGACCACAGCAGCTGCCAGATCGATTCTTTTTCCTTCGGCCGCCCGGACCGCTCGTCCAGGTAGCTGCCGCCTTCCATCAGCTTTTCATAGCCGATGTACACCGGCTGGAACAGCACCGGCTAGCGCGGCTGGCGCAGGATCGCGCGCAGCGTCATCGAGATCATGCCGCC
>NZ_JBNBBE010000424.1:0-258 GCF_050031795.1 Stenotrophomonas sp. SrG
GTTGGAGAGCCCCCCGACGCCGCGGGGCACGCCGCTGGCGGTCGAGGCCATGTCCAGCCCGAAGGCGACGGCGATGCTGGTCAGCTGCAGCGGCGCGCCGGCGTGCAGGCCGAACACGCGGTCCAGCCCGGCGGCGATCTGGATGGTGCCAACGCCCAGCGTGGTGGCCACGCCGATCGCGGTGGCCCCCACCGCCGCACCATTCACCCCGGGGCCGCTCCACCCCCGGTGGTGCGCGCCGATCCGTGGCTGCAGCAG
>NZ_JBNBBE010000425.1:0-258 GCF_050031795.1 Stenotrophomonas sp. SrG
GCGCGGTGCAGGGGCCATTTGACCTCTTCCTCGCGCTGCGTGGTCTGAAGACCCTGCCGCTGCGCATGAAGGCCCATTGTGCCAAGGCACTGGCGCTGGCGCGCTGGCTGCAGACCCACCCTGCAGTCGAGACGGTCATCTACCCGGGACTGCCCACCCACCCGCAGCACGAGTTGGCCACGCGCCAGTTGAAGGGCTACGGCGGCATCGGCTCGGTTGTGCTCAGGGGCGGGTCTAAGGCCGCCAAGCGCTTCGGCG
>NZ_JBNBBE010000426.1:0-258 GCF_050031795.1 Stenotrophomonas sp. SrG
TGCGACGCCCTGATCATCGCCACGCGCGCCACCGCCACGTACCTGGGCAGTCCCACCGAAGAGGCCTTCAAGGGCCGCGGCGTGTCGGCCTGCGCCACCTGCGACGGCTTCTACTACCGTGACCAGGACGTGGTCGTGGTCGGCGGCGGCAACACCGCCGTGGAAGAGGCGCTGTACCTGTCCACCATCGCCCGCAAGGTCTACCTGGTCCACCGCCGCGACACCCTCAAGGCGGAAAAGATCATGCAGGACAAGCTG
>NZ_JBNBBE010000427.1:0-258 GCF_050031795.1 Stenotrophomonas sp. SrG
CGCGCTGCTGGTCGATGTAGGCGGGGCTGAGCGCGGCGTTGGCGCCGGGGCCGATCACGATGGTGTTGCGGCCGCGGCTGTCGACGGAGATGCCGCCGGTGCCGGTGGGCTCGGTGCTGGCTTCGGCGCTCTGGGCGAAGCCGTCCTGTTCGGCCAGGCCGCGGGCCATGGCGCCGCCGGCGTCATCGCCGAGGGCGCACTGGAACGTGGTCGGGGCGCCGGCACGGCGGGCGGCCACGGCCTGGTTGAAACCCTTGC
>NZ_JBNBBE010000428.1:0-258 GCF_050031795.1 Stenotrophomonas sp. SrG
CGCTGTGCCGCAGTGCCGGCTTCACGCCGCGCATCATCCAGTACGCCGGCGAGGCGTCCACCCCGATCAGCCTGGCCGCGTCCGGGTTGGGGGTGACCGTGCTGCCCGCCTCGTGCAGCCACTTCCATGTGGAGGGCGCGCGCTTCGTGCCGCTGAGTGATCGCGCGGCGAGTTCGGAAGTGCAGGTGGCCTACCGGCGCGGTGCACCCTCGCCCCTGATTACCCATTTCACCCGGCTGCTGCAGGGCGGCTTCAGCG
>NZ_JBNBBE010000429.1:0-258 GCF_050031795.1 Stenotrophomonas sp. SrG
GTGATCGACGCGGCCCGCCAGGATGTGCCGGTCTACGCCAGCGCGCTGGGCACGGTAAGCGCGATGTACACCGTGACCGTAAGCCCGCAGGTGGGCGGCCAGCTGATCAGCCTGAACTTCAAGGCAGGCCAGGAAGTGACGCAGGGCGACCTGCTGGCGCAGATCGATCCGCGCACGCTGCAGGCCAGCTATGACGAAGCGGCGGCGGCCAAGCAGCAGAACCAGGCCCAGCTGGCCACGGCGCGCTCGAACTACCAG
>NZ_JBNBBE010000430.1:0-258 GCF_050031795.1 Stenotrophomonas sp. SrG
CGCCTGGGTAAGCGGCCCCCTGACCCGATGCAGGGTTTGGCCCGGCACCGCCTTGTCGGCCAGCGCGGTGGATGGGCGATACTCGCGCATCACCGCAGGATGCGGACAGGGGAATCACTTACATGACATCTGCTCGCACGCTGGTCTTGTTGGCCCTGCTGATGCCGTTGTCCGCACTGGCGCAGACGGCCCTCCACGATGGCCAGGGATACGCCCTGCCTGAGACGTCTTCGGCGAAATCCAGCGAAGGCTTCTCGG
>NZ_JBNBBE010000431.1:0-258 GCF_050031795.1 Stenotrophomonas sp. SrG
GCGTCAGCCTGCTCAATGACCTGCAGCAGCCGCTGGAAGCGCCGTGGCGGTTGCGGGTGATGGATGTGGATGGTCGCCAGGTTTCGCAACAACAGCAGGCGGTGACGGTGCCGGCACTGTCGGCGCTGGACGTCGGGCGTTTCACCGATGCGCAGCTGCTGGGTACGGCGGCTCCCGCGCGAACCGTCGCGGTGGTGGACCTGCGGGAGGGCAAGCGTGTGCTGTCGCGCCAGGTGGTCTACTTCGCGGCCGCCCAGG
>NZ_JBNBBE010000432.1:0-258 GCF_050031795.1 Stenotrophomonas sp. SrG
GTGTCGATGATTTCGCTGACTTTGGCGGTGATGGTCACCGACTCGCGGGCCTTTGCGGTGCCGAGTGCCTGCAGGGTGTCGCTCCAGGCGGAGGTCTGCACGACCTGGGTGGTCACCGGCTCGACTTCGGCCTGCCGGCGGGCGGCTTGGTCCTTGCTGCCACACCCGGCCAGGATGGCCAGGCCGAGGCCGGCTATGATGCGTGCGGTGATGCGTCCCGTCATGAAGTACAGCCCTTGATGTTCCACGACCGGCATG
>NZ_JBNBBE010000433.1:0-258 GCF_050031795.1 Stenotrophomonas sp. SrG
CGGCCGGGCGCCTGCTGGCGCCGTGGGGTTGTGCCGCAACCGGTGGCTTCTGGGTGCTGGCCACGCCAGCCGGTGCGCAGGACGCGCGGGTGGAATCGTTGGCGGAATGGCTCGCCGAAAAGCTACGGCGTTAATCCGCCACGTGACAGTCCGCGCGGCGGACTTCTTCGACGAACTTGCGCATCTTGGAGCCGTCCTTGATGCCCGGCTCGCTTTCCATACCGCTGGAGACGTCCACGCCCCACGGCAGGGTGGCCA
>NZ_JBNBBE010000434.1:0-258 GCF_050031795.1 Stenotrophomonas sp. SrG
CGGTGCGCTGGACAACGTGTTCAGTGATGCGCAGCTGCAACGCCTGGACGCGGCGAGCGCGCCGCCACCGATCTTCCCCGCGCGTTTCATCTCACGGCCGATGGCACAGCAGCTGATCACTGGTGGAAGCCGGATCCGGAGCCGGTAGCACCGGGCCCACCTACGACCAAGGTCGGACGGCCGGTCCACCGCCATCGGACAATGCTCGAACCCATGACTTGGTCTGGGAGGGCTGTCATGCGTTACGAAGAGGGTTAC
>NZ_JBNBBE010000435.1:0-258 GCF_050031795.1 Stenotrophomonas sp. SrG
GTCCCCACTCGATGCGGGAGCCTGAGGTGAACGGCGGTACCGGCGGGCGGCATCGAGACTTCCGCGTCCTCGAGGTAGCCGCCCGCCATGAATCGCTCGTCGTCGAGATCTTCCTGGCTGATCGGCCGTGTGAAGCGTGTAACGCGACCGTCCGGATCAGTGATCTCCGCCTTGGTTGTGCGGGTGGAGGTGTCTGCCCTCGTAAGTGCCACGTACTCTGCGCCGACCGCGCTGATCGCAACCCAGGCGAGCAAGAGG
>NZ_JBNBBE010000436.1:0-258 GCF_050031795.1 Stenotrophomonas sp. SrG
ACCTGGCCAACGCCGACTGCGAGCGCGTGGATCCGGTTGCATTCGGCGTCGACGGTCGCCTGAGCCTGCCCGGCGTGCAGAACGCCGCCGGCGCCGACCCGGTGGACGCGGCCACGCTGCGCCGCAATGCCGAACTTACCGGCCGGGGGCCCCTCAACCCGCCCCAACACCCACCCCGCGGCCGGCACGAGTGCGGGCAGGGCCCGCGGGGCCCGCGCAACCCCCCCGACGCCCGCGGGCCCCCCCAGAGATCAAACG
>NZ_JBNBBE010000437.1:0-258 GCF_050031795.1 Stenotrophomonas sp. SrG
GTTCTCGAGCTCGGCCGGAAAGCTGGAACAGCAGTCTATAACACAAACACGCGCTGCCGCCGGCTCCCAGCGGGGGAAGATGTCGGGGCGCGCGGGCGCCTTGACGCGGCTGCGGGGCGGGGCGGGGGGGGGGGGCGGGGGGGTGGGGGGCGGGGGGGGGGGGGGGGTCTGGGGGGTCTGGGGATGGCGTGCGGGCGGGTGGGGGGGGGGGGCGGCGGGCGGAGGTGGGGGGGTGGGGGGGGGGGGGGTGGGCGGGCG
>NZ_JBNBBE010000438.1:0-257 GCF_050031795.1 Stenotrophomonas sp. SrG
CCCCTGCACGAAGCCGAAGCATTGGTCGCCCCGCTGTCGGCCGACCTTGGGGTCAGCGGCACCAGCCAGCTGTGGGTGCGCTTCTTCCGCCCTTCCTTCCAGACCGATCCAGACTTCCCCCCGTCCGCGCGGGGCAACCACCTGCATGCGGTGCGTGTTGCCACCGGCACCGCACAGTCGCTGGGCGTGACGGTACCCGTGCCGGGGCTGCCGGGGCTGGCAGCGGCGATCCGGGTGGAGCCCACCCTCGCGACCCG
>NZ_JBNBBE010000439.1:0-257 GCF_050031795.1 Stenotrophomonas sp. SrG
CGGTGCCGAGCGCGGTGCTGCTCAGGCCGGGCGACCATGCACCGCCGCCCACGGCGGTGGAGTAGTTGCCGGAGGCTTCGGTGGGCAGCAGGCCGCACAGCGCACCGCCGATGGCCACGCTGTTGGTGCCGCTGGCCAGGCTGCCCTGGCCGGGGGCGGTGCTGTAGGCGCCGGTGGCTTCGGCGTCGCCACCGAGCGCGACGCTGATGGAGCCGGTGGCCTGGGCGAAGCTGCCCAGCGCAGTGGCGTTGAACGCG
>NZ_JBNBBE010000440.1:0-257 GCF_050031795.1 Stenotrophomonas sp. SrG
CCCGGGCACATGCCCCGCCACCGGATCCAGCGGCTCCACCTCTCCCCGGAACCGTTCACCGGCACGCGCATCCAGCAGCCAGCCCGGCGCATGCTTCAAGCGCGCGGCGATCTCGACCACCGACGCCACCTGGCGGGTATCGAAACGCCCGGGATAGGCCGGCAACGGCAGCACCTCGGGCACGTCCGTGGACAACGGCAGACCGGCCGCCTGCCACGCCGCGAGGCCGCCATCGAGCACCGCCACCTGTGTATGCC
>NZ_JBNBBE010000441.1:0-257 GCF_050031795.1 Stenotrophomonas sp. SrG
GGCTACAACGAAATCGACCGCGGCGTGGCCTACGCCAACAGGGCCGACCTCGAGCGCGTGCTGCGCATGGACGGGGGCACCGGCGTGCGCCTGAAGCTGCATGACATGGACAAGGCGCTGGACGTGGGCGTGGACCTGGCCCACACCCTCCGCGGCGGCTACCGGGTCAGCGACTGGACCCAGCAGAACGCGCACCTGTACCACTCGCTGCGCATGGAAAAAGTGGTGATGGGCATCCTGCTCTCGCTGATCATTGC
>NZ_JBNBBE010000442.1:0-257 GCF_050031795.1 Stenotrophomonas sp. SrG
CGCTGCAGGGGCGCGCGACCTGGATCGCCGGCGAGCGCGAGGACGCATGCGCACGCCTTCCTCTTCGCGCCTGGGCTCGATCGATGCCCTGCGCGGGCTGACCGGGGCTGCGATGCTGCTGGTCAACAACCCCGGCGACTGGAGCCATGTGTTCGCACCGCTGCTGCATGCGGTCTGGCACGGCTTTACCCCCACGGACCTGATTTTCCCGCTGTTCCTGTTAATTGCCGGGGTGTCGCTGGCCTACAGCCTCGCAA
>NZ_JBNBBE010000443.1:0-257 GCF_050031795.1 Stenotrophomonas sp. SrG
CACGAAGGCGGCCAGGTCCAGGTTTTCCGGGTTGGCCCGCTCGCGCCGGGCCAGGCCCAGCTCGCTTTCCACGATGCCGTTGGTGCGCTGGCACTGCTGGTGGATGATCTGCAGCAGGCGGCGGTCGGTATCGCCATTGGCGGCGGATTCCTCCAGCAGCTGGGCGGCGTAGTTGATGGCTGCCAGCGGCTTGCGGATCTCATGGGCCAGGCTGGCCGAGAACCGGCCCATGGCCGAGAGGGTGAGCGATTCGGCGC
>NZ_JBNBBE010000444.1:0-257 GCF_050031795.1 Stenotrophomonas sp. SrG
CCGCCCAGCGAGCTGATCGAGCAGCAGCCGCCGCTCATGTCGGCCGGGCCCAGCTTGCCGGCGCGCGCCTTTTTGGCCAGCTCGCCGGTTTCCTGCGCGATCTGCACCACGCCCTTCTTGTCGACATCACGGAACACCGGAACGACCAGGCCGTTCGGGGTGTCGGCGGCGAAGCCGATGTTGAAGTACTCCTTCAGCGTCAGGTTTTCACCGGCCGCATCCAGCGATGCGTTGAATTCCGGGAACTGCTTCAGCGA
>NZ_JBNBBE010000445.1:0-257 GCF_050031795.1 Stenotrophomonas sp. SrG
TCAGCAGGCTCGGCCAGATGAAGTCGAAGCGCTGCTGGCCGGGCGTGCCGTCGCGCCGCAGGCGGTCGCCGTTGGGCAGGTCGATAGCGGCGTAGTCCATCGCCACCGTGGTGGAGGCCTTGTCCGCGCCGGCGCGGTCGCTGTTGTGCACGTCGGTATCCCCCACCGCGCCTGCGGCGATGGCGCGCACCAGGGTCGACTTCCCGCCCCCCATGCCCCCCCGCCCCCCGATCGTGTGGTCGCGCCTGCTCAGCCCC
>NZ_JBNBBE010000446.1:0-257 GCF_050031795.1 Stenotrophomonas sp. SrG
CGCTGCCGCCGGTGATGTTGTAGCCCTTGCTGAAGCCCAGCGCCCGGAACGGTTCCGCCGCCTGCGCGCTGCGGCCACCGTGGTGGCACAGGAACGCCAACGTGGTGTCCTTGGGCAGGGCCTCCAGCTCGGCACGGTTGTTGCCGTCGAACGTCTTGTAGTCGCCGCCAATCGACGCAATCGCACGCTCATCGGCCGGGCGCACAGCCACCGCGGTGAGGGTGCCGGCACGGCGCTGGGCGTCGGCGTCGCGACCG
>NZ_JBNBBE010000447.1:0-257 GCF_050031795.1 Stenotrophomonas sp. SrG
TGATGGCCTGACGCAGCTGAGGCGTCATGACCAGTTGTTGTCCCAGCGATGTCTGCAGCCGTGCTGTCCTGCCTGTGCCGAACGGAGGGAAGGCGCTGCAGCGGCCGGCGGTCAGAGCTTGCAGGTCTCTCCAAGGTACCCGCGGCGGACGTCTGCGTTTTCCAGGATCGCGTCTGGTGCCCCCTGCGCCAGTACGCTGCCTTCGTTGAGTATATACGCGCGGTCGCAGATTCCCAAGGTTTCGCGCACATTGTGGT
>NZ_JBNBBE010000448.1:0-257 GCF_050031795.1 Stenotrophomonas sp. SrG
CCGCCTCCAGCCAGGGCCTGCTGGTCGATGATGACGAACTGTACCTGCGCACGCTGCAGCGCTGCCTGGCCCGCAAGGGGCTGGAAACGGTGACCGCCAGCGAAATCGCCTCGGCGTTGGTGCTGGCGCGGCAGCAGCCGCCGGCCTACGCCCTGATCGACCTGAAGCTGGGTGCGGAGTCCGGCCTGGGGTTGATGCAGCCGCGGCGGGCATTGCGCGAGGGCATGCGCCTGCTGCTGGTGCCCGGGGACGCCCGC
>NZ_JBNBBE010000449.1:0-257 GCF_050031795.1 Stenotrophomonas sp. SrG
CACCACGCTGGCCGGCTGGTGGCAGGAGGTGCAGCAGCTGCAGGCCAGGGCCAGCGCCGGGGCATGAGCGCGCAGATCGCCAGCGCCGAGGGCGCAGGGCGGCAACGGTATCCGCTGAGTGAGGCGCCGACCGGGCTGTGGTACGCGCAGCGCCTGTCGCCTGCGCCCGCCCCCTTCAATACCGCACACGGCGTGGGGTTTGAAGGCGCGCTGGCTGGCGACCGTTTCCGTGCGGCTGCCGATGCCCCCGCCGCGGA
>NZ_JBNBBE010000450.1:0-257 GCF_050031795.1 Stenotrophomonas sp. SrG
CTCCTGACGTGGTCGCTGATCACGGTGGCGGGCATCGTGCTGTGGGGGGTGCACCTGCGCCGTGCGCGCCGCGCCGGGAACGACCTCGGCGACCGCTTCTCGGGGGCGGCGCCTGCCGACACTCCGCCCCGGGCCGGCGGCGAAGTCGATCCGGCCGCCCTGACCGGTCCGCTGCCGGTCGTCTCGCGAGGCCGGCGGTCGCTGCTGCGCCGGCCGGTGGCCTGGCTGCTCCTCGCGGCGTTCGGTCTGCAGTGCCT
>NZ_JBNBBE010000451.1:0-257 GCF_050031795.1 Stenotrophomonas sp. SrG
CAATCGCCCCGGTTCGACGCCTTTCTTACAGCGGCTGGGCGACCGTGCGGGCGTTCCAGCCGCGCCCTGGCCCGTGGAGACGTTCGTGACCCGCCGGCGGGGGCGACGGCGGACCGGCCTCGCCCTGCTGTTGGCCCGTGCCGCGGGGATCGGACGGCGCGCCCCTACCCCGCCGGTGGTGCCCCGTGGCGGGCTGGCCGCGCGGGCGCGGGTCGAGGCCGGCCCGGGGCGGCTGCCCGAGCGGGGCGGCGCCGGGG
>NZ_JBNBBE010000452.1:0-257 GCF_050031795.1 Stenotrophomonas sp. SrG
CCCCCGCGGCCTGGGGGGCCCTGACCCACGGCTCCAGGCCCGGCTCCTCCCTCGGGATGACGCCGCGGATCAGGCCATCCCCCTTGGCCTGCACGCTATCGACGCAGCCCCCCTGCCGGCCGACATCGGCCAGGCCGGTCCCCGTGACCAGACGGACGTCGCCGGTCCCGACGCTTGAGACGCGCAGGTCCGTGTTGACTCCTGTTCCGTTTGACGGAGCAATGCCCAGCAGGTCGACGGCGAAGGTCAGCGTCGCG
>NZ_JBNBBE010000453.1:0-257 GCF_050031795.1 Stenotrophomonas sp. SrG
CGCCGGAGTACTAGACCTACGGCGTGTCTGTAAAAGCCGTTTTCGACTTCGGATACTTTTCGCTTACCTCTATCACCGCGTACTATACCACCTCCGGCTTCAGCCGCTGTGACACCGACGGTGGCGCGGCGGCCAAGTTCCGGGTCCACGGCGTGCCCCACGGGTATGGCCGGTCGGTGGGGCAGATGCGCGACCTGGACCAGTGGACCCCGGACGTGCGCCTGGCGCATGCCGCTGTCAACCGCCTGTAGTGGCAG
>NZ_JBNBBE010000454.1:0-256 GCF_050031795.1 Stenotrophomonas sp. SrG
CTGCTGCCCGGGCAGGCCGCACCGGTCCACCAGCGCGCCAAGCGTACGTACCGCCAGGCCCAGGTTGCCAACGTCCGAATAGGCGGTGTTCTGGCGGCAGAACGGGATGCGGACGCCACCGAGACTGGCGACGGGACGAGCGTTGGGCATGGAGATACCTGGCATGGGAGGGGTGTCTGCACCATGGCCTGCACGACGGAGCAGGCATAATGGGGCCAAGTGTAGCTGCCGCCCTGTGATGGGCCAACTGTGAACA
>NZ_JBNBBE010000455.1:0-256 GCF_050031795.1 Stenotrophomonas sp. SrG
ACGGTCCAGCGGGCGACCGACGGCTTCAGGGTGCCCTTGAGCGGCGCGGTGGCGGCCATCGCGGGCGTCCCGGTTACGGTTGCCAGGCCAACGCTTCCGGCGACCGCAATGCGCAGCGCATCGCGCCGAGTACGGCGCGCGCCTTGGATCGATCCAATCGAATGGTCGGGCATCCGCTTTCCGGCCTCCCTACCGGTCTCAAACGCAACTATTCACCGCAATGCAATCGATTGCACCATAGAGGAGTAGTTCGTTT
>NZ_JBNBBE010000456.1:0-256 GCF_050031795.1 Stenotrophomonas sp. SrG
TCACTGCCGTGATCTGTTCCTGCAGGCTGGCCACGCGCTGTTCGCCCAGCGCGTGGATCTGCTGCGGGGTAAGCGGGCTGGCGGTGCTCTGGACGATGTTCTGGGTGTACCACGCCACGCCATTGGGCAGTGCGGACAGCCCATCGGTTGTCCGGGTGGCCGGCAGGTATTCGGTGGCGATGAAGCCGCGCAGCGCGCGGTAGGCCGGCATCAGCCGGTACTCGAACATGCGCTTGTAGTCGGCGGTGATGCGCGC
>NZ_JBNBBE010000457.1:0-256 GCF_050031795.1 Stenotrophomonas sp. SrG
CAGGGCTTTGAAGCCGAGCTTGGCCAGGCCGTCGGCGGAGATCGTCAGAGGCGAGATGTGTGCTTTGATGTCACCCAGCTTCATCTTGACCACCTCGCGCGGGGCCGCGGTGGCCGGGGCTGCCTGCGGCGAGCGCACACGCACCGGGGCAGGACGCGCGACCTGCGCAGGCACCTGGTGTTCCCCCACCACGGGCGAAAGCGAAGCTGCAGCGGCAGCCTCGGCGGCTTTGGCGGCGTCCTGCTCGCGCTGGATG
>NZ_JBNBBE010000458.1:0-256 GCF_050031795.1 Stenotrophomonas sp. SrG
TGCTGGAGCAGCATGCGCCGCCGGTGGTGGTGCGCAACCTGGTGCTGCGCCCGTTGGGCGCCTCGCTCGATGTGGTGCAGCAGCTCTCCTTCCAGATCGAAGCCGGCCAGCGCCTGGCCCTGGTGGGGCCCCGCGGCAGCGGCAAGAGCACGCTGCTGGAAGCGCTGGCCGGCTGGTTGCCGCCCCGCGAGGGCAGCAGCGTGCTGCGCCCAGGGCTGGAGGTCGGTTACGCCGGGCAACGCCCGTCCCTGTGCCA
>NZ_JBNBBE010000459.1:0-256 GCF_050031795.1 Stenotrophomonas sp. SrG
CCTGGACCACGCCGACCGAGACCGGCACTTCCTGCAGGTTGCGCTCGCGGTGGTCGGCGGTGACGGTGAGGGCGTCCAGCGAGGTCGGGCTGGCGTCCTGCGCCAGGGCGGCGCCGCTCAGCCCGAGCAGCGACCTGCAGGCCAGCGCCAGCGCGTGGGGACGCGGCTGCCGGGCGGTGCGGAAGGAAGCGGTTGCGGCCGTAGCAACGGTGATGCGATGGGCGGACATTCAGGGGTCTCAGGTGTTACGGATCAA
>NZ_JBNBBE010000460.1:0-256 GCF_050031795.1 Stenotrophomonas sp. SrG
AGTCCCCCGCCTCAAGCTGGCGCGCGGCGGCGGCCAACCCGCGGATCGGGCCGACCCGGGTGCGCTGCACATCCACGATGACCCCCGCGCCGATGGCCAGCAGCAGGCCCAGCATCAGCAGCAGCCAGCCCAGGTGGCGCTTGCCCCCCTGCTGCAGGCGCTCGCCCAGGGTCAGGTTGGCCCGCTGCTCCATGGCCTGCACGTCATCCAGCGCCCTGCCGACGCGGACCCCGCCGATGCGCTGGGTGCCGATCAT
>NZ_JBNBBE010000461.1:0-256 GCF_050031795.1 Stenotrophomonas sp. SrG
GCGAGGGCCTGTTCCAGGGTCTGGCGCCGCTTGGCTTCGGCCTGGCGCTGCGCCACTTCCTCATCGAGGCGATGCGTCAGCTCCAGCTGCAGCGCCACCACGCCGACCAGGATCAGCACGAACGCGCCCAGCACCACCGACATCAGGTCGCCGAAGGCGGCCCAGATCGGCGCGCCGGTTTCGCCTGCAAGCTCGATCTCGTCGCTCATGCGGGGGCGGCCCCGGCGCTGCGGCGGCGGCCGGCCCGCTGCTGCAG
>NZ_JBNBBE010000462.1:0-256 GCF_050031795.1 Stenotrophomonas sp. SrG
CCCGTCTGCTGGGCGACCAGGGCCAGGCCCAGGCCGGTATGGCCCGCCGTGCCTTCCACCAGCGTCGCACCCGGCTTGAGATCACCGCGCTGTTCCGCCGCTTCGATCATCGCCAGGCCGATGCGGTCCTTGATGGATCCCCCGGGATTGGCGCTTTCGAGCTTCAGGTACAGCTCGCCGACACCGGTGTCCAGGCGCGGGGCCGTGACGATCGGGGTCTTGCCAATGAGGTCGAGTACGGAGGAGTGGATTGCCA
>NZ_JBNBBE010000463.1:0-256 GCF_050031795.1 Stenotrophomonas sp. SrG
CGCTGGCGCCGAGCAGCAGCCGGTCGATGCCGGCCCAGCTGGTGGCGCCGGAGCACTGGCAGCACGGCTGCGAGGAGGTGGCCAGGGTGATCGGCGACAGCACGTCGGTCAGGCGCGGGCTCTGCAGGCGCTGCTGGGCGAGCATGTAAGCCATGTTCTCGGCTTGCGCCAGCGAGGTGCTGTGCGGCACCACGCGGTTGACGCCGGCCGCGATGACGCGGTCGTCCGGACCGAACACCCCGGCGCCGAACGGGCC
>NZ_JBNBBE010000464.1:0-256 GCF_050031795.1 Stenotrophomonas sp. SrG
CATCACGCCTTGCGGATCGGTGGCCCATACCTCGCCATCACGCGTGCACAACAGCTGCCGTAGCAGAACTTCCTGCCTAAGCCCCACCTGCTGCGGTGCCGCACTGTGCAGCCGCTTGCCGTCCGGCGACCACCGTTGGATCGCTCCAGGGTGCGCGAGCCAGACATCGCCGTTCGCGCCTATCTGCAGGTGGATGGGCCCGTGGTCCGTGCCCAATCCGAGCCCCCAGTCGCGTTGGCTGCGCCGCTGCGGGTCA
>NZ_JBNBBE010000465.1:0-256 GCF_050031795.1 Stenotrophomonas sp. SrG
TCGGTGATGGACCCGCCGATTGCGTTCGTGCGCCAGCAGGGCGAACGCGCTGCCAGCGCAGACGACGGCGAGGCGCAGTACACCTCCACCGCCACCGCGCTGACCACGCTCAGCGACCCGACCCCGGAAGGGCGCCAGATCAAGAAGCGCCTGGTCACCTACAAGCGCGCCGACGGGGTGGACCTGTCGGGCACCCTGTACACCCCGCCGGGCTACCAGGAAGGCCAGCGCGTGCCGGCCATGCGGTCCGCGTACC
>NZ_JBNBBE010000466.1:0-256 GCF_050031795.1 Stenotrophomonas sp. SrG
GGATGGCGCCGTCATACATCTCCACCGTCAAACGGGTTCCAGGTGCGATGCCGGCCTCGGACATCCACATGCCACGCAGTTTGATGCAGGGGATGATCGGGTCGCCGGGCTGCGGACTTTCGTCGTTGTAGATCAGCGACCCCACCAGAATCCGCTTGGGCTTATGCCAGCCGAGGTGGGGGCGAGGGGTGGAGCGGAAGGACGACTCGTTGTCATTGGAATGCATGGTGGCTCTCAGGAGAGTCTCCCTCGCCGG
>NZ_JBNBBE010000467.1:0-256 GCF_050031795.1 Stenotrophomonas sp. SrG
CGGCGATCTGGGCGGTGAGCCGTTTCAACTTGCCCCGTACGGACCGTTTGGAGAAGCGACTGGACAGATTCATGGGCGGGGGGGCCTTCTCTAGCGGGGGCGTACAGCGCAAGCCGACGTCGACGAACGTGTCGAGGCACTGGAGTGATCGGCAGAAGCCGGCGCTGATTTAGCGGCGCCAGCTGAGCGCATTCTGCTTCAGATATGAAAAGACCCCGATGCCGGAGCATCGGGGCCTGTGTATTTCTCCGCTGCG
>NZ_JBNBBE010000468.1:0-256 GCF_050031795.1 Stenotrophomonas sp. SrG
CCGCGGCGCAAACATGCGCAGCGGTTCGATCGGGGCCAGGCCCGAAGGAAGATTGTTGTGGGCCGAGGCCAGCAGATCGTTGAGCAGGATCAGCGGCGAATTGCCGCCCATGGTCAGCGCGCCGCCCATCACGATCGCCGCGGCAATCGGCAGCAGCAGGCGCTGCCGGGTCAGCCCGGTGCGCGCCACCAGCCGCGAGGCCACCGGCAGGTACAGTGCCATCACCGATGGGTTCTGCTTGCACGACGACTTCACC
>NZ_JBNBBE010000469.1:0-256 GCF_050031795.1 Stenotrophomonas sp. SrG
TTGACCCTCAGGCCCGGATTGCAGAGCTGGAATCCCAGAATCGAAGGCTCAAGGAGGAGCGCGATCGACTAAACAAATCCAGAGCCTTCTTCGTTCGGGACAACGATCGCCGGAACAAGTGATCGAAGAACTGGGGAAGGCTGCACCGATCCGATTGGTCTGCCAGCTGATGGACTACCCGCGCAGCAGCTACTACGCCTGGCGGGGTCGTCAGGAACAGATCGACCACGAGCTACTGAGCCAGGTCGACCTGGTG
>NZ_JBNBBE010000470.1:0-256 GCF_050031795.1 Stenotrophomonas sp. SrG
GTTCGCCGCCGATGGGACCACGGGCTACCAGACGCACATCTTCACCCTTGACGACGCCCAGTTCCCTGAGCCGGCGGGCGATGGCGTCGTTTGCATGGAGGTCGCGCACCGATTCCACCAGAGCGGAGCCGGGCAGCGGCAGATCGGACAACGTCACAGGTCGCCTTCGGTCGATAAGAATGGATATCACTTCTAGCATCGCCGCGCCGCGTCATGGCCCGGGCCGCATGGGCCGCTATGATCCATACATGTATGG
>NZ_JBNBBE010000471.1:0-256 GCF_050031795.1 Stenotrophomonas sp. SrG
AACCCACCCCCGCCAGCCTTAGACGGTGTGCCGGTGATTCGCTGAAAAGCCGTAGAGCCCAGCCGTGCCCGGCGGCTTTGGCGTGACGATTGACGGGGTCAATTGCGCCATCAATCGCAATACCAGCGACCTATCGCTGTCATCCTGCACGCCTGTTTCCCTGCGGAGGCCTTCCGTGCTGCAGACCCTCGCCATTTCCAACGCCCGTGCCCTGCACGATCTGGTCGTGCCGATGGGGGCATTGAACCTGGTCACC
>NZ_JBNBBE010000472.1:0-256 GCF_050031795.1 Stenotrophomonas sp. SrG
CGCGGCGGCAAACATCGCGCCGATCAGCGCGATCCACAGCAGGGGGGAGGTGCGGCGGCGGCCCGGCTCGACAATGATGTCGCGCTGCTGCTGCGGCGACGTAGGCATCTCGTGTGCATGGGTAACACTCAGGGCGGACTCCTGGTGTCGAGTTGACGACGCCAGTCTTGCCTGAGCCGGGTTGCGGGTGTGTCACCGATGCGGCAGCGCGATGGGTGGGTTCCCGTCGAGGTGCTGGCTGTTGGGCCGGAGCGTT
>NZ_JBNBBE010000473.1:0-256 GCF_050031795.1 Stenotrophomonas sp. SrG
TGGCACGGCTCGGCGCCGCGCTTCGGGGATGGGCGCTTCGCATGCCTCGCAATGGGTCCGCCCGGGACCGTGGCGCCGCTGCGCGCGGGCGCGCTGGATCGCGTCATCCACGGTCGCGGCGATCTGGTCCTGGACGGCGCCGTCGCCTGCCCACCCTGTGGCCATGCCGCATCTCCCATACCGTTGCCGGCGCGCCAGCATAGATCCGGCCGGGCGACGTCGGTTTACGGCCGGCTGAACATGCCCCGCTTCCAGT
>NZ_JBNBBE010000474.1:0-256 GCF_050031795.1 Stenotrophomonas sp. SrG
GTCTGGGTGGAAGTGGGTTGCTTTCTCCTCGCGCTCCAGGCGGACCTCGCGGGGGTCGGTCAGGCCTTCCCGTACGCGTGGATTGCGCTCCTGCATGGGGAAGCCGCTTTCGGTGTGGTGCGACCAGGTGCCGGCCTTCGGGTCCTACACGTGGTAGGAGCTGCGTATGCCGATGACGTTGGGGTTGCTGGTGGGCAGCGACTGGTCGGCCATGCCCAGCTCATACACGCCCAGCTAGGTCACGTAGGCGGTGGCC
>NZ_JBNBBE010000475.1:0-256 GCF_050031795.1 Stenotrophomonas sp. SrG
CACCTTCTTCAGGTGGCTGAGCAGGTCGGCCGGCATTTCCTCCGGAAGATCCAGGATCGAGAAGTCGTCACGGATGTCGATGCGGCCGATGAAGCGGCTTTCCAGCCCGGCTTAATTGGCGATCGCGCCGACGATGTTGCCCGGCTTGACCCCGTGCACATGGCCCACTTCGAAGCGGAAGGTTTCCATGCCGGGTTCCGGCACGCCGCGCGGGGCGATTTCACGCCGCGGGGCCCGTTCGAAGCCACCGTCGTTG
>NZ_JBNBBE010000476.1:0-256 GCF_050031795.1 Stenotrophomonas sp. SrG
GGTGGTCATTGCGACCAAGTTCGGGTTCAAGGAGGCCAATGCCGACCTGGGGCTGGACAGCCGCCCGGTGAACATCCGCGCCGTCTGCGAGGCCAGCCTGCAGCGGCTCAGGACCGACCGCATCGACCTGTTCTACCCGCACCGGGTGGACCCGAACGTGCCCCTCGAAGATGTCGCCGGCACGGTCACGGACCTCCTCGCGGGAGGCCGGGTGAAGCCCGTCGGGCTGTCCGAAGCCGGCGAAACAAGCATCCGC
>NZ_JBNBBE010000477.1:0-256 GCF_050031795.1 Stenotrophomonas sp. SrG
ACTATTGGTTCATCTCCCGCCGAAACGAGAGCGCCGCGCCGGACTACAGCAAGGAACAGGACATCCGGTCGATGACCCGCACCCCGATCAGCGACTCCGATCGGGCGGCCGAGGCTGTGCTTGCGCAGATGCGCGCCGACCCGGCCAGCGGCGTGAGCTGCCCGGGCGCGTTGCCCGGCGCCAGCGTGGGCAACGTGGCCGCCGTGGTGGGCCAGTACCAGAACCAGGGCCGCTCCCTGGTGGCCGGTGTCGACGT
>NZ_JBNBBE010000478.1:0-256 GCF_050031795.1 Stenotrophomonas sp. SrG
GCAGCGCGCCGCCTGCCAGCGGCGCCGTCCAGTTGATATCGAACCAGTGGGCATACGCGCGGCCGCGGCCGTGTTGAAGCACGTCCCACCACCAGCGGTTGTATTCGTGCGCGGCCATGTGGTTGGGCACGATGTCCAGCACCAGCCCCATGCCACTCGCCCGCGCCAGGTTGGCAAGCGCGCGCAGGGCACGTTCGCCTCCCAGCTCGGGGTTCACTTCGGTCGGGTCCACCAGGTCGTAGCCATGGGTCGACCC
>NZ_JBNBBE010000479.1:0-256 GCF_050031795.1 Stenotrophomonas sp. SrG
GTCTTGAACGCGACGAGCGCGTTGGACTGGTCGGGGATGAACGTGCCGATGTTGCCGCTCGGGGCGATCGGGAAGAAGCCGATCTTCTCGTTGAGCTCCTCGGTGTCTGCCAGCGACTGCAGCTGACCGAAGAACGAGTTCACCTGCACGGCCATCGCTGCCTCGCCGGACAGGAGCGCGGGGCCCTGCTCTTCGAAGGTTGCGGTCTTGAGGTCTGCGTTGAACAGGCCCTCGGCGATCAGGTCGTTGTAGGTGT
>NZ_JBNBBE010000480.1:0-256 GCF_050031795.1 Stenotrophomonas sp. SrG
TCCCAGAACCGAGGCACGCAAAACGCCGATCACCGCGCCGGGGGCTATACCCACTACTCGACCTTCTCGCTGTCGGATACATAGCGCGCCCTGCCCCCGCTGCTGACCCTGGTGCAGCCGGAGCAGCGCACCAGCGACATGGTCCAGTCGCTGCTCGCGCACCAGCACAGCAGTGCCTACGGCATGCTGCCGGTGGGGGCGGGCCATGGCCAGGCCAGCTGGGGCATGATCGGCTCCCACGCAGTGCCGGTGCTCG
>NZ_JBNBBE010000481.1:0-256 GCF_050031795.1 Stenotrophomonas sp. SrG
CCCCCCCGCCACGCACCGGCCCCGGGCGGACCCGCACCGGGACTTCCCGCCCGCGGGACCCCGCGGCGCCGCGCGCCGGACGCTCCACGGCACGCGCACAGGCAGGTGGACAGGCATGGGGAAGAGGGCAGCAGCAGGCGCGTTGGTGGTGTGGCTGGCCTGTGCGGGTGTGCGAGGGGGCTGGGGGCGGGTGGCACCGCCCGAGGTGGTCGACCTGGCGGCGGGGGTGGTCTCCGGCGTGCCGCGCGGGCCGGGC
>NZ_JBNBBE010000482.1:0-256 GCF_050031795.1 Stenotrophomonas sp. SrG
CGACCCCGGCCGCCTCCAGCGCGAGCCCCAGCCGGCCGACCCACCCTTCCGCCCCGGTGCCGCGTCGTAGAACAGCATCTACACCCCCCGCTCGCTGCACCCCACCGCCGACGGTACGCCGGCGATGATGCCGCTGAGCAGCGTGGTGAAGTCCGTTTGGGTGTCCGCCCCGCCGTCGCTGAGCCGGTACTACGGCTATTCGGCGAGCCTCAGCGTCGGTTCGCTGGCTGCGGGCACGAGCTCGGGCGAAGCGAGG
>NZ_JBNBBE010000483.1:0-256 GCF_050031795.1 Stenotrophomonas sp. SrG
TCTGGGCGGCGGTCCCGGCGAGGGGAGAGCGCTGGAGGCCGGCCCAGCGCCTCTCCGGCCGCGGGTGCGGGGGCGTCGCGGAGGTGGGCGGGGTGCGGCGGGGCGGGGGGGGGGGGGGGGGGCGCGGGCGGGGGGGGCGGCGGCCCCCCCCGCGCCCCCGCAACCCACACCCGACCCCCACCCAAACACCCAAACCCCCACCACCACACCAACCCACACCAACCCAACACCCCCCCCGCGCACCCACCCACACCCA
>NZ_JBNBBE010000484.1:0-256 GCF_050031795.1 Stenotrophomonas sp. SrG
GTACCAGTTGGTTGTCCAGCGCGCCACGGCGGTCGGGCAGGGTGAAGCCCTGGGGCACGTCGGCGGTGAGGGCGGCCACGATGGCGGGCGGGTGGGCACGGCGCCCGCGCCCGTGCGTCTTGGTCTGGGCGGGCGCGGGCGTGGGCTTCGGGGCGTTGGCGTGCGGTGGCAACGGCTGGCGGTTGGTGGCTTGGGTGGCAGGTTGGCTGGTGCAGTGGGCCTGCGCGGGGGCGTTCTTACCTGGTCGGTCCTGCCG
>NZ_JBNBBE010000485.1:0-256 GCF_050031795.1 Stenotrophomonas sp. SrG
TTGCCGGGCCGGGCGGACATGGCGTACTGGTGCTGGTCGGTATCCGGCGGCTGGTTCTGGCGCGAGGGCTCGCGCAGCGGCTCGCGCGGTGCGGGGGCCCGCCGGGGGAGGGCCGGCGCCGCCCGGGTGAGGGGGGGGGGCGCGGGGTGGGCGGGCGCGGTGAGGGGTTTTGGGCAGGTGTTCGGAACGGCCGGGCCGTGGGGCAGCGGCGCGGGCGCGGGAGCGGGGGGTGGCGTCCGGTTGGCGGCGTGCGGGG
>NZ_JBNBBE010000486.1:0-255 GCF_050031795.1 Stenotrophomonas sp. SrG
ACGTTGTTGAGCGCGAACCGGATGGTGCCGTTGATCGAGCCGGCCAGCCCCGCGGTGGACTCATCGGCCTTGGACAGCGCGATGACCTTGTCGAGGATGGCCTTGGCCTGGGCTTCGGTGAAGATACTCATGGACTAAGGGCTCCTGACCGGTCAGCCGAGGCTGCGCGCGGTGTTGATGACGTTGATGCGGTTGAAGCGCGCGGTGGACGACCCGTGCGAGACCGCCGAAACCTGTCCCGGCTGGCCCTTGCCG
>NZ_JBNBBE010000487.1:0-255 GCF_050031795.1 Stenotrophomonas sp. SrG
GTACCCCAGCACAGGGGCGCGGTATCATCGCGCGTTCCCGCCATGGAGTCACCGCATGCCCAACCTTTCGACCCGCGGGACCGGCCGCGCGGCGGCGGTACTCCTGCTGCTGGCGCTGGGCCCGGTGGTGGCTGCCGCCGATGACACGCCCGCCGCGCCCAGCGCCCGCGACCGCGCGGTGGCCGATGCGGACCAGATTGCCCGGCAGCTGCACCAGGTGCGCGATGGCGAGAACGAACTGAACTGCGCCAAGGA
>NZ_JBNBBE010000488.1:0-255 GCF_050031795.1 Stenotrophomonas sp. SrG
CAACGCGATGCGGGTGTGCGGGGCGAAATTGGGATACACGCGTACGGTCTGCGCCGGCGGCAGCAGGCGGCGCTGGCGCCACATCCGCCACGGTGCATGCAGGCGCAGGTGCACGCCGTCGAACCCGAAGCGGCCGCGCGCGGTCGGGGTCAACGTGTACTCCACGCTGCTGGCCACCAGCGGCGTGAGCGTCACTGCACGCGGCAGGCCCTGCAGCGACCACGCTCCCGGCACCAGGTCGCACACCGCCACGCG
>NZ_JBNBBE010000489.1:0-255 GCF_050031795.1 Stenotrophomonas sp. SrG
GGTACAGGAAGGACAGGTCCACCTGCTCCAGCAGGGTGCGTTCTTCCGTGGTCGCCGTCGCCGGCGCGGCCGTGTTGAGACGGTGGCGGTAGGTCAGGTTGATGATGCCGTCGTTGGACCTCAGGTAACGCGCGCGCACGCTGGCCAGGTCCTCGCGCTTGTACTTGGGATCCCACGGGTAGGTGGCGCCCCGGTTCCAACGGTCGTTGATGGCGTAATTGGTATCGGCGATCCAGGCCGACTTGCCCTGTTCCA
>NZ_JBNBBE010000490.1:0-255 GCF_050031795.1 Stenotrophomonas sp. SrG
TGGTTGGTTGATGCTTGTCTGGCAACGGCACCTTCGGGTGCCGTTGTTGTTGTTGGGTGTCTGATTGCGGGCTTTCACTGTGCGCCAGGCGTTGCCCATTGCTTCCATGCATCCAGGCGAACAGCCTGTTTGCACGCGATCCCGGGTTTGGCGGGACGGTGCGGGTTTGCGGGACACGCCGTGAATCCGTCCTTGGTGCAACTGTGTTGCTGAGAGGGCCGGCGGCCACTCCGGCAGACGGGCATTGTGGTGCCG
>NZ_JBNBBE010000491.1:0-255 GCF_050031795.1 Stenotrophomonas sp. SrG
CGAGGCGCTGCGGCCGCGGCTGCGCTGGAACAGGTTATCACCGTCGAAGGCGTCGTCCAGCGGCTCCGGGCCCTGCCCGGCCAGCAGCGGATGGGTGTCCCCGGCCGGCTGCCACAGCAGGCTGCCGAACCGGCGCGGGTCGTTGAACCGCAGCAGGCGGCCGTTGTCCAGGCTGATATCGACGTGATCGGGCGCGCGGACCGGGGTATCCCCCGGGAGTACACGCAGGCTGCCGGACATGCCCAGGTGCAGCAC
>NZ_JBNBBE010000492.1:0-255 GCF_050031795.1 Stenotrophomonas sp. SrG
ACCGACACCGATGACGCCCAATGGCACCGGGTGTTCGCGGTCAATGCCGGCGGCGTCTTCCATCTATCCCGTGCGCTGGCCCGGGTGATGATCCCGCGCGGGCCGGGTGCCATCGTGACGGTGAGCTCGAATGCCGCCGGCGTGCCGCGCCATGGCATGGCCGCGTACGCGGCGTCGATGGCGGCGGCGACCATGTTCACCCGCTGCCTGGGCCTGGAACTGGCGCCGCACGGCATCCGCTGCAACATCGGGGCG
>NZ_JBNBBE010000493.1:0-255 GCF_050031795.1 Stenotrophomonas sp. SrG
CACTCGATCTTCGCCCTGCTGAAGTACTCATGGCTATGTTGAAGTTCAAGAGGTTCCTGGACGACACCAGCGACGACTTTGATTTTGTCCGATTCCTGGCACAGGGCTTGGTGATTGTTGTCGCGGGCAAAACTACCAATCCCGAGAGCAGGCGCTATCTGGTCGTCGCTAGCGCC
The DNA here is from genome assembly GCF_050031795.1 of Stenotrophomonas sp. SrG. Taxonomy (NCBI): domain Bacteria; kingdom Pseudomonadati; phylum Pseudomonadota; class Gammaproteobacteria; order Lysobacterales; family Lysobacteraceae; genus Stenotrophomonas; species Stenotrophomonas sp. SrG. The sequence goes on from NZ_JBNBBE010000493.1 coordinate 177, forward strand.
GAAGACCTGGAGCGCGTTGGTGCGCCTGCACCTGCCGGCTACCTGGAGCTGCCTGATGGCAGCATCATCCTCGCTGAGT
>NZ_JBNBBE010000494.1:0-255 GCF_050031795.1 Stenotrophomonas sp. SrG
CCGGCGCCGGCAGCAGGCTGCCCAGCCGCTGCGCGCGCTGCCTCAGCCATGCCAGCAGGGCCAGCAGCAGGGGCACCCACACCGGCCAGCCCTGGTAGAAGATGCGTGACCACTGCGTGGGCGGGCGGGAGCCGTAGATCAGCCACACCGTGCCTTCGGCGTAGTTCGGGTCGAGCACATGGCGGGTCTGGTCGCGGTGCGCGAGGGCGTGCAGGCCGTCGGCCAGGCTGCCCGTGGGATCCTCGGCGTTGAAGA
>NZ_JBNBBE010000495.1:0-255 GCF_050031795.1 Stenotrophomonas sp. SrG
CTCGGTGCCGATCACGGTGGCGTAAGCCTTTTCCTTCTGGGTCAGCGTATCGACCTTGACCACGTCGGCGTATTCGAGCCGGCCGGCCTTGTCCACGGCGAGTTCGTCGGTGCGCGCACCATCGGCGGCCAGCGGCGTGGTGTCCAGGCTCGGACGGGTCTGCGCGGCGGTAACCGGGTCGGTGGAGCGACCGCTTTTCATGAAGGCGGCGGTGGCGATGCCCCCGACCAGCAGGGCGCCTGCAGCGACCAGGAC
>NZ_JBNBBE010000496.1:0-255 GCF_050031795.1 Stenotrophomonas sp. SrG
AGCGTCCAGCCAGGCGCCCCGCGCCTGCAGTACCTCGGCGCAGACCTGGGGGGCCATGGAATAGGACTGCCACTCCAGCGGGAAGCCGGCTGCCGTGAGCCGCTGGGCGGTGTCGGCAGCGCTCACCTGCGGGATCACCGGATCCTGCGCGCCATGGGCCATGAACACCGGCGGCCGGGCGCCATCGGCTATGGCGGCCTTGATGGCCGCTTCCGGATCCGGCAGGTAGGTGGACAGCGCGATCAGACCGGCGAT
>NZ_JBNBBE010000497.1:0-255 GCF_050031795.1 Stenotrophomonas sp. SrG
CGGGGGGCACAACGGGCTGCAACGATGGACCAACCCGTTCAGACCGTACCCGGTAATCAAGGGTGTGGCTTTGTTCAGCAATCCCTGGTGCCCCCGTGTATGCAGTGAAATCATCGCCTCTGCCCAGCGCTTGCGCCGAACAGCCCAACGAAGCCCTGATCCAAGGCGCCCGAGGTTGTAGCGCCGATCGGTGGTCGGCTCCGCGGTTGGCGCACTCCCATCAGTCCGCGTGCGCCCCCTTGCCACCCCGTGCGT
>NZ_JBNBBE010000498.1:0-255 GCF_050031795.1 Stenotrophomonas sp. SrG
TGCCGACGGTGGCCAGGCTGATGGCGGCGCAGAGCGCCAGCGTGCGGAACAGGGGCCGGCGCGTCATCCTTTGCTCCTCAGGGCGCGCTCGTCGCGCGCGAAGGGTCCCAGCAGGGCGCCGACGAAGCCGCCTGCACGATCCGTACTCAATACCGTTCCGTCCACGTCATCGGCGAGCGACTGCCCGCCTGGGCCATCGCGTGTGTCGATGGCGAAGGCATAACGTCCTCCGTCCCCTTTGATCTGCAGGCGCAG
>NZ_JBNBBE010000499.1:0-255 GCF_050031795.1 Stenotrophomonas sp. SrG
TTGGAAGCGGGGGTCCTGGCGCAGGTCTTCGATCTGCAGGATCCCGCTGGACTCCAGCGCGCACGAGCAGATCGAGTGGTGGCGGGCGGTGCGTTCCAGCGCCAGCCCGACCCGCGAGATGAAGCGCTGCGAGTCGGCGTCGACGATGGATATCAGCGCAATGGCGGTGCCGAAGGTAAACGCCGCCAGTTCGGTGACCGGGTCCAGCGAGCGCACCAAGGCGGGATCCAGCACGTTGTGCGCTTCGATCAGCGA
>NZ_JBNBBE010000500.1:0-255 GCF_050031795.1 Stenotrophomonas sp. SrG
GTGTCCGGCCTTGCCCCGTTCCTGGAGGAACTGGCCATCAATGGCGCGGACGACTACTGCATCGCGTGCAATGGCGGGCTGGTCACCCGCGTTGCCACCGGCGAGGTGGTGGTGGAATCCCCGCTCAGCTTCGCTGATTTCCTGTTCTGCGAGCAGGTGGCGCGCGAGCTGGGCGTGCACTTCCACGCGCTGGAGGGCGAACGGCTGTACACGCCCAACCGCGACATCAGCATCTACACCGTGGCCGATTCGCAC
>NZ_JBNBBE010000501.1:0-255 GCF_050031795.1 Stenotrophomonas sp. SrG
GATAACGGCTGGTCAGCCCGGTGGCCGGGTCGAACACATCCAGGCGGTACTCGCCCCATTCCACCGGGACGACCACGCCCACCGCCGCGCTGCCGGCGTCCAGGGTGCGGCTATCCTTGTTCTCGAAGCGGCGGCTGAAGTCGTAATCCCAACGGTTGTCGTTGAAGGTCCAGTGGTAAACACGCAGCTCGCGCACCAGGGTAACCTTCAGGCCCTTGCCGGGCTGCGGCTTGCCGGCCGCATCCACGCGCAGGA
>NZ_JBNBBE010000502.1:0-255 GCF_050031795.1 Stenotrophomonas sp. SrG
CGCTGGCGCGTCATGGACCGCCGGGGCCACGTCAACATCGCCAAGGACACCACCTCCCGGGAAGAGGCGCGCGTGCGCTGGATGCTGGGCGTGGAAGGCGTTGCCATGCCCGACCGGATCGCGCCGGTGGTGGCGGCGACCAACGTCAACTACCGCCTGCCGATCGTGTGGCCCAACGACAACGTGGTGGAGCTGTTTGTCGAGCGCCTGGGCAACAGCAGCGTGACCATCGGCCACCGCATCGTGGACCAGAAG
>NZ_JBNBBE010000503.1:0-255 GCF_050031795.1 Stenotrophomonas sp. SrG
CTCAGCAAGGACGACGTGCTGGCCAATGCGCGCACCTCTGAAGAGCAGGTGTTCAAGGTGCTGGACCGCGAAAACACCGAAGTGCGCTTCAATTCGGAGTGGTTCGGCAAGATGGGCGCGGCCGACATGATCCGCCTGGCCGGCCAGCACCCCGTGGCGCGCATGCTCGAGCGCGACGACTTCGCCAAGCGTGACGCGGCCCAGCAGTCCATCGCCCTGCACGAGTTCCTGTCCCCGCTGGTGCAGGGCTACGAC
>NZ_JBNBBE010000504.1:0-255 GCF_050031795.1 Stenotrophomonas sp. SrG
ATTAATCGGGAATTCCCGGCGAATGCGGCCGCGCAGGAAAACCGTGGCGGGGCTTTGATTTTTTTCCTTTCCCCCAAGATAAAAATATTAAATGCAAGCGACTCCCCTGGACACACAGGGCGCCAGCGAGATCCGTCGCGCGGGTGTCGACCTCAACGGATTGATGACGGTCCTGGGCAAACACCGGTCTTCCACCCCGGTGGTGGCGCTGCGGGACCGGGTACAGAACGCTCAGGATTCGCGGGTGCGACGTCG
>NZ_JBNBBE010000505.1:0-255 GCF_050031795.1 Stenotrophomonas sp. SrG
CCCTTGCGCGCCGCGCCGGAGGTCTCGCCGCGCCGGGAGGCCACCGCGCCGGCGTCGGGTACGCTGGTGCGGGCCACGACGGCGACGCAGACCACCATCCCGGGATTCTGGGCGGTCTGGCGGCACAGATCCGCAAGCGTGACGCTGGCGGTGGAGAAATAATGCGTCTGGCCGCCGCGCGTGAAGAAGATCAGCCGTGATGCTGCCGACGGCAGCCTCGCGCGTGCCTCAAAGAAATCGGACTGCACCAACGCA
>NZ_JBNBBE010000506.1:0-255 GCF_050031795.1 Stenotrophomonas sp. SrG
ACGCCGGACGGGGTTTGGCCGGAGAATGGCGTGATGACAACCCGACACAACAAGTTCATTGCCGACACCGGCTTCTGTTCCCGGCGTGAAGCCGACCGCAACATCGGCGAGCGCCGCGTCACCGTGAACGGCCACCCGGCCGGTACCGGGGCGGTGGTCGGCGAGGGCGACGTGGTGCTGGTCGACGGCCAGCCGATGCGCGCGCGCGTGGCAAAAAAGGCGGGTGGCCGCCGTCATGTGTACATCGCGCTGAAA
>NZ_JBNBBE010000507.1:0-255 GCF_050031795.1 Stenotrophomonas sp. SrG
ATCGTCCTCAGAACGAAGTCACGCTGCTTGTCCATCGCATCCTCTCCGGGTGCCCGATGCGGCCGTAGCCAGACTACTGGTCGTCGGCGGACTCGCCCGACGCGGCGGAGCCGCCCCAGGAATCGTCGCGGGCTTCATCCTCGGCCCACGCGCGGGAGCGCTGACGCATGATCTCGGGCGCCTTCGCTGCCTCCTCGGGAGTCTCGAAGGGACCGGCGCGATCGACGGACGGGGACTCGAAGCCCTTCTCGACCT
>NZ_JBNBBE010000508.1:0-255 GCF_050031795.1 Stenotrophomonas sp. SrG
CTGCGCCGGGCAGATCACCGGCACCACCGGTTCTGAACTGGCCGCCGCGCACGGCCTGCTGGCCGGCCACACCGCCGCCCCCCGCGGGCGCGACGAGGCGGGCAGGTGCCCCCGCCGCGACGACGCTTACCTGGGCGTGCTGGTGGCTGACCTGCTCACCCCAGGCACCACCGAGCCGGACCGCATGTTCACCACCCGCGCCGAGTACCGGCGGCAGCTGCGCGAACACAACGCCGACGGGCGCCAGACCGGCAT
>NZ_JBNBBE010000509.1:0-255 GCF_050031795.1 Stenotrophomonas sp. SrG
ATTCCTGCTTGGGCACCTGGGTCGTGGGGTCATCGTGCGCGCCGGCGTCGGGGGCGGTGGGGGGCGGGGCGGGGGGCGGGGGGGGGCGGGGCGGGGGGGCGGCGGGGGGGGGGGGGGGGGGGGGGGGGGGGGGGGGCGGGGCGGGGGGGGGGGGCGGGGGGGGGGGGGGGGGCGCGGGGGGGGGGGGGGGGGGCCCGGGGGGGGGGGGGGCGCGGGGGCCCGGGGGGGGGCGGGCCGGGGGGGGGGGGGCCCCGG
>NZ_JBNBBE010000510.1:0-255 GCF_050031795.1 Stenotrophomonas sp. SrG
GCCGACATCCACGACCAGCCTGGGGAAGGGGCGGGCCGGTGCCGCGGCCGCGGCTGGTCTGAAGTGGGGGCACGGGTCGGGCGACCGGGGCGGGCGCGGCGGGGGGTGGGGGGGGTGCGGGGGGGGGGCGGTCGGGGGGGGCGCGGGCGGGGGGCGGCGGCGGGGGGGTGGGGTGGGGGGGGGGGGGGGGGGGGGGGATGTCGGGGGGTGGGGGGGGGGGGGCGGGGGTCGGGTGCGGGGGGGGGGGGGCGGGCG
>NZ_JBNBBE010000511.1:0-255 GCF_050031795.1 Stenotrophomonas sp. SrG
GGGGGTGGCCGTTCTGTGCGGCCGGGGCGATGACGGGGTGGGGGAGGGCGTGCGGGGCGCCGATCTACAACGCGCGGTGCGCGGGGGGGCGGGGCGGGGTGGGGTGGGCGGGGGGCGGGGGGGGGGGGGGGGTGGGGCGGGCGGGGGGGGGTGGCGGGGGGCGGGGGGGGGGGCGGGGGGTGGCGGGCGGGGGGGGGGGCGGGGGGTCCGGGGGGCGGGGGGGGGGGCGGGGGGCGGGGAGTGGGGGGCGGGTGG
>NZ_JBNBBE010000512.1:0-254 GCF_050031795.1 Stenotrophomonas sp. SrG
TTGCGCGCCGGCAGGTCCATGTAGCGTTCGGCGGAATGGGTGTCGTACAGGCCCCAGTCGGTAACCGGCGCGCCGGCCACGCCGCACGCGTACTGGTCCGACGCCTGGGCCAGCAGCATCAGGGTCATGTAGCCGCCGTTGGACCAGCCCTGCACGCCGATGCGCGCCGGGTCCACCCATGGCGGCTGCTTCAGCCAGTCCACGCCCTTGAGCTGGTCGGCCACTTCCACCGTGCCCTGCACGCCGTACAGCGC
>NZ_JBNBBE010000513.1:0-254 GCF_050031795.1 Stenotrophomonas sp. SrG
GCCCACGGTGGTCCCGACGCTACTGCCGACGGTCCTGTTGACGCTACTGCCGACGATACTGCCGACGATCCTGCCGACGGTAATGCCGACGGTAGTGCCGACGGTAGTGCCGACTGTTAGTCGGCACCCCCCGTCAGCGCACGGACGTCTTTGGCAGAAACGCAGTAACCAACCCCAACAAAGGCAGGACCGAGGTGAGGTGGTACACCCACACGATGCCATGGATGTCAGCCAGCTTGCCCAACCCGGCCGCG
>NZ_JBNBBE010000514.1:0-254 GCF_050031795.1 Stenotrophomonas sp. SrG
CCCTTGGCCAGGTCGTGGGTGGCCACGGTCACCACGACGGTGGCCACCATCACCACCGAGGAGCGCATGGGGTGCACGCGGAACTCGGCAAAGGAACGCCAGTGGAAGGTCCCGATGCTGACCATGATCATCACCGCCACCCACGCGTCCATGGGAATCTGCCGCACCCATTCGTGGCCGTACTCCACCAGCAGAAACAGCATCACGACTGCCACCAGGCTGGACAACCGGCCTCGCCGGCCGGAGGACACATT
>NZ_JBNBBE010000515.1:0-254 GCF_050031795.1 Stenotrophomonas sp. SrG
GATGACCTCCAGGAACGCCTTGGCGCCGCCGCCGCTGGACTGGGACGAGCCGTTCTCATCTTCGGCCGTATCCACCCACGCGGTGTAGTCGAGCGTGCGGGCGGGTGAATCAATGCGGAGGTCGTTGTCGGAACCGATGAACACCAGCACCGGCGCGGCATGTGCGGCCAGGTCGCTCAGCCTCGCCTGGTCGAACACCATGGCCGCTGCGTTGCCATCCAGCATGTACAGCACCGGCGCAGGCGCGTCTGCCT
>NZ_JBNBBE010000516.1:0-254 GCF_050031795.1 Stenotrophomonas sp. SrG
TGGTCATGCCGTTGATGCGCAGCTTGCTCTGGTCGATCTTGCTGTAACGGATGTTGGAAAGGTGGTTGTCGCTGATGTTCCAGTCCAGCTTCAGCGCGTACTCTTCCATCTCCGTATCGACATTGCTTTCCAGGCCACCGGCGGCAATGCCGTAGCCTTCAGCAATCTGCTGCGCACGGGTCCCGTCGGCCAGGGTGAACTGCGGGTTGGCCTTGCCCAGCGCGGTGCCGCTCAGGTCGGCGCCCGGGGCGGCC
>NZ_JBNBBE010000517.1:0-254 GCF_050031795.1 Stenotrophomonas sp. SrG
TACGCCGCGTGGGCGGGTGCTGATCGGGTGCCGCCGGGTGGGCGACCAGCTGCGCATTGAGGTGCATGCCCAGGGCCCGGGTATTCCGGAGAGCCTGCAGGGCGAGATCTTCGAGGAATTCCGGCGGCTGGATGAGGGCGTGGACCAGGAGCGCGGCGCCGGGCTGGGCCTGGCGATCGTGGCGCGCATCGGGCGGCTGCTGGGGCACCGCATCAACCTGCGCTCCACGCGGGGCAGCGGCAGCGTGTTTGCCG
>NZ_JBNBBE010000518.1:0-254 GCF_050031795.1 Stenotrophomonas sp. SrG
GGGTACGAAATCAGCGTCACCGGCCATCAGAACGATCTGCCGAACCTGCCGCTTAAGGGCGAGGGAAGAGATGTCGATGCCTATTCGCATGTCGACCCCCATCTGCCTTATCACTGGATGGACATCTTCAGCCGCAAGATCGGCAAAACGACGACGCCCCTTCAGAAGATCATCAAGAACGCCCGGACTGGCAGACCACGCATTGAAGTCGGTCAAGTGGCCGAGTCGCAGAAAAAAGCCCCCGTTTCGGCCGT
>NZ_JBNBBE010000519.1:0-254 GCF_050031795.1 Stenotrophomonas sp. SrG
CATCGTGCGCGTGTGGCGCCTGCTGGTGGCGGTGATCGGCCCGGAGATGCGCAAGGCCAGCGACCTGGCCATGAAGCCGTACGCCGGTGCCGAGCGCGGTTACCTGCGCCTGCTGCCGACCGCACTGGCCCACCCGGGCAAGGTACTGGGCATGGCGGCGCTGGCCTTCGTGGCCACGCTGGCACTGGGGCCTATGCTGGGCGCGGACTTGAGTCCGCAGCTGGCCCAGGATCGCTTTGAAATGACCGCAAAGC
>NZ_JBNBBE010000520.1:0-254 GCF_050031795.1 Stenotrophomonas sp. SrG
TGGCACCGAGGTGCCGTTGACCAGGAAGCGCGCGCCCTTGGCTGACCAGCCGTTCCAGCGGCCACCGGGCTTGTCGGTGTAGATGCCGGCCTTGGTGAGGTCGCGCTGGTCCTGGTCCAGGCGCTCGCGGTTGTAGCCTTCCAGGCTGACCATGATGTTGTAGCCATCGGCGTCGAGGTCACCGATGCCACCGATGAACTTCAGGTTCAGCTCGTCCAGGCCGCCCTGGTCGGCGGTGCCGACGCTGCCGCCCA
>NZ_JBNBBE010000521.1:0-254 GCF_050031795.1 Stenotrophomonas sp. SrG
CCGCCTCGCGCAGGGCACGCCCCTGGTCGTCATCCAGGCAGGCGGTGGCCTGTGCGATCAGGTGTCGGCGGTCCGTGCCGCGCAGCAGCTCGCGTTCGGATTCGGGGTTGGGATCGCCCAATGCAAGCCGCAGCAGGAAGCGGTCCAGCTGTGAATCGGGCTGCGGGAACGTGCCCGAAAGATCTACCGGGTTCTGAGTGGCGATCACGATGAAGGGATCGGGCAGTGGATGGGTCACGCCATCAAGGGTGACC
>NZ_JBNBBE010000522.1:0-254 GCF_050031795.1 Stenotrophomonas sp. SrG
CCCGGGCGCTGCCGCGGATCTTTGCCAGGGCCCGCACCCCGGCGCCTCCGCAGTCCAGGCGCGACGCTTCCCGCTGCGGCGGCAGATGCTCGGCCAGGAAGTCGATGCACACCCGCACCGCCGGCAGCAGGCCGCGGCGGGAGGCGAATACGGCGTGGCAGATGCCCTGCGGCAGCGACCATGCCGGCAGCACCACTTCCAGCTCGCCGCTGCGCACGGCGTCGGCGCCGACGGTCTCGGGCAGCATGGTGATG
>NZ_JBNBBE010000523.1:0-254 GCF_050031795.1 Stenotrophomonas sp. SrG
CCCACGCGCCGGCACTGCCTCCCACCAGCAGCAACAACAGGCTGGCGGAAAGGCGGGTACGGCGGGGCGCACGGACAACGTGCAGCGGCATGGCAGGTTCCTTTCGACAACTCAGCAGTACGGCAGGGGCGTTGGAGAGCGGCACAACGCAGTGCACGTGCGCTGCGCGCAGGCGCGCGGCCATCCCCGCCGCATGCCTGCACGCAGCACACGCGAGCAAAGCAGCGGTTCCCCAACATCTTGCGTCGCAGCAG
>NZ_JBNBBE010000524.1:0-254 GCF_050031795.1 Stenotrophomonas sp. SrG
AGGTAGGTGAGCGGCCAGGCCGGAGCGCTTCTTCCGCGGCGCTGCCCCAGTGCTATCCGCATCGGCCGTCGACTGCTTCGGCTGCCACCATTCCGGCAGCGTAGAGAACCGGAAGTACTCCGGCTGGTACTGAACCCTGGCCCTGCCGGGCGCGCCGTCGCGCTGGATCGCGACAATCAGTTCCGCAGTGCCCTCCCACCGGCTGTCCGTGTGGTAGAGCTCATCGCGGGAGATGAAGATCACGGCCTCGGCGT
>NZ_JBNBBE010000525.1:0-254 GCF_050031795.1 Stenotrophomonas sp. SrG
GGTGCCGTTCATCATTGAGTTTGCTTGCCGTCACAGGCTTTCACCCCTGCCCGCTATCCTTTCGGCATGAACCGACTCCCCCTCCTGATCCTCATTTCCGCCACCCTGCTCGCCTGTACGGGCGTGGGCGCCGATGCCGGTGCCCAGAGCCTGGACTCCCAGCGCGCGCAGATGAAGGCGGCCATCGAGAATGCCGAACGCGGCCAGTTCGATCCCGGCCAGTCGGCGGGGCTGGCAAAACATCCGCTGTATGG
>NZ_JBNBBE010000526.1:0-254 GCF_050031795.1 Stenotrophomonas sp. SrG
GACGGGGGTCATCCTGCATGTCAGCTCCTGGCTTCGTATTCTGGCCGATGCCCGCACTGTGACTGTGCCACCCGCGCTCGTCCAGATCGACGGGCAGCACGCAGGGCGTGGCGCTACTTGGCGTTTTTGACGTATGTGTCGAACCAGTTGAGCATTTCCGAGACCAGCTGCTCGTTGGACTCCAGCGCCGTGTACCAGTGCGGTTCATTTGGAAGCATCACCAGCCGGGTGATGCCGCCGTTGCCGCGGATCGC
>NZ_JBNBBE010000527.1:0-254 GCF_050031795.1 Stenotrophomonas sp. SrG
CACCACCGATGGCGAACTCGCCAATGCGATGATGCACCCCCCCTACGACGTCGAGCGCGAATACGTCGTGCGCGTGCGTGCACCGGAAGGCGAAGAGAAGGTGCCAGACCGCATCGTCGACCGCCTCTCCCGTGGCGTGGCGCTGGAAGACGGCCCGGCCAAGTTCGACGAGATCGATCGCATCGGCGGCACCGATTCGGACGACTGGTTCCGCGTGGTCGTCAAGGAAGGCCGCAACCGAGAAGTGCGCCGCA
>NZ_JBNBBE010000528.1:0-254 GCF_050031795.1 Stenotrophomonas sp. SrG
CTGGCCTTCGGCGGTGAGTACCGCCGTGAGAAGGGGGAACAGAGCGCGTGCGAGCCCAATTCCTACATCGGCACCGGTGCGCAGGGCTTCGGCGGCTTCACCCCGCTCAACGCCGTCGATGCCGACCTCGACAACTACGCCGTCTACGCCGGCCTGGAAGCGGACCTGACCGACAAGTTATCGGCCGGCGTCACCGGCCGCTATGAGGATTACTCGGACTTCGGCGACAAGTTCTCCGGCAAGCTGTCGGCCCG
>NZ_JBNBBE010000529.1:0-254 GCF_050031795.1 Stenotrophomonas sp. SrG
AAAGCGAGGCGGCCGGTTCCCACGCCGCCACCGATGGCGACTACTCCACGGCAGTGGGTTCCACCAGTTTCGCCAGCGGCACCGGCGCCTCGGCAGACGGTAGTGGTGCGTTCGCGCTCGCTGACGGCGCCACCGCGGTTGGCCTGAAAGCACTTGCCAGCGCAGGCAATGCCACCGCCACCGGTGCCGATGCACAGGCCACCGCCGACTACGCCACCGCCAACGGTGCCGAAAGCCTCGCCTCGGGCGAGCAG
>NZ_JBNBBE010000530.1:0-254 GCF_050031795.1 Stenotrophomonas sp. SrG
GTCTGCTCGCGCTCGCCGCCGTCGTCGTGCCGGTGCTCGTGGCGGCCCTCGCGAGCGCGGCGCTCGGCGTGGCGACCGTGCACAACGGGTCGATGACGCCGACGCTGCGCAGCGGAGCGACGGTCGTCTACGACCGCTGGACGACGCCGGTGCGGGGCGACATCGTGCTGCTCGTCGACCGCGAGGGATGGTCGGGCTCGCCGGACACGGTGCTCGTGAAGCGCATCATCGGCGTCTCGGGCGACGTGGTCGTG
>NZ_JBNBBE010000531.1:0-254 GCF_050031795.1 Stenotrophomonas sp. SrG
CGCGCGAGCTGCGGCCGATTGTGGGATGCAGCGCACCGCGCATGCTCCTCTGATGGCAGCCGATGACCGTTCCCGTCGCCCTCTTCGCACGCTCCCTGTGGTGCCTGAGCTGGCTGGCCGTGGCCGGCGCCTGCCTGATCGGCTATGCGGTCAGCGGCCGCGTCGGCTCGCCGCTGCCGCATGGGTACGTCTCGGCCAGGGACCTGCGCCGGTGGGGCGGGGTGGGCGCCGGCCGGCGGTCGGCGGCGGTGGTG
>NZ_JBNBBE010000532.1:0-254 GCF_050031795.1 Stenotrophomonas sp. SrG
GTGTTGGGGGGGGCCATGGCCCCCAGTTTTTCAGGCATGATCTTTCTACTCCGTTGGGGGTCAGGGGTTGGGGCAATCGGTTGGGGCGGGCGTCGATCGCGCGCACGTAGGCACCGGCAGGCTGGCGCGCGGCCGCTTCCGGTGGCGTGGCAGGCACGCGGGGTTGCACGGCGGGGGGCATCGCGCCCACCGGGTCCAGTGGTGGCTGCATCGGTGCGGCTTTGAGCATAGGCATGGCCGGCCGGGGCGCTGCG
>NZ_JBNBBE010000533.1:0-254 GCF_050031795.1 Stenotrophomonas sp. SrG
GCGGTGACCGCCGCCGGGAACGCGCCGCCACCGGGGAGCTGGGCGAAACCGGCCCGGGCCGGTCGCTGCTCGCGGGGGGGCCCGTAGTGCCTCACGGCCGAACAGCCCGGCAGGGCCACCGGCGCGCAGGGGCGCCGCCAGGCGAAAGCGCCCACCCGGGCCGGGTGCAGGGGGCGGGGGCGGCCGTAGCGCTGCACCGCATAGGCGCGGCTGGCGAAGCGCAGGGACGGCGCGGGCGGGCGCAGCGGGAGCAG
>NZ_JBNBBE010000534.1:0-254 GCF_050031795.1 Stenotrophomonas sp. SrG
ATTGTGGGTGGGGGTGACGTTCTCGGTCATGCCCGGGACCAGCTCGAACCTGCCCCACTTGCCGTCGTTGATCGAGTGGATGACGGCCAGCTGTTCGTTGGCGTTACCGACGGTTCCGAGCATCCAGCGCGGGGCCACTTCCGTGAGGAAGAAGGCCATGCCGAAGCAAAACGGCACCGCGATAAGCAATTCGATCAGGGCGGTGACCATGGTGCCGTAAATCGGAGCCAGCCCACCCAACATTTTAAACAACG
>NZ_JBNBBE010000535.1:0-254 GCF_050031795.1 Stenotrophomonas sp. SrG
CTGGGGGCGGGGGGGGAGGGTGAGTGGGGGAGGGTTCGGGGGGGTCGGGGCGGCGAGGGGGGGTACCGGGTCGCGGGGGGGGGTGGCGGTCGGGGGGGGGGTGGGGGGCGGCGGGGGCGGGGGGGGCGGGGGCGGGGGGGGCGGCCGCGCCCCGGGCTGCCGGCGGGTGCCGGGGGTCCGCCCGCGGCGGGAGCACCGGCGGGCGCGCGGGCGGGGCCGGGGCCGGGGGGGGCCGGGGCGGGGGGCGGGGGGCG
>NZ_JBNBBE010000536.1:0-254 GCF_050031795.1 Stenotrophomonas sp. SrG
TCTTGAACACCGCGTCGATCTGCGCGTACTTGCCCTGCTGGCCGTCCTGCAGGTCGTGCGCCTGGGTGAACGGCGGATTGCTCATCGCCCTGCGATCCAGCGTGGTCTTCTGGTGGACGCCCGGCGCCTGGCCGAGGAACCCGTGCCGGCGGGCGCGCACCTGGGCCCTGTAGTCCGCCGGTGCGGCCCGGGGGTCGTGGGCCGGTTGGAACTCGACCTCGGTGGTGCGGTGGTAATCGGTGAAGCCGAACTCA
>NZ_JBNBBE010000537.1:0-254 GCF_050031795.1 Stenotrophomonas sp. SrG
CGACGCGCCGCCGGCGGTCTTCGACCTCGCCCCCACCCTGACTGCCGGCGAGGCCGGCCGCCACCTGTCGGCCTCGCTGATCCACCGCACCCCGCTGCGGCCGCTGCCCGCGCTGCTGGTGACGCCGGTAGCGGCGCCACCGGTCGCGCTGCTGCCCACCCGGCGTACCGGAAACTCGGTCAATGTCGGGATCGCCCCGGACGGGTTCCACCGCGCGCGCGTGATCAACCGCGTGATCGATGCCTACGTGCTCA
>NZ_JBNBBE010000538.1:0-254 GCF_050031795.1 Stenotrophomonas sp. SrG
CGATCGGGCGGCCCTGGCCCCGGCTGGCAGGCCTGGACGGCGCGGCCACGATGTCCTAGTCGCTCAACAACGCCTTCGGCATCAGCGCCCCGGCGATCGACCTGGTGCCCAAGACCATGAAGAACGGCGACGACCTGATGTGGCGCTTTATCTAGGTGCTTTCCTTAGATATCAGCCAGGCCGCAGCGGTCAGCATGCTCTATCAGGTAGACGACTGCACCCTCAACCAGCTTGAGGTGAAGCTGCGCCTGGCG
>NZ_JBNBBE010000539.1:0-254 GCF_050031795.1 Stenotrophomonas sp. SrG
CCCTCCCCCCCCCCCCGGGGGGGTTGTTGGGGGGGCGGGTGTTGCGGGGGGGGGGGGTGTTGGGGGGGCCCCCGCCCCTCATCAATCGCTGGCCCGCGTCCCCCCCCCCCGCCGCCCCCCCCCCCCCCCCCACCCCGCCGCCCCCACCCCGCCCCCCCGCGGCCCCGCGACCTGGGCCTCCGCGCCTGGCCCCCTGCCCAGGCACCCCCCGCCCCCGCCCCGCACCCCCGAGACCCCACTGGCGCGCCTCGAGG
>NZ_JBNBBE010000540.1:0-253 GCF_050031795.1 Stenotrophomonas sp. SrG
GCGCCGACGACATCTCCGTCTCGTCTACCGGCGCAGCGGGCACGACATGCACAGTGGCATTGAATCGAACGCAAGGCCCGTCCTGCGCGCCGCGGGACTGACGTGCTTCTGGCTCTGGACGGACTGGCTCATGGTCATCTTCCTCAGGCAGAATCGGCACCTGCGCGTCGTCATAATCCGGCTCCGGCATCCCGGCGGCGGGAATCCGGGTCGTCTGGTAGTCCTCGCGCGGAATCTCTACGGCCGGCAGCTC
>NZ_JBNBBE010000541.1:0-253 GCF_050031795.1 Stenotrophomonas sp. SrG
GTGGGGTACCTACCGTCTGCGGCGCACCAGCGTCGCCGACGCCGCCAGCACGGCCCTGGGCAGCAGCGCCATCGTCTGCACGTCGCCCTTCCAGTGCTGCCAGTACAGCGGCACGTCGTCCCACGCGCGCGGCTTCATCAGCACCAGCCGCCCCGCGTCCAGGTGGCGCTTGACCAGCGGCAGCGGGTTCAACGTCCAGCCCAGCCCGCCCACGTTGGCCTGCACGAACGCCCGCGTTGACGGAATCCACCAG
>NZ_JBNBBE010000542.1:0-253 GCF_050031795.1 Stenotrophomonas sp. SrG
GTTCAGCGACAGCTCCATCAGCAGCTGGCTGCGGCGGTCTTCCGGGAAGAAGTTGATGCTGCGGTCCATCGCCTGGTTGGCGTTGTTGGCATGCAGGGTACACAGCACCAGGTGGCCGGTGTCGGCGAACGCGATGGCATGGTCCATGCCTTCGCGGGTACGCACTTCGCCGATCATGCTCACGTCCGGCGCCTGGCGCAGGGTGTTCTTCAGCGCCGCTTCCCAGCTGTCGGTATCGATGCCCCCTTCGCGA
>NZ_JBNBBE010000543.1:0-253 GCF_050031795.1 Stenotrophomonas sp. SrG
GTATGGGCGATGGCCTTCTCCCCCAGCGAGTTCTCCGACGGGTGGGTGGCGTGGAAGTTGCAGTAGTACGGCTGGCCGTTGGTGGTCTGCAGCGTGGTCACGCAGTCGCCCCACGGGTTGTTGTGCTGCGTGCCGGTGGCGAAGTTGTGCAGCGGCGACAGACCCAGGAAGTTCAGCGAGCTGATGTTGGCCCGGCGGGTGCGGTAGCGCCAGTTGGCCGGGAACTGCGAATCGAACGAGGCGGTGACGGCCA
>NZ_JBNBBE010000544.1:0-253 GCF_050031795.1 Stenotrophomonas sp. SrG
AAAAAAAGACAGCGGCCTTCGGGCCGCTGTCTCTTTTTGGATCCGGATCACGTAGCGCCACGACCTGCGTGGCTGCCTGCCTCACGGTGCGAACTGCAGGCGGGTCCACACCCCGTAATGGTCCGACGCCCAGCGCCCTACGGCGTAGGGCTGGTCGAACAGCAGCCGCGCTTCGCGGGCCAGCAGCTTGTCCTGCTGGCAAAAGATGTGGTCGATGCGCGAGGGCGCATCGTAGTAATGCCGGTTCAACGTA
>NZ_JBNBBE010000545.1:0-253 GCF_050031795.1 Stenotrophomonas sp. SrG
CGGCCAGCCCAGCTGGGGCGGGCCGGCGGGGGCGGGTTGGCGGGACTGTAGAAAACATGGAGGTTTTCTACACGCCCCCATGGGTGAAGGCGCACTGCTTGCGAGGCACTGCCTCGCGTGCGACAGAACGCACAACCGCTGGCGGTTGGGCCGGGGCCCGGAGGGCGGTTCACGGCGGGTCCCGCCAACCCGCACCCGCCGGCCCGCTACCCGGAGCAGTGAAGCGTCGCAGTTGCTGTTGCTGTTGCTGTTG
>NZ_JBNBBE010000546.1:0-253 GCF_050031795.1 Stenotrophomonas sp. SrG
GGTCGATTCGATCACCACGCCGCATGCATCGAGCCGCTCGCGCTTTTCGGGATCGATGCTGCCAGGGTCCGGGCAGAACAGCGTGATCTTTCCCCAGTCGCACAGCAGCAGCGCCAGCCCGACGCCACCATCCTTGGCGCAGCCGAGCACGCCGATGTTGCCTTCATACAACTCATAGCCGTGGCAGTCGGGGCAATGGTAGACACTGCGTCCCCAGCGCTCGGCACGGCCATCGACGGGCGGTAATGTATCG
>NZ_JBNBBE010000547.1:0-253 GCF_050031795.1 Stenotrophomonas sp. SrG
TCGGGTTCGGCATAGGTGGCCATCGGCAGTATCTGCTCGGCCAGCGTCTGCTGGGAAGAAATGCGTACCAGCCTTACGACCCGGCGCTCCTGCTCTCGATCCTTCTGGTACACGGCGACAACGTCGCCCTGGATCAGCAGCACGTACCAGTCGCCTGCGATCGGGTAGACATGGAAGGGCGCGTGGCGGACCAGCAGCAGGTTCCTGCCGTCGTCGTAATGCGCTGACCCTCCGGGCGGCGGCGGGGGGGGCG
>NZ_JBNBBE010000548.1:0-253 GCF_050031795.1 Stenotrophomonas sp. SrG
GCTTCCTGGGCGCTACCGGCCGCGGCTCGGCCGAGGTCAAGGGCGTGCTCGAGAAGAGCGACATCATCACCGGCACCCTGGGCAAGGCCATGGGCGGCGCGCTGGGCGGCTTCACCACCGCCAGCGCCGACGTGATCGAGCTCCTGCGCCAGCGTTCGCGCCCGTACCTGTTCTCCAACTCGCTGCCGCCGCGCGTGGTCGCCGCCGGGATCAAGGCATTCGACATGTTGGCCGCGGCCGCCGACCTGCGCAC
>NZ_JBNBBE010000549.1:0-253 GCF_050031795.1 Stenotrophomonas sp. SrG
TGATAGGCGAGGGTGGCCGGGTTCCAGTCCGAGTCGCCATGGCCGCGTGCATCGTAGGCGTGCGTCTGGTAGCCGGCGGCCGCCAGCGACTGCGCGGTGGCAGTCCAGGCGTGCCGGGTCTGGCCGAAACCTTGGGCGAACAGTACGGTGCCGCGGCGCCCGGGGGCCGAGCGGGTTGCCGCCTGTACGGGGTCGTGCGCGGCGATGAGGCGCTCGTCGGTGGGGGCGGATGGGCGGGAGGCGGGAGTTACCA
>NZ_JBNBBE010000550.1:0-253 GCF_050031795.1 Stenotrophomonas sp. SrG
ACCAGGTGCGCTCCGCAGTGCAGGGCAGGCCGGCGCGGCTGAGCTGAAGGGTGTTCAGCTCCGCGTCCAGCGCGCTGTCCTCCACCATCAGAATGCGGATCGGATTGCCGGTTACATCCTCAGCCATCTTTTCGACTCTTCGCGCCAAACTGTGTGCCGTGCGGCGGCGGCTGGTTGGTGAGGCCCCAGAACATGCCCAGCCCCTGGATGGCTTCCTGGAATTCCTTGAAATCGACCGGCTTGACCACGAAGG
>NZ_JBNBBE010000551.1:0-253 GCF_050031795.1 Stenotrophomonas sp. SrG
TTGCCTCCAACGCATCAGGGACACCACCCCGCCGAGCACGCTCACGTCCACGGCCAGGTTGAACAGGGCGGGGTGCCAGATGTGGCGGTAGGCGCCGGGGCGCTGCAGGACCAGGCGCAGCCCGCTCGTGAGCAGGTAGGCCAGCAGCATCAGCCCGAGCAGGGTCGGGACGAACACACCATAGAGACTGACTTCACCGGACATCGGGGCAGGAAGTTCGCAGGACAGCGGAAAAGGGAACACCACGGCGTCG
>NZ_JBNBBE010000552.1:0-253 GCF_050031795.1 Stenotrophomonas sp. SrG
CTTGACGTTGCCAGCGAGGATCGCGACGCGGTCGTTCCAGGCCTGGCTGAGGCTCGCGCCGGCGGTGCCGCGGCCAAGGCCCGGCAGTGCATGCAGTGCATCGACGTCGCGCGGCAGCTCGCCGCCGTGCAGTTCGCCACAGCGCTGCGCGGCGGCATGCAGGGTGCGCGCGCGGGCGTAGTCGCCCATGCCGGCCCACTGCGCCATCACCGCGTCGTTGCTGGCGGCGGCGAGGTCGGGCAGGGTGGGGAAC
>NZ_JBNBBE010000553.1:0-253 GCF_050031795.1 Stenotrophomonas sp. SrG
CCAAGCGCTGGTACGGCAAGGCAGCGCTGCAGGACGGATCGCAACTCGGCGTCAGTCAGTCGCGCATGGCGCTCCGCCTGTATCGCGGCGAATACGAGGTGTGGTGCGGCGAGGCCGAAAGTCCGGGAGCCTTCGGCCCCGAGGAAGACCTGGTAGCGGCCGCAGAGGGTGGCGACACCCCAGCGCAGACCAGCCTCGGCGACATCTACGGCAAAGGGATCGGAGTGCAGAAGGACGAGCCCCAGTCGTTCAA
>NZ_JBNBBE010000554.1:0-253 GCF_050031795.1 Stenotrophomonas sp. SrG
CGCGCCAGTCGCGCAGGAACAGCCACACCACCAGCAGGGCCAGCAGCGCGCCCTCCCACAGCATCGACAACGACGAATCGTAGGAGCGGTGGGTTTCGTCGATGGCGGTGGTGACCAGGCGGAAGACGATGCCCGGGTGCTCGGCCTTTATCTTGTCCAGCGCGTCATGCACGCCGGCTACCCCCATCACGACGCTGGAACCGCGGGTGCGCGACATCGAGAACGCCACGACCTTCTCGCCGTCCAGCAACGA
>NZ_JBNBBE010000555.1:0-253 GCF_050031795.1 Stenotrophomonas sp. SrG
CAACAGCCGCGAGACCCCGTTGTTCTCCGCCAGCATCGAGAGACATGCACTGGCTTCCGCTGCAATCGCGTTGCTTTGACCTGGAACAGCCCCTGGCACACGTCGTTCTGGACGCCGGTGAGTCCTTCCACCAAGTTCCCTGAACGCGCCCTTCATTCAAGTACCGGTCAGTTCAATATTAAGGGCTGATTATAGCGCCTAACGGTTAATTCACACCAGTCGACCGTCCTTCACTCTCCCCTCCCCAAGGGGG
>NZ_JBNBBE010000556.1:0-253 GCF_050031795.1 Stenotrophomonas sp. SrG
GATGGCGCTGGAGGAGCGGCTGCTGGAAGCAGACCGGCTGGCGCATGTGTCCAGCGCGATCGCCGCAAACCGCAGGCTGCTGTACGCCCAGCGCATCGAGCAGGTGGGCGACCCGGGCTTCCTGCATTACGAAGTGCTGGTGCGCCTGCGCGGTACCGACGGCCAGCTGCAGGGCCCGGGCCCGGGCATGCCGGCCGGGGAGCGCTCGGGCGGGGGCAGGGCGCGGGAGCGGCACGGGGGGGGGCGGCAGGTC
>NZ_JBNBBE010000557.1:0-253 GCF_050031795.1 Stenotrophomonas sp. SrG
CTCCGTACTCGACGAGATCGGTCAGGTCGACGTCGAACGGCGTATATCCCCCGACGTGTTCCCCGGCCAGGCGATCGTCGACGTACACACGGGCTGCGTGCGTCGCCGCGTCGAAGCGCAGCAGGATCCGTTCATCGTGCCACCCGCGCGGAACGCGGACCTCGCGCTGGTAGTAGACCCAGCCGACGTGATCGCGGATCTCCGAGTCGGCGAACAGGTCGTTGTAGCTGGCGGGAACGGCGGCTTCGAGGGG
>NZ_JBNBBE010000558.1:0-253 GCF_050031795.1 Stenotrophomonas sp. SrG
ATGCAGATCCTCTCGCGTCGCTCCAAGAACAACCCCGTCCTCATCGGCGAGCCCGGCGTCGGCAAGACCGCCGTCGTCGAGGGTCTCGCGCAGGCGATCGTGAAGAACGACGTGCCCGAGACGCTGAAGGACAAGCAGGTCTATTCCCTCGACCTCGGCTCGCTCATCGCCGGTTCCCGCTACCGCGGTGACTTCGAGGAGCGCCTGAAGAAGGTCACCAAGGAGATCCGCACGCGCGGCGACATCATCGTCT
>NZ_JBNBBE010000559.1:0-253 GCF_050031795.1 Stenotrophomonas sp. SrG
TGTCTGATCATCGTGCTGCTCGCCGCGACGGGACTCCGGCGCATGATCTTCGACGCGGTCCCCATCCAGCTGAAGCTCGCGATCACGGTCGGCATCGGCCTGTTCATCGCCTTCATCGGCTTCGTCGACGCCGGCTTCGTCACCTCGACGGGCACCTCGTCCCCTCCGGTCGGGCTGGGCATCAACGGCTCGGTCGCGACCGTGCCGACGCTGATCTTCGTCTTCACCCTGCTGCTCACCGGCATCCTGGTGG
>NZ_JBNBBE010000560.1:0-253 GCF_050031795.1 Stenotrophomonas sp. SrG
GTCAGGTACTGGTCGCGGATATTGCCCGCGCCGATGATCCCGACGCCGATCGGCGACCCCATCAGCGCGCCGCCCGCTCGTCGAGGAAGAGCCGGCTCTGCTCGATGCCGTCGAACAGATCGCCCGAGTAGGTGTCGAACTCGACGATCGCGAACTCCAGAGCGGATGCCGCGTCCAGCGCCTCCGCGAGCGGCACGCTGCCGGTGCCCGCGGGCACCTGATCGGCCGGTGGGTAGGCCGTGATGGCCTCGGG
>NZ_JBNBBE010000561.1:0-253 GCF_050031795.1 Stenotrophomonas sp. SrG
TGATCGCCGCCTGGAGGGCCGTGTTGGCTTTGGGTTTGGATCTGTTGCTTTAGCTGGTTTAGCGGCCGGCGGAGCCCAGCAGCAGGATCGGCACCAGCAGAATTTCCAGCACGCCCAGGATGTAGAAGAGGTTCTTCAGGGTATGCGGGTGCGCGGCGACCGGGTGCGGGGTCCCACCGCGCGGGGCGGGCGGCGGGGGGGGGGTGGAAGCCATGGGCCGGCCGCCGCCGGGGGCGGGGGGGGCGGCGGCGCG
>NZ_JBNBBE010000562.1:0-253 GCF_050031795.1 Stenotrophomonas sp. SrG
GAGCGAGGGTTCTCGAGCACACCATCAGTCTAGGGTCGAGGCCCCTCCTCCACGCCACGCGCGGGCACGCGAAAAAGGACGCCCTCCGTGCGGAGGGCGTCCTCTTCGTGACCCGGATGCCGGCGTCAGGCGCTCTTGGGGGCGTTGACGTTCTCGGGCAGCGCCTTCTTGGCCGTCTCGACGAGCGAGGCGAACGTGGCGGGCTCGTTCACCGCGAGCTCGGCGAGCATGCGGCGGTCGACCTGCACACCGG
>NZ_JBNBBE010000563.1:0-253 GCF_050031795.1 Stenotrophomonas sp. SrG
CCCAGCTGGCCGCGCACCACCCCGGGCGCCACCTCGCCCGGGTCGGTGACCGGCATCGCGCCCCGGATTGCCAGCTTCCCCTGGCCGCCGCGCACCATCGCGAAGCCGGCGTGGCTGCCGCAATAGCTGGCACCCGCACGCGCGGTGACCGTCCGCTGGCCGGCGTAGATCAGGTCCGCCCCCCCCTCGGCCTCGGACGGGAACGGGCCGATGCCGAGCCGGCCGAGTTCGGACTGCAGCCACACGTCCACGC
>NZ_JBNBBE010000564.1:0-253 GCF_050031795.1 Stenotrophomonas sp. SrG
GCGTCGGCGGGGGGCAGGGGCGGTGCCAGCTCGGCGGCGGGCCCGTCCTGGGGGTGGGTGCCTGCGGCGGTGGGGGCCGCGTGGTAGGGCGGGGTCGCGCGGCGCAGGGCGGGGCGGGGGGCGGGGGGCGCGGGCGGGGGGGGGGGGGCGGCGGCGGGGGGGGGGGCCGGGGGGGGGGGCAGGGGGGCGCGGCCCGCCGCGGGGGGCGGGGCGGCCGCGGCGCGCACCGCAGCCCCGGGCGGGCCGCGGGCGG
>NZ_JBNBBE010000565.1:0-252 GCF_050031795.1 Stenotrophomonas sp. SrG
GGCTTCACCGGCCGAGGCCGCCTGCACCGCGGCGTTCAACGCCAGGATGTTGGTCTGCTCGGAAATGGCGTTGATCAGTTCCACGATCGAACCGATTTCCTGCGAGGACTCGCCCAGGCGCTTGATGCGCTTGGAGGGTTCCTGGATCTGGTCGCGGATCTGGTCCATGCCCTGGATCGTTTCACGCACCACGCCGGCACCTGCGGCGGCGATGACCACCGAGCGCTGTGCCACGTCGGCCGACACGGCGGA
>NZ_JBNBBE010000566.1:0-252 GCF_050031795.1 Stenotrophomonas sp. SrG
TGCCGAAGTCGCTGAGCCCCACCTCGTCGGGGTCGACGGCGTGCAGGTCGGCGAGGCAGCGCACCAGGTCGAAGCCGAGACCCCGGAGGCCGTCGGCGGTGTAGCCGGCGTTCTGCGCCGGGCGGGCGAGCACGATGCCGGGGGAGCGCTCCATCACGAAGAAGACCGTGCCCTTCACGTGGGCGGCGTCGGTGTCGTCGACGACGTCGACCGTGCGCGGCACCGGGACCGCGGTGCCGGCCAGTGCGGAGA
>NZ_JBNBBE010000567.1:0-252 GCF_050031795.1 Stenotrophomonas sp. SrG
TCGGTGGCGCGGCTCTGGCCGCCGGTGCAGACATTGCCGGTGTGCGGAGCCAGGTGGCTGCCACCGGCGGTGGTCGGTTCGGCCGAACCGCCGCTGCCGCCGGTACAGGCGGTATTGGCCAGCGTGCCCAGCAGGCGCGCAAGCGTGTACAGGGTCAGCGCGGCGGAGTTGCCGTTGACCGCGACCGGGAAGCCACCGGTCTGGGTGCAGGTGACGACCTGCGGCGGGGCCCCGCTCCAGGCGCGGTCCACG
>NZ_JBNBBE010000568.1:0-252 GCF_050031795.1 Stenotrophomonas sp. SrG
CAACGGCACCGTGCTGCTCGACAAGGCCACCAGTGCCAGCGGCACCGGCGCTCCCGCACTGGGTGCCGGCGCACAGGCCACCGGGGTGTTCAGCACCGCCAGCGGTGCCGGCGCGACTTCGGCCGGGCGGCAGTCGTCCGCCGTCGGCTACAGCGCCGAAGCCGGCAGCGACTACAGCACCGCGGGCGGCGCGTTCAGTGCCGCCAGCGGGCTGCGCCCCACCGCGCTCGGCTACGGTGCCGAAGCCAGCGG
>NZ_JBNBBE010000569.1:0-252 GCF_050031795.1 Stenotrophomonas sp. SrG
ATGATCGCTCTCACTGCCGCCTCTGCAGGGCAGGGCGTGTCGGGGTCCATCGTCGGCCACCAGATCGTCGTGCAGTCCGCCTCCGCCGCATCGCCGACCGCTGCCGCCGGCAGTGTCGACGCGTCCAGCGGCAGCTGAGTTCCGCGGCCCCTTGATGTTCCAGTAGTACGGATGACCCCATGTTCCGAAAGAAGTAAACAGGCAACACCCCCAAGGTCGACCAGGCGGTCGCCAAGGCGGTGAGCTACGAGT
>NZ_JBNBBE010000570.1:0-252 GCF_050031795.1 Stenotrophomonas sp. SrG
TCCAGACGCAGCCGCGACGAGGAAGAATGCGGAGTTAGGGCCCTGGCGTCGTTTCGGCAATCTGATCGGTGAGCCGTGGACGTTGATTCTTCTGCTAGTTTCGGTGTTCCTGTTCGTGATTGGGCAGAAGTCGCTCGATCCAAGTGTTTCTGCAATCGTGCAAATCCTGCTGGCAGTCTCCTCCGGCGTGTTGGGAGCGAGGGTGACCAATCAACTGGAAACTGCTTCCGGGAAGAGCATTCTGGAGGCGAG
>NZ_JBNBBE010000571.1:0-252 GCF_050031795.1 Stenotrophomonas sp. SrG
TATCGGAATGAAATATTCGGACGGCTTCAGCAAGCAGCTGCCCACTCTCGCAACGGTCGGCGCGGCACTGGTCAGCCTGTATCTGATGAGCCAGGCGATGAAATCCATCCCGGTGGGCACCGCCTACTCGATCTGGACCGGTATCGGCGCGCTGGGCGTGGCCACGCTGGGCATCTTCCTGTTCGGCGACAGAGCTTCGGCGCCGCGCCTGGCCTGCATCGGGCTGATCGTGGCCGGGGTGATCGGCCTCAA
>NZ_JBNBBE010000572.1:0-252 GCF_050031795.1 Stenotrophomonas sp. SrG
GGGCGCGGAGTAGTAGCTGAGCGCCTGCAGGTCGATCGCGGCGATCTGCAGCTTGGCCCAGTTCGGCATCGGCGTGGTCAGGAAGTGGCGGTAGGCGTCCAGGCGCCACTGCGTCATCCATTCCGGCTCTTCCTGCTTGGCCGACAGGGCACGGATGGTGTCCTCGTCCAGGCCGGGCGGCAGCGAATCCGATTCGATGTCCGGGATGAAGCCGGCCGAATCCTGGCGGCCGAGCTGCTCGGGGAGGGCGGG
>NZ_JBNBBE010000573.1:0-252 GCF_050031795.1 Stenotrophomonas sp. SrG
AGCATGTACTTCATGTATGTGGACGAGAGCGGTGAAGCAGGCATGGTGAACTCGCCCAGCCGATATTTCGTTCTTTCCGGGTTGGTGGTTCACGAGCGGGATTGGCGACTGTCGCTGGACGCGCTGGTCGCTTTCCGGCTTCGTATCAGGGATCACTTCGAACTTAAGATGAGGGAAGAAGTCCATGCCGCCCAGTTTGTGCGCGGATCAGAGGAGCTGTCTCGCATTGCCAAGCCTGACCGCTTGGCCCTA
>NZ_JBNBBE010000574.1:0-252 GCF_050031795.1 Stenotrophomonas sp. SrG
GGGTGCTGTAGCGGCGACCGTGGAAGACGCGGTGCACAACGCTGACGCCGTCGTCTGGGCCAGGCCTCACCCGGGACACGAGCAGATTCGAGCGCTTATTTCGTCCCTTCCCGAGGACGTGGTGGTGATTGACATCTCCACCTACTTCCCTGGACGCGACCCTGTCAATCCAGAGCTGGAAGCTGGCAAAGCCGCAACCGAGTGGGTCCAAGAGTATTTTGGGCGACCCATAGCCAAGGCTTGGAACAACAT
>NZ_JBNBBE010000575.1:0-252 GCF_050031795.1 Stenotrophomonas sp. SrG
TCAGTCGCCTTGTCTCCCCCACGCTAGCCCCGCGGGGGTCGCCTGTCACCTGTGAGTTTCGAATGCGACGTCCGGTGGCTTCCTGCCGTTCATACGGCGCGGTGTGGCGGCGACCGTCACGGCGCCGACCACGTCCGCCCCGGCGGCGCGCAGCGCGCGGACGGCCTCCTCGAGGCTCGCTCCGGTCGTCACGACGTCGTCGACCACGATGACGCGGCGGCCCGCGGCATCCCGTGCCGTAAGGCTCTGCGC
>NZ_JBNBBE010000576.1:0-252 GCF_050031795.1 Stenotrophomonas sp. SrG
ATAGGAACTCTGGGGCGGTATCAGCCTGTGATCCCCGGAGGACCTCTTCTCCGTGGAGCGCTGGCCCTTCCATACAGCACCACCGGATCCCTAAGTCCTCGTTTCCTACCTGCTTGATCCGCCGATCTTGCAGTCAAGCACGCTAAGGCCATTGCACACAGTGCGCGAGGCCCGACCGCGCTGAGCGTACCATCGAGCTCCACCGTTACTCTTGAGGCGGAGACCGCCCCCGTCCAACTACCCACCATCCCC
>NZ_JBNBBE010000577.1:0-252 GCF_050031795.1 Stenotrophomonas sp. SrG
CACCACCTGCTGCAGGCCGATGCTTATCTGGTGGGCGGCGATGGCGCCGCCTCCCTGGGCCGGCGCGGGGGTCTTGTCATAGCGCTGGAGCAGCTGGCCCTGCGGATCGCGCACGCCGCCCCCGGCGTGCAGCGGCTGGATCTCGCCACCGGACGCCAGGAACTGGGAAAGCTGCGCCATCGCTTCGGGGCTCTGGTCGGTCGCGCCCAGGAACACCGACGGATTGCTCTCGGCCTTCAACCCGGCCAGCAC
>NZ_JBNBBE010000578.1:0-252 GCF_050031795.1 Stenotrophomonas sp. SrG
CGACGATGCTTCGGCATCGGACAGGCCTGCTTCGGACTCGGCGACTGAATCGCGTGCGTCCAGAGCTACGTGGCGCGCATCCAGGCCCAGCACCGGAGCGACGTCGGCAGTTGCCTCCGCATCGGGACCGTCGACGATGGTCAGGCCATCGACCAGCGGCTGCTGCAGCTCTCCCGCTTCGCCGAACGCGGGGGTCGCTGTGATGTCGTCTTCCCGCACCGCTGGGTCTTCGTGATCTTCGATGGTATCCTG
>NZ_JBNBBE010000579.1:0-252 GCF_050031795.1 Stenotrophomonas sp. SrG
CTGTAGCCCCGCGCCGCGGCGGCGGGGGGGGGGGGGACGGGGGCCGCGGGCGGGCGGTGCTGGTCGGGGGGGGGGTGGGGGTGGTGGGGTGGGGCGGTGGCGCGGGGGGGGTGCGGGGGGGGGGGGGCGGGGCGGGGGGGGGGGGCAGGTGGGGGTCTGGGGGGGGGGGGGGAAGCGCGGGGGGGGGGGGGTTTGGATAGGAACCGCGCGCAGGGGGGGATGGAGGGAGTCTCGGGCGGAGGGCGGGGGGGG
>NZ_JBNBBE010000580.1:0-252 GCF_050031795.1 Stenotrophomonas sp. SrG
TCGACGGGCGGGGGGGGGGGCACGGTGCTGCCGCGCGGGGCGGCCGCCGCCGGGTGGGCCCTGACGGCGGGGGAGGTGGAGGGGGGGGGGTCGGGCGGGGCGGCCTGCGGGTCCGGGGGCGGGGCGGGGGCGGGGGGGGGGGGGGCGGGGCCGGGGGGCGGGGCGGGGGCGGCGGGGCGCCGCGGGCGGCCGCGGGCGCCGGCCGCCCGCGCCCCGCCGCCGCCCCCGCGCGCGGCCGCCGCCGGGCGGCCG
>NZ_JBNBBE010000581.1:0-252 GCF_050031795.1 Stenotrophomonas sp. SrG
GGTGGGGGCGGCGGCAGACGGGGCGGTGCCCGGGGCCCGGGGGTGGCGGGCCCGTGCGGTGGCGGCGGGGGGGGGCGAGGGGGCGGGGGCGGTCGCGACGGGCGGGGCGGGGGGGGGGGGGTTGGGGGGGGGGGGGGGGGGGGGGGCGCGCGGTCGGGGGGTGGAGGGGGAATGGGGACCGCGCGCCGGCCGGCGGGCGGCCGCCCCCGGCGGCCGCCGCGCGCCCGAGCCCCGCCCGCGGGGGGGGCGGGG
>NZ_JBNBBE010000582.1:0-252 GCF_050031795.1 Stenotrophomonas sp. SrG
CCGCTGGACCAGCAGCTGCCCCAGACCCAGATCTCGCTCTTCCGGGGGCTCACAGCAATAGCCGAAGACCGGGGGGGCCGGCGCGTCAGGCGGAGCGGGGGGGGCGTCCCGCGGGGCGGGGGGCACCACCACGGTCCAGGGCACCGGTGGGGGGAATTCGGGGCGCCCCGTGAAGGAGAACCCCCCACGCGTAGGCGCGCCCGACCGTCGGCGCGGGGGCCCCCGGGCCTGGGCCATGCGGGCGAGGATCGG
>NZ_JBNBBE010000583.1:0-252 GCF_050031795.1 Stenotrophomonas sp. SrG
CCCCCACGCCCTGTCGACCGTGGACGCCGCCCCCTCCCCCGCTCACCTCGCCTACCGCCACGACAGCCTCCCCACCGCCGCCCCGGAGCCGCAGCTCGCCCCCCCCCGCGCCACCCCCCGGCCCCCGCCAGGCCAGCCGGCGCTGTCGCGCGATGTCCCTCCCCCCGGGGACTATCTCCGATACCGTGCCCAGCCCCGCCTTCCTGCGCTTGGTGCGGGGGGCACCTGCGCCCCGGGAGCGCAGCAACGGCT
>NZ_JBNBBE010000584.1:0-251 GCF_050031795.1 Stenotrophomonas sp. SrG
ACCGAACGCGCCCCCTTCCACGCCACCACCACCGGCAGCCCCCGCAGCGACGGACTGTCGCGCTGCTCCACCGACGCGTAAAACGCGTCCATGTCGACGTGGATGATCTTGCGTTGTGCGGACACGGCGGACGCTCAAGGGCCCAAGTGGCGGGAATAGATGAACAAGATTACAGCCACACGCCTGAGTCTGGTCTTTTCATAACAACAACATGCGTTTTTCACGCTGAAAACACTACGCCGGCGTACGGT
>NZ_JBNBBE010000585.1:0-251 GCF_050031795.1 Stenotrophomonas sp. SrG
CGTAGGTAGATGCCGATACAGCTACAATCCCGCCACACGGCAAATCACAATTGCTGAAACAGCATGAGCGGAGCATTCCCATGCAGCTCAAGGCCCTGCGCTACTTCCTGATGGTGGCCACCACACGCAGCTGTCTCGCGACCGCCCGGCATTTCCAGGTACCGGCATCGTCGGTGTCCCGTTTCATCGCCACGCTTGAAAAGGAACTGGGCCGGCAGCTGTTCTACCGGAGCACCCGTGCGGTGCGGCTG
>NZ_JBNBBE010000586.1:0-251 GCF_050031795.1 Stenotrophomonas sp. SrG
TGAGTGCCATGCGTCGTACCGCTGGTTCCCTGTCCGTGCTGGCCTGCGCCGTGATGGCGCTGGGGGCGGGCAAGCGCACCGAGACCCCCGCCGAAGCTGCTGCCCCGGCCCCTGCTGCCGCCGCTGCCGCGCCTGCCGCACAGGGCGATGCCGCCGTGGCCGCCAACGACAACCTCAACGCCGTGCTGGGGATGCAGCGTTCGCAGGAATACCGGGCAATCACCGAGCAGACCTACCGCGCCGCTGCCCAC
>NZ_JBNBBE010000587.1:0-251 GCF_050031795.1 Stenotrophomonas sp. SrG
GTCCCCGCACAGTTGAAGAAACGTCGGCAGGCGGGCGACGCGGGCGTTGTTTGTATGAAAATAGGCGGCATGGCCGCGCAGTACCACGGCGTGCCCGCCGAGTTCACCGGCTTGCGTCTGCAGCTTTGCGAAGGCCTTCCTGTAGCTCACCGGCGAGGGGTTCATGCCAGTGCGCTGGTTGGGCTCATTGCGGCCCAGCTTCACCGTGACCCGGCCGACCCGCTCCGCCACGCAGGTGGGCGGCCCCGACG
>NZ_JBNBBE010000588.1:0-251 GCF_050031795.1 Stenotrophomonas sp. SrG
TAACTGACCACCATCCACCAGCCGGTGGGGGACTTGGCCGACACCGCCATCGACATCCTGCTGCGGGAGATCCGGCGCGCGCCTGCCTGGGCGCGCGCCACCGTCAATCAGGTGCTTGCGCATCAGCTGATAACGCGCGATTCCGGATCCAACCCGTTGCCGGGGGCATAGGGCTGTACCGCGTCTACGGCTTCGCCATCGAATACGAGCCCGCACTGACGTCGCCCTCCTCCGTACCGACACTCCAGGCG
>NZ_JBNBBE010000589.1:0-251 GCF_050031795.1 Stenotrophomonas sp. SrG
CCATCCACGAATGCGCTGACCAGGGTGGCCGGGATGATGTACATGACGTAGCCGGTGAGGGTCAGCTCGTGGGATTTTTCCACGTAGCTGTGCACCGCCGTCTGGTCCTGGTCGGCCGGGTTGATGTTCATGCCGGCGCCGGGCTGCACCACGTGCGCCACCACCATGCCCACGATCAGCGCCTGGGTGGAGTATAACAGGAAGTAGGCCATCGACTTGGCGAACACCCGGCCCACGGTGCGCAGGTGGGT
>NZ_JBNBBE010000590.1:0-251 GCF_050031795.1 Stenotrophomonas sp. SrG
TCCTTGGCCACCCGGCTGCCGTCGCCCAGGCCGGTGCTGCCGTCATCGCCAGTGCGGGTGTAGATGAGCGACAGCCGGTTGCCCATGCGTGCCGGGCTCAGTGCAGCGCGTCGCGGCGGGCGTGTAGCAGCTTGACCACCTGGTCGGTGGCCAGCTGCAGCGCGGCGGCCAGGCCGACGGAGATCGCGGCGGTGCGCAGGTAGGGCCGGACCCAGTCCGCCTAGTTGCGTGCCCAGCCCTGCAGCGGGGGG
>NZ_JBNBBE010000591.1:0-251 GCF_050031795.1 Stenotrophomonas sp. SrG
GCTGACGCCGTGGATGCAGTCGGCGCTGTCAAAGGGACCATATTCGCGGGCCACCTCGACGTCGTGCACGTGCGGGGCAGCGGTGGGGTTCAGCGTTCCAGTGTTCATTGCCGCATCTCCTGGCACATCGGTAGGGGTGCCTGGCAACCACCCTAGTCGCCCGGCAGCGCGGCCGGGAGTAACAATATCGTCGTGAATCCGGACTGCGGCGTGGCCCACCAGCGCTGCGTGCGCCCGCGCCCGGTCGCGCG
>NZ_JBNBBE010000592.1:0-251 GCF_050031795.1 Stenotrophomonas sp. SrG
ACCGGCAGAGGGCCCGCCGGCGACTGCGACACCGGAAGGTGACCGGCCGGCGCGCCTCCGCGCACCCGGGCACCCCGGGTCACAACTTCAGGTCGAGCAACCCATCGCCCAGATCCTCGTCAGACCACGTCTGCTGGATCAGTGCGCGATGAGCCTGCTCGCTCCACAATTCGAATTTGGCGCCCATGCCGAGCAACACCGCCTTCTTTACAATGCCAACAGCGTTGCGGTGGCTTGCCGGGATACTGATG
>NZ_JBNBBE010000593.1:0-251 GCF_050031795.1 Stenotrophomonas sp. SrG
ACCGCACCCTGATCAACACCTGGCAGGACAAGGCCGTGGTGGATGCGGTCAAGGCCACTGGCCGCAAGCAGCTGAGCATCGCCGGTCTGTGGACCGAGATCTGCGTGGCGATGCCGGTCATCCAGGCGCTCGGCGAGGGCTGGGATGTCCCCGTCATTACCGATGCATGTGGCGCGGTGTCGGTGGAAGCGCACCACGTTGCCCTCCAGCGCCTGAGCGCCGCCGGCGCCAACGTGATGACCTGGATGGCC
>NZ_JBNBBE010000594.1:0-251 GCF_050031795.1 Stenotrophomonas sp. SrG
CCTGCGATTGTACCCCACAGATACCGCGCGGGTGGGCAACCTGACCAAGTGCAACCCGGCCAACATGTAAGTCAGCGACCGCGAGGCGCTGACGCAGGCCGTGGCCGACAACGTGATCGACGTGCTGGCCACCGACCACGCCCCGCACCCCTGGGAAGAAAAGCAGAAGCCTTATGCGCAGGCGCCGTCCGGCCTGCCGCTGGTGCAGGACGCGCTGGTGGCTGCGCTGGAGCTGGTGCACGAAGGGAAGC
>NZ_JBNBBE010000595.1:0-251 GCF_050031795.1 Stenotrophomonas sp. SrG
GCCTGGTACCGCCGCCAGCTGACGGCCGTAGGCTTCACCGCGCTCGGTTCGCACTGCTGGCTGTCGCCCGCACTGGCGGGCCACGCCGCCGCCCTGGAACGCCGTGGCCGTTGATCTCATGACCGGTTGCGACGGATCCGCCGATTAAGGCGTTCCAGACCCGGGGGAGGTATGCTGCGCGGCAACATTAGACCCAGCATATGCGGACGTCCTGCTCTAGCAGGTGCTGGACTTGACCCGGAAGCTGCTCG
>NZ_JBNBBE010000596.1:0-251 GCF_050031795.1 Stenotrophomonas sp. SrG
AAACCAGCGGGTGGCGATTCGTGAGACCATCCACGGCAGCATCGCGCCGATCGCCAGGAACGGCAGGCGCTGCGCCAGCACGTGGTTGCCGCCCAGCTCCACGCCCAGGCGCGCCAGCCAGGCGGACAGCCCGGGCAGATCGGAATAGGCGGCGGCCAGGTGCTGGCCTTCCTGCCAATCGAACGCTTCGTCCACGACCAGGGGCAGACGCGCGGCCACCACGAGCTTGACGGCCGTGATGCTGGCTCGTG
>NZ_JBNBBE010000597.1:0-251 GCF_050031795.1 Stenotrophomonas sp. SrG
CCCCAGCCGGCGTCGGCCCCCATGAGCATCACCCACAAGGTCAACGCCCGCTGGACCGTGATGGGTGACGGGACCCGTACCGCCTGGTCGACCGCGTTCGACTCGGTCACCAGCGACTACGGTTCGGCCCAGCCGGATTCGGTCCTGGACTTCTCCTACCGCGCCACCACCTTCGTCTCGCTGGGTGCGGACTACAAGCGGAGCGACACCCTGACCCTGCGTGGCGGCGTCGCGTACGACCAGACCCCGAC
>NZ_JBNBBE010000598.1:0-251 GCF_050031795.1 Stenotrophomonas sp. SrG
TTGCGTACCGCCCACGCGCAGGTCCGCCGCCGCGTTGCGCTGCTGCAGGCCTTGGCCGAGGCGGCCGGCGTGCAGGCCGATGGCGACCAGCGGGTGGATGCGCTGGTGGACCTGCGCCAGCTGCGTTCGCTGGAACAGCTGGGCAACGATGCGATCCGGCCGCGGTGGTCGGCATTGCAGCGCGGCGAACTGCGCCGGCTGGTGCTGGATGTCGAGGAGGGCGCGCGGTTCGAGCTGGACCAGGGCCAGCG
>NZ_JBNBBE010000599.1:0-251 GCF_050031795.1 Stenotrophomonas sp. SrG
CGGTGCAGAAGCTGTCGCAGTACCCAGGCTTCAAGGAGCAGTTCACGATCTACGGGCATGCGCCGCGCAAGGGTGAGCTGTGGAAGAACCCGAACCTGGCCAACTCGCTGGAGCAGATCGCGCAGGGCGGCCGCGATGCGTTCTACAAGGGCGACTTCGCGCGCACGATCGGCACCTACTTCAAGGCCAATGGCGGTTACCTGAGCTACGACGAAATGGCCAGCCACCACGGCGAGTGGGTGGAGCCGGTG
>NZ_JBNBBE010000600.1:0-251 GCF_050031795.1 Stenotrophomonas sp. SrG
CACACGCGCGAGGAGGATCTGCCACCCCGCGCAGCCACGGCCAAGGCCATGGGGCAGCGGTCCGGCGCGATCATCGCCACTACGCGGGTGCTGCGGGCGGTGTTCATCCCGATGGGCTTCTTCCCCGGTTCGGCCGGCGGCATCTACAGGCAGTTCGCGGTCACGCTCAGCGTATCGCTGGTGGTCTCCACGATTCTGTACCTGACCCTGGCTCCGGCCATCTGCGGTGCGATGCTGCGCCCGGCCAAGGA
>NZ_JBNBBE010000601.1:0-251 GCF_050031795.1 Stenotrophomonas sp. SrG
TCGTAGGAGCCCATCAGCTGGGCCTTGCTGGCGACCTTCTCGCCCTGATCCGTCTCCAGCGCCGTGCCGACCTTGCCGAACACCTCGTCCTTGCTGCCCGGGACGGTGAAACAGGCATTGTTGGCGGCCGGCGCCTGGGACGAGGCCGGCTTGGAGGCCTGCGAGGCCAGCACCGGCACCTGCGCGGCCGGGCTGTCGCCCGGGGCGTTCAGGTCCGGCGGGATTTCCAGCGGGCGCACTTCCGGCGCCAG
>NZ_JBNBBE010000602.1:0-251 GCF_050031795.1 Stenotrophomonas sp. SrG
CCGGATGGTGTTGTCCGTGTCGTTGTTCATCGCACCCAGGCGCTGGGCGTAGCGGTCGTCGCCTTCGGGTGCGCTCGCGGACGTGGCGTGGGTGAGGGCGGCCTTGGCCAGCGGCAGGGCGAGCAGGGGAAGCAGGCGCATCGTTCTATCCTTGGTGGGATTCAGTGAAGTGGAATCACTCTGCCCAGCGCCGCGTCCACCATTCGTGATCGTCTGGTGGAGAGTGTGTGTACCGTTCTTGCACCCCGGGT
>NZ_JBNBBE010000603.1:0-251 GCF_050031795.1 Stenotrophomonas sp. SrG
GGGCAGGACTGGCCCGACGACGACACGCGCCGCTGGCCGTCCATGTGGTCGCCGGCGTCGACGGTGTGGACCGAGCGGGTGGCGGCCGCGGCATCCGCTTCTCTCGTCGGCGAGCCCGAGTCGTTCACCCACACCCCCGTCGTGTTCGGCGTGCCGGAGACGATGGCGAAGGCGCTGGGATATCCGGGCACCGAGATCGGCATCACCGACTTCGAGCGCCGGTGCCAGGATCCCGAGGGCTGGGGCAGCGT